>JAWXUQ010000101.1:0-8067 GCA_044426225.1 Faecalibacterium sp. | reverse complement strand
TAAGCGGCGCAGACGGATGCGGCGAGAAATGCAAACAACACACGCGCCTGCAACGCGGGGTACTTAGGGGCGAGAAGCCCCTAAGCGCTGCGTCAACCGCATGCGAACGGTTGCGGTTTTCCGTCGCTTTTGGCGGCAAAAGTAACACCCCGCGCCTTGGGAGAAGGCAAAAACCACTGCGGCATGCAGAACCGATAAAAAGGCAAATCCCGCAGTGCGTTTGAAAAAATGAGTGCGTAGCGGCACGTCGAGCAACAAAAAGAAAACCAAAACCCGCAGCCTTGGGAAAACGCAAAACCATTCGGTAGTCGGTGCCAAAAAGAAAAGTAAAACGCACAAACAAAAAAGAAAGCGGTACATCAATGCAAAATCCATTCAAATCCCCCAACCGCGCAGCCATCCTAGCAGCCGGCGCGGCGGTGCAAATCTTAACTGGCATTCCCGCAGCATGGGGCGTATTCCAAAACCCAGTCATGGAAACATACCAATTCTCTGAGGATATCGCAAGCTATGCCTTTCACATCCTCATCGCCTTTTTTGGGCTTGGCTGTGTGATTGGCGGCTTTCTGCAAGACAAAAAAGGCCCCCGCATTGCGGCGCTTTGGGGAACCGCATTGCTATGCGGTGGCTTTCTGGCGGCGGCTTTCCTGCCCGTGGGCAATCAGTGGCTCTTTTTTGCGCTGTTCAGTGCGCCGGCGGGCTTGGGCAGTGCCTTTTTATACCCCGCCATTTTCTCTTGTGCGCAAAAATGGTATGCCGATAAAAAAGGCTTTGCCACAGGAGTGATTGGCTGTTCAGTCGGGCTTTCGGGCGCTTTTTTGACAATTTACGTGCGGTTTATTACGAACGGCTTTATACTGTTTGGAATAGAAATCTCTGGCATTCGGGCGGCATTTTGGTCGCTTGCCGCGCTGATGTTCCCAGTCTGTCTGCTCGGCAGCCTTATGCTGCAAAATCCGCCGCCGCCAAAGCAAACCCCGGCGCAGCAGGGCAAGGCATACAGGCAAACACCCCCGCAAGAAAGCTACATCACCATGCGCAAGGATGTGCGGGTTGCGGCGCAGCAGCCCATCGCTAATGCAAAAAAAGCCCGCAAGGCAACGGCAAAAATCCCGCTCGATTACTCCCCGCGGCAAATGCTCAAAACGCGGCAGTATTGGCTGTGCGCCGCGTCGGTCTGCTTTTCTACCCCGGCTGTGCTGCTGTTCAGCCCTATTTTGGTGCGCCTTGGGCAAGAACGCGGCTTGGGCGAAGTTGCTGCCCTGTCCGTCATTATGTTTGGCAGCGTAGGCAGCGCGGCGGGGCGGCTGCTCATGCCAATGCTCAGCGATAAAATCACCCGCCGCCGCACAGATTTGTGCCTCTTTGCCGCCTCGGCTGCCCTTTCGCTCGCTTTCTTATTCGCGCAGGGGTGGCTCTTTGTGGCGGTGTACGCGGGGCTTACCTTTTGCTATTCAGGGCTTGCGGCGGTGCTGCCTGCCTTCTCAACCGATTTGTTCGGGCTACCCCATGCCGGGGTCAATTACGGCTTTTTGGCACTGGGGCAAAGCGTGGGCAGTCTTGCTTTCCCGCTGCTTGCCAATTTCCTCGCCCTCTCGGCGGGGCGGCATTATATCGCCATCGCCGCAGCGGTGGCGGGCTTTGCCATGGTGTTTTTGATACAGCCAAGTAAGAAGAACAACCCTAACGGCGGGCAAACTTAATTTGAAACAGAAATGTTGCGTTTTTGATGGAATATAGCTAGTATACGCATGAAATTTGTGTTATACTCGCTTACAACAAAACGGAATACAATCAAGCTGATAATCCAAACCGTGGAACAGCGCAAAACAAAATTGCACCTTCAAGTACGATACAAAAGCAAGCACCAGACAAAAACAGTGCATTATCATAAAGGAGGAAACCATGCAGCAGAAAATCAAATCACTCGCCATTGACAGCCGAAACAAGCAAGAGCAGATAGAGTGCATTTTTGCGAACGCGCCCTATCTGATTTGTGCGCCCTTTGCGGGTGCGGTGCAGCCTGATTTTCTGCAAGCTGTGCGGGACTTGGGTGCACCTGCGGGGCGCTTTGAAAACGATTTGGCGCAGTATCACCTTGCGGGGGCAGCAGGGGCAGGCAGTGCCAAGCCAAGCCTTGTGCAGCGGTGGTTTGGCGGTGCGCCGCGCCGTGAGAAAGCCAAGGCTAGCTTTGATAAAGCGGATTGGAATAAAGACGTCACAGACGGATGGGATGGCAGCAAGGTCGGCGGGCGCGCAGCACAGCGCAGCATGCCCACACCCGCCGCGCGCCAAGATTACTATGCCGCGCTAGCGCTTTATCAAAAGGTTGCGGGTGCGGGGGTGGATGTTGTGCGCACCAAGGCAGAGTTCGAGGCAATCACTGCGGCGATGGGCTTGGGCGAAAAAGAGCTTGCCCAAATTCGCAAAAAGACGGATGCCTTTAACGAAAAAGCAGTGCAGCGCAATTTTTCCATGACTGACCCCGCGCAAAAACAGGCGCTTGCCTTCCGCTTGGCGCAGTTGTTCCATGCCAAATACGATGGCACGGGTGCGGTGCCCTTTGCGCAGGATGGCATTGCGCAGTGGTATGATTTTCTGGGATATCAAGGGGGCTATGGCGCGGATTTGTTTGCGGAATATTCCGAGCGATATGCTGAAATCATCCTAGACCAGCACCATTTTTTTGCGGTCGCCTTTCAGCTGATGACCCACATACAGGCAAACAACCCCACCCTCGATTTTCCACAAAGCAAGCGCACCAATGTGGAATGTGGCAAGCTACATAGCTATAACTGCCAAAAACAGGTGTTCGGGCAGCCCATGGGGCGCGAATGGTTTGAAAAAGACCCCTATTTGACCGATAAGCCTTGGCTGTACCAATCGGCGGCGGCACTGGTGCTTGCGGTGGGTGCGCTGAGCAAAGACCAAGCTGTGCAGGGGGCAATCCTGCGCGAGTTAGAGGCAGATGGCTGTGATGGCACCACCATCGCGCAGCTTACCACCCTTGCGGGATGCCTTGTAAAAGAGGTTGTCTATTAAAGGCACGCAATCTGTGCGCACATGCCTTGTGCCCTTGCCCGCGTCCTGCGCCCGCTCTATCGCATAGAACAATAAAAAACCTATTGTAATAAAGAAGCAGCACCGCATGTTCTGAAGCTCAGAATGTGCGGTGCTGCTGTTTTTACGTGTATTGTGCGATGGCACAAAACTGCCTTGCTTTGGCGGTAGGTTGCTCTCTGCCAAGGCGGCAATCAGTTCTTACGGGGCGTTATTTGCCAATATTATAAAACGCTTCGCGCCCTTTGTACTCTGCCACCTCACCCAGTGCGTCCTCAATGCGCAGCAGTTGGTTGTACTTTGCAATGCGGTCGGTGCGGGACATCGAGCCAGTCTTAATCTGCCCTGCGTTAAAGCCAACGGCAATATCGGCAATGGTGGTGTCCTCGGTTTCGCCCGAGCGATGGGAAACAACGCAGGTGTAGCCCGCTTCCTTTGCCATCTGCATGGCATCAAAAGTCTCGGTCAGGCTGCCAATCTGGTTTACCTTTACCAAAATTGCGTTTGCAATGCCTTTTTCAATCCCTTCTTTGAGGATGGCGGGGTTAGTGACAAACAAATCATCGCCCACGAGCTGCACTTTATCGCCAATACGGTCGGTCAGGATTTTCCAACCATCCCAGTCGCTCTCGCCAAGCCCATCTTCAATGGAAATGATGGGATATTTATCGCACCAACCTGCAAGTAGGTCAACCATTTCTGTGGTGGTTTTGCTGCCGCCGCCCGATTTGGTAAGGTCATACATGCCTGTTTCGGTGTTGTGGAACTCACTTGCAGCCACGTCCATCGCAATGGCAATGTCGCCGTGCTTGCCCTCGGTAGAGGGGCGATAGCCCGCGGCGGTAATCGCTTCTACAATCAGCTGCAATGGCTCTTCGTTGCCGTCCTTGCAAGAGGGGGCAAAGCCGCCTTCATCGCCCACGTTGGTGTTATAGCCCTTTGCTTTTAGCACGCTGCGCAGGTGGTGGAAGGTTTCTGCGCCCATGCGGATGGCTTCTTTTACGTCCGCTGCGCCGATGGGCATAATCATAAATTCTTGGAAATCCACGGTGCTGTCTGCGTGGCTGCCACCATTGACCACGTTCATCATGGGGACGGGCAATACCTTGCCGTTAAAGCCGCCCAGATATTTGTACAGCGGCATGCCGTAGTAATCGCTTGCGGCAATCGCGGCTGCCATTGATACACCCAAAATCGCATTTGCGCCAAGGTTTTCTTTGGTGTCAGTACCATCGAGTGCAAGCATTGCTTTGTCAATGGCATTCTGGTCGGTTACGTCCATGTCAATTAAGGCAGGGGCGATTTTATCGTTTACGTTTGCCACGGCGCGCAGCACACCTTTGCCTAAAAAGCGTGCTTTGTCGCCATCGCGCAGCTCAAGTGCCTCGCGTGCGCCAGTGCTTGCGCCAGAGGGTACAATCGCGCGCCCAAATGCGCCAGATTCGGTGGTGATTTCTACTTCTACGGTGGGGTTGCCGCGCGAATCGATGACTTCACGTGCGTAAATATTTGTAATCAGTGACATAAGTGTATCCTCCAATAATGGTTTGTTGTGTTGGTTAGTTATCGCTAACTAACTGTATCATACCTCTTTTGCGAAACCTTGTCAATCATAAAATAATCGGTGCGGGTGCGGTGCAATGGCGAAAACCCTCCTTTCCATTGCCTGTTTTGCCCTCAAAAACGCAGATAACATGCCTGTTTTTGCAGATTTTGGGGTGGGGAAGGGGTGCCTGTCCTTTTTACTATTATGTCAAATTCTTTGTTAAATTATTGTCGAAAATGCTTGCAATCAGAGCAAAATTTCTTTATAATAAAGGTATACGCGGCAAAGTGTGGCTGTACAGTTCCGCAGCCCTGCCCGAACACAAAAAAAGGAGAGTATCATTATGACCTATTCGCATGAAGTAGAGCGTATGTGTCCTCTAACCAAAGGCCCCAAACACGGGCCAGCGCCAATTCCAGAAGAAGGCGCATGGGTTAAGGCTTACCAAATTACAGACATCAGTGGTTTGACCCACGGTGTGGGCTGGTGTGCACCTCAGCAGGGCACCTGCAAACTCACCCTAAACGTAAAAGAAGGTGTCATCGAAGAAGCCTTGGTAGAAACCATCGGCTGCTCTGGCATGACCCACTCGGCTGCTATGGCAGGCGAAATCCTTCCTGGCAAAACCATCCTAGAAGCACTCAACACTGACCTTGTATGTGATGCAATCAACGTTGCTATGCGTGAGTTGTTCCTACAAATCGTTTACGGCCGCACCCAGACTGCATTCAGCGAAGGCGGCCTACCTGTTGGTGCAGGTCTTGAAGATTTGGGCAAAGGCTTGCGTAGCATGACTGGCACCATCTTCTCTACCGCTGCAAAGGGTGTTCGTTACCTAGAACTCACCGAAGGCTACATTCTAAAACTTGCTGTGGATGAAAATGGCGAAGTAACTGGTTACCAGTTCGTTCGTCTTGGCAAAATGCTTGAGGACATCCGTCACGGCAAAGACCCCAAAGAAGCATACGAAAAGAACATCGGTACTTACGGTCGCTTTGATGGCGCTGCTAAATACATCGACCCACGTGAAGAATAAGAGAGGAGGAGTTTTATTATGGCTAAATTTGAATCTATGGATCGCCGCATGCCCAAAATTGAGGCTTGCTTAAAGGCAAATGGTCTGGAGTCTTTGGACGCTTGTCAGGAAATGCTCCTCGCAAAGGGCATTGACTGTGACGCTATCGTTCGTGGCGTGCAGAACATCTGCTTTGATAACGCTGTTTGGGCTTACACCCTCGGCACCGCAATCGCAGTAAACCGTGGCCTAAAAGATGCTGCTGCATGTGCTGCTGCCATCGGCGAAGGCCTTGAGGCTTTCACCATTCCTGGCTCTGTTGCAGAACAGCGCTCGGTTGGTCTTGGTCATGGTAACCTTGGCGCAATGCTGCTCAAAGAAGAAACCGAATGCTTCGCATTCCTTGCTGGTCATGAATCCTTTGCTGCTGCTGAAGGCGCAATTGGTATCGCACGTACCGCAAACAAAGCACGTAAAACCCCACTTCGCGTTATCCTTAACGGTTTGGGCAAAGACGCTGCTTACATCATTTCCCGTATCAACGGCTTCACCTATGTGGAAACCGACTATGACTTCGCAACTGGCGAGCTCAATGTAGTGCAGGAAAAAGCATTCTCCGAAGGCGAACGCGCAGCCGTTAAATGCTACGGCGCAAACGACGTTCTCGAAGGCGTTGCTATCATGAAGAAAGAAAGCGTTGAAGTTTCCATCACTGGTAACTCCACCAACCCAACCCGCTTCCAGCATCTTGTTGCCGGCACCTACAAAAAATGGGCAATGGAAACTGGCGCAAAATACTTCTCGGTTGCTTCGGGCGGCGGCACTGGCCGTACCCTTCACCCAGATAACGTTGCTGCGGGCCCTGCTTCCTACGGCTTGACCGATAGCATGGGTCGTATGCATGGTGATGCACAGTTCGCTGGTTCTTCTAGCGTGCCTGCTCACGTTGAAATGATGGGCCTCATCGGCGCGGGCAACAACCCAATGGTTGGCATGACCGTTGCTTGTGCAGTTGCTGCAAGCCAAGTCTAATTTCAAAAAAAGAACGGCGCAATGCATGATTGCCTTGCGTAGGGCAGCGGAGTTTCCCGCTTGCCATCCCTAATATTTTAGCCGCACCTCGCAAGGGGTGCGGCTTTTTGCTTTTTGTGGCGGCATAGCATGTGGGGGTGTCCTGATTGTGCTGATTTTTACGGCGCAGGCGCGCAATTACCGCCTTGACAAAATACCCCTAGGGGGTATATAATCAGCCTAAGAACATTCGCAAAATAAAACCAAATCAACCCAAAGGAGATACCATGATCACACAGCGATATGACATTGGCGGCATGCACTGCGCGGCATGCTCCTCTGCGATAGAGCGGGTCACCCGCAAGCTCGCAGGGGTAAGCCACAGTGAGGTCAACCTGCCCATGAACCGCCTGACCATCACCTATGAGGAGGGCGCATGTAACCCTGAGGCAATCATCAAAAAGGTGCAGCGTGCGGGTTTTACTGCCGCCCTGCATACCGATGCGCCACAGCAAGCCACCGCGCAGGATGACGCAGCAGAGGCGGCACAGGCATTGCGCAATCAGAAAATCTCCCTCACCATTTCGGTGCTTTGTGCGGGTGTGTTGCTGATTATTTCAATGGGACAGATGCTGTTCCCCAACATGCCCATGCCCGACCTTATCTCAATGAACACCCATCCCACCAACTTTGCCTTGGTGCAGTTGCTGTTGACCATCCCGGTTTTGCTGCTCGGTAAGCGGTTTTTCATCGGCGGCTTTGGCTCGCTCGCGCATGGCAACCCCAATATGGATAGCCTTGTCGCCATCAGCGCAAGCGCTTCGTTTTTGTATAGCCTTGTCATGACCTTTTTCATCCCAGACAATGCCCATGCCGCGCACAGCTTATATTATGAATCGGCGGCGGTGGTAGTCGCTCTTGTTTCGGTGGGCAAATACCTAGAAGCCGCTAGCAAGGAAAAAACCAAGGATTCCATCCAAAAGCTGATGCAGCTCAGCCCTGACACCGCCATTTTGGTGGATGAACACGGGCAGTGGGAAGTGCCAGTCGAGATGGTCAAGGTGGGGGATACCGTTTTGGTCAAGCCCGGCAGCAAGGTGCCGCTCGATGGCACCGTCACCGAAGGGCATGGCAGTATCAATGAGGCAATGCTAACGGGCGAGAGTTTACCGGTTGAAAAATCAGTCGGCGCACAGGTGATTGGCGGCAGCGTGTCGGTCGATGGCGCACTCTACGTTGCGGTCACGCACATCGGCAAGGACACCGCCCTTTCAAAAATCATCCAGTTTGTAGAGGACGCACAGGGCAAAAAAGCGCCTATCTCCCGCACCGCAGACGCAGTGGCAGGGGTGTTTGTCCCCGCTGTTATCGGCATTGCGGTGGTGGCAGGTGGTATCTGGTGGGCGGTCAGCGGCGATTTTTCGTTTGCGCTCAA
>JAWXUQ010000100.1:0-8157 GCA_044426225.1 Faecalibacterium sp. | reverse complement strand
TAGAATGTGCTCGCCTAAGCTCGAACCACCCGCTGCGGCGGGCGCACGGCGCTAACCTGCTGCTCACTGCTTAATTAAGGCTATGCTAAATTCGCACTTCGCGCTGCGGCGCTCGCACTCATTAAGCAAGTGCTTTATCACGCCGTTAACATGGGTTCGATTCCCGTACGGGTCACCAAATTAGCACTACTTCGGTAGTGCTTTTTTCTTTTTGCAGAATTCGGATAATATATTCACAAATGACAACTCTCTTAAAATGTTACATGGGATTTTTGATTCTTCTATGGCAAGTCGTTCTACAATCTGTTATAATACCCAAAGACGATTATGAGAATTTGGTGAAAGTGAAGACAGCGTGTGTAAAATCACGGCAGTGAGCGTGATGCTCGATAAAATGAAAATGCTGCCCCACAAGATATCATGGAAGAAAAGAGACGTTCAATGGATAATATACAATCTAAGAGTAATATACAATCAAAAAGCAAAGAACTTGGCGAGAAACCCATTTCCAAGCTGTTGCCTGCACTGGTCATTCCGGCGGTGTTATCACAGTTGGTCAACGCGCTTTATAATATCGTAGACCGCATTTATATTGGCAATATTGCGGAAACAGGTGCGCTTGCGCTGACAGGGTTAGGGCTGTGTTTCCCTGTGCTTATGATTGTTTCGGCGTTTGCAAACCTGTTCGGCATGGGTGGTGCGCCTAAGGCCGCCATCAAAATGGGCGAAGGAGATAACGAAGCCGCAGAACAAATCTTGGGAAACTGTACTGCGGCATTGGTCATTGCGTCGGCAGTGCTTACAACCTTTTTCTTTGTCTTTGGGCGAGACTTGCTCTTTTTGTTCGGCGCAAGTGATAACACCATCGTCTATGCGTGGAGCTATCTGAGCATTTATCTTATCGGTACCATCTTTGTGCAGGTTACGCTCGGTCTTAACTGTTTTATCAGCACGCAGGGATTTACCAGTTATAGCATGCGCACCATCTTAATCGGTGCGGGGCTGAACATTATCCTTGACCCCATCTTTATCTTTGTGTTTGACATGGGTGTGGCGGGCGCTGCCACTGCGACGATTCTCTCGCAGGCGGTTTCTGCTATTTGGGTGCTGCGCTTTCTCACAGGCAAATCAACCATCCTTAAAATTAAGCGCAAGCACATGCGCATTCGGTGGGGTGTGCTTGCCCCTGCGGTGGCGCTAGGGCTTGCGCCTTTTACCATGAGCGCGACGGAAAGCCTGTTGAACATCACGTTCAATAGCTCACTGCAAACCTATGGCGGCGACATGGCGGTCGGCTCCATGACAATCATCAGTAGCGTTTTTACGCTCACCTTGTTGCCAATGACAGGCATTACGCAGGGCGCACAGCCCATCATCAGCTATAACTATGGTGCGGGTAACACAAAGCGCGTTATGGAAGCGTTTAAGCTAACGCTGATTTCCTGCATGACGCTCAGCACCACCATGTGGGCGCTGATGCAGCTTTTCCCGGGAATGTTCATTCAGCTATTCAATAGTGACTCTGACCTTGTTGCGATTGCAGTGTCTAGCCTTAAAGTATATTCTATCGGTCTCTTCGCGCTTGGCGCACAGGTTGCATGTCAGCAAACTTTTGTCGCGTTGGGTCAGGCGAAAATTTCGCTGTTCCTCGCTTGTCTGCGCAAGCTGATTTTGTTAATTCCAATGATTTTTATCCTGCCTTATTTCTTCGAGGATAAGGTTTTTGCGGTATTCCTTGCAGAGCCTATCTCGGATATTATTGCGGCAGCTTGCACTGTGCTAGCGTTTGTCCTGCTAGTGCCCAAGGCGCTGCGTGCAATAAGCCAAACGGCGGAAAAATTCTAGATATAACAAAACCCCTGCAATCATGCAGGGGTTTTGTTATATCTCGTTTTATGTCGCGCTCACGCACAGCAGCTGAGACTTTCTCATAATTCGCTTATAGTAATATAGGCAGATGAAAATTTGGATGAAAGTAGTAATTGGTGTGCCAAGCCCAATATGAAATAGCGAGGCAGGATAGAGCAGGCTAAACAGATAGGCAAGTGGAATGCGCATGAAAATTGCGCTCAGCACCCCTTGCAGCATAACGAAGGTTGTTTTGCCACAGCCGTTGAAAAAGCCAGACATGCAAAAGAAAATGGGTACAAGGGCGGTATCAAACGCATAAGAGCGCAGATAATCTTTGGCAGAAAGCAAGACAGCGGCATCACTGGTAAAAACACGTGCTAGGGTATCCCCATAGAAGAAGGCGAGAAACGCCATGATAATCCCATACGAAAGGGAATAGGCAATCCCGATATAAAGTGATTTCTTAGCACGGTCTAGTTGTCCTGCGCCCATGTTTTGTGCCACGTATGCGGCGATGGAGTGCCCAAACGCAAGCGGGATGAGCATGATAAAACCACAGAGTTTTTCTGATACCCCCACCGCAGCAGAGAATGAAACGGAATTATATTGGTTGACAATAACGGTCAAAACAACAAAGGAAAAGGTGGTCAACACCGATTGGATGGCTATGGGCAACCCAATGTTAAAGATTTGCGCAATACAGTGAAAATTCGTCTTTCCTTTTTCAAACTTAAAATAATTGCTTTTGACAATCAGCACGGAGGCAACCACGCTGATCCCCTGTGCAATGACGGTTGCAATGGCAGCGCCAGTTGCGCCGAGATTGAACCCTGCAACAAGCAATAAATCAAGGAAAATATTCGAGATGCAGGCAATCGTCACAGCAATCAGCGGTGTTTTGGAATCCCCTAGCCCGCGGAACACGCTGCCTAGCACGTTATAGGCGAAAATCATCGGAATACCAAGAGTACAAACGAATAAGTAGCGAGAGGTTTGCGCAACGGCATCGGTTGGCGTTTTTAGCAGCGATACCAACAGGTTGTTGCCAAACAGCAGCACGAGCATAGAGGCTAGCGCAACTCCGCCGAATAAAACCACTGAGTTTTGGATGACACTCGCAGCGCCATCTTGATCGTTCTCACCAATTTTGCGCCCAATCAATACGGTGCTACCCATGGCAAGTCCTGTGCACAGTCCAGTTAATAGGGTCAGTGCTTGGCTGCCGATTGTGACACCCGAAACATCCGATACGGTACTGAATTGCCCCACAATTAGCAAATCAACCGCACTATATAAGGTCTGCAATAGCAGGGTAAGGACGATGGGCACGGTAAAACGCACAAGAGTTTTGCTTACGCTACCAGTGGTGAAGTTTCGTTGTTGTGTCATGAGGCTCCTTTGTGCAGCATTCCGTGATGGAACTGCTGCGGCAATATCAATTGGGTGGGATATACGTGAACTGACGGACGAGCGCATTGCAGTCACCCGCATGTGTCGGTATGATCACAAAATTACATTTTTAATCAGCAGCGAAACTGTGCCATCGCCGTTGTGAATGAACTCTACGGCTTCATCACTGGTAATCATTTCGGTCGGGATTTTAATTTCTACACCGTTTTCGCTCTTGATGCTACGGCTTTCCATGCGGCGGATTTTGGCAGGGGTCACTGTCACAGTTTCTGCCACCTGAATGGGGGTTTGCTCAATCGCATCGGTGAAGGGTACTTCGGCAAGCGGATAATTTTCTTGGATTTGCTGCTTTACCGCTTCGACTGAGATTTTATGGTCAACTGCTTGGTTGCAAATCATCAGGGCAACCTGCTCTTCCACGTGGTCATCCTCAGCATAATGCTCTAGCACGGCTTGGGTGGCGACTTCCTGTAACACTTGCAGTTTTTTCTTTTCGGGCAAGGTCTGGGTGCACTGGAACACAACAGGGGAGAGATAAAACTCTTTCTTTCCATCAATATCATATTTCTTTTCCAACAAACGCAGTTTGCCCGTTGCGATTTCCACGAGCGCGCCTTCTTCTACCTTACCGCTTTGGGCAGGCAGACAGGTGCGCTGCTGAATGATAGAGTGCATGGGGTTACCGTCTGCATCCTCGGTGTAATGGGTATAACCGTTTTTATAATTGAGTTTCAGCACTGCAAGCCAAGCCGCACCTTGATAAGAGAAATCAATCACTGCAAGGTCGGCGCTAGGGATGGTGGGGTGTGCATGGATAAAATCAAAGGTCACACCCGCAATCCGGCGCGAAAAATCAACGAAATCTTCATTGTGCGAAAGTTCGCTCTGGAACGCAGATTCTTTTAGTAATTGGCAATTACTGATGTCATCACTGGCAAATAGCTTTTCAATGTGATGGTTAAAATAAGATAGCTTTTCCGCTGTCAATTCCATGCAACGCGAGGAAAGCAATGGACCTGGCAGGGTGGTATCTAATACATGTAAAATGGCTTGGTTGACGATAACTTCCATGAAAATCTCCGTTCTAATGCAGTGCGGTATAGTGTGATGTCACGCGGAATACCGCGCTTGTCCCGCACGATGGCGGGCTGTTCTATTTTATCATACAATGCGGTATGAAACAAGTAGAATAGGCAGCAAGTAGTCGACAAATAGGCAGCAAGTGTAGGGAAGGTTACGCTAGGGCATGTAAGAGAATGAAGTCAGATACCTGCTTCCTTGGTTTTCAGCGTTTTGATTGGTGCTAGAAAATGTGAGTCTACAAGAAAAAATCAGAAAATCTTCTTCTACAACAAAGAAAAAAAGAGGAACAGCTTTTTGCAAAGTTGTTCCTCTTTGGGTTAGGGGCTGCGTAACAGCCCGTATGATGTAATTATAAGCCCAATGCGGTCAGTTCTTCAAAGGTAGTATCCACTAAACGCATGCATTCTTTTGGTGCATCGCCAAAGGTATTGCGTAAGTTGCTATAACCACCGGTCAAGCTATTTAAAACAAGGTTTTTAGCAGCGCCACTTACGTTTAGCTCGTCACCTTTTTGAATGACATATTTCTTGGTTGGTTTTTTGTTCCCAAGGCTAGTTGTCATAATTTGTACTTGGTTTTTAGAGTTTAATGCGGGGAACACAATGATGGTACTGCCCATATAGCTTATGACCTCGGGTTTCCCTGCTTGGAATGTTTGATCTTTAATCTTCTCGAAAAGATCCTCCACCTTGTATTCGTTTGCAAATGCGATTTTGTTTACTTTGTAACCAAATGCCATAATCTAATCCTCCGTTTATTGAAAATGTTGATAGTGTCTATTGAAATTATATGTGCATTTGCATAAAAAGTCAATGCATTTTCGTTGTTTTTAATATTTTTCATATTTTGCATTTGAAAATGTAGCGCCTATTCAGTCATACGCGGCGTGTTAGATGAAGTGTTAGATGCAACTGCGTTAGAGGTGTGAAAATGCGAATTGAACAAAAAGTGTTATCCACAAGGAGGAAGAAGAAAGGCATGTAGGAATTGCCTATCAACGCAAAAAAACGATCTCATCATAAAGATGAAATCGTTTTTTTGAATGGCGCCCTTTGCCTGACTCGAACAGGCGACCCTCTGATTAACAGTCAGATGCTCTAACCGACTGAGCTAAAAGGGCACATCTTATTTTATAATGCGAATCGAATGCATTACGGTGTAAACCGCAGTGCGTTCTTAGCACGATAGATATTATAACACTATTGTCTTAAGAATTCAAGCATTTTTCAGAAAAAATATTCCTTTTTTTCTTTCTTTTTATTTCTGCTGAAAGGCAAAGAAACATCATTGCCTTCGCTGCACGTGTTACCGTCTAAAAAGCAATGATGTTTCGCTTGCCCTAACGCAGAGGGGGATATTATGACATCATATGATTGGTGCTCATATAGTCATAGAGCAATTTGCCGTGGCGCTGTGTTTCCGTCAAGATATAATTGAGCACGGCGCGGTTTTCATCGGTGGTGAACTCAAAAATACAAGTGTTGTACAGCCCAGCAAGATACTTTTCGTTTGAGAGCAAATCGTTACAAATAAAAGCATCGTGTTTTTTCTCAGCACTTGCGGTGGTAGAATATGCCGCCTTGAAGGTCGGTTTTTTAGGATTGCACTTGGGTACAGTGGGTTGCTCGCCCTTGTCCATTTTCATAATCAGTTCGTGCGTTTTGGTTTTGCACTCACCAATCTTTTTGCACAGCTCAATCAGTTGTTTGTCGCCTGCACATTCAGTATAGCATTCATACTTCTCGCCCGAAAGGGTGGATTGCTTTTTTAAATCCTTTAATAAACTTTTTTCTTTTGCTGTTAATGCCATGTTGCATCACCTCCGCCCTTAGTATGCCCGCATGCCACCAAAAGATACAATCAAGCAGTTGTCAGCTGCGCAAAAGATATGCTATACTATTCATAATAAAAAATTGTAACCTTTCCTCATGAAAAAATTAAGCGGGGGTGTAAACCTGTTTGCTGTTTTGGCAGTACGGCTTACACTCATCCGCAATGACAGAATAATGGAGGCACCGACCATGCAATGCAACCAAGCGCAAATCAATCAGCAGATTGCTGATTTTGAGTGGTTACACGCTCACCCCGAATTACCGTATCAAGAATTTGAAACCACTGCCTATATCCGCCAATCGCTTGCGGAGATGGGGGTAGAGGTGCTGCCTTATGGCATGAAAACAGGCTTGGTGGCGCAGCTTACGGGCACCAAATCTTGCCCGGCGGGTGCGACACCTATCGTTTCCCTGCGTGCAGATATTGATGCATTGCCAGTGCAAGAAGAATGTGACTTGTCCTATCGCTCGCAAAACGAGGGGAAGATGCATGCCTGCGGGCATGATTTCCATGCAGCGGTTTTGCTTTGTGTCGCACGGCTACTCAAGGCGAATATCGATCAATTTTGCGGCACCGTTCGCTTTATGTTTCAGCCAGCGGAAGAGGCAAGCATGGGCGCAGCGGATGTCCTGTGCACCCCTGCCATGGAAGGGGTAGGCGCGGTGTTTGCGTTGCATACCTCGCCGCTCTATCCTGCGGGTGTGATTGGTCTGCGGGAAGGTGCGGTGACTGCCTCAGTCAATCGGTTTGAGATTAATCTAACGGGGGTGGGCTGCCATGCCGCCTACCCAGAGAACAGCGTGGATGTCATTGTGATGGGGGCAAGCATCGTGAGCGCCCTACAAAGTGTGGTGAGCCGCAATGTTGCACCGCTCTCTCCGGCGTTACTCAGCATTACCCATTTTGAGGCGGGTAAGACATGGAATGTCCTGCCTAAGACTGCCTATTTAGAAGGCACGGTGCGCACGCTATCAAAAGCAGACCAAACCCTCATCCCACAGCGGATGCGTGCATTGATAGAGGGCATTGCCCAAAGTTATGGCGGCAGCGCAGAGTTTCTATGGCACCAAGGTCCGCCTGCTACCGATAATGACCCTGCATGGACGGCATTTGCAGGGCAAATCGCGCAGGAGCAGGGGCTAGAGGTCGCGCTTGACCCACCCAGTATGCTTGGCGAAGATTTTTCTTGCTATCAAGAGCTTGCAAAAGGGGTTTACATTCATGCGGGAATTGGCTTGACCGAGCCCAATCATCATCCAAAATTTATGGTGGATGAGGCATCTCTCGCCCCGGCGGCCGATTATTTCGCAACCCTTACCGCTGCTGCGCTCGCAAAATTAGCGGCAGAATAAAATTGCACTGTTGATTGCTATCGCAATGATCGCGCGTTGATTGCGATAGCCGCGCAGATATATGGTGCTGCGTGGAGAATCATTTATCTAAAGGTATCCATACAAACAAAAAACGCTCTCCCAATAGCCTTTGCTGAGAACACGAACATTCGTTTCGCATTCTGATTGTTGCAATGGGCATGGGAAAGCGTTTTTATTTTATTGTGTGCGGATGAATATATTATTGGTCGGATTTTTTATCCGTATCTAATTTGGTGGCAGATTCTGTGCTGTCCTCATCTGTGTCCTCATCTTTTTCTTCTCTGATTTGTTTGAACTTCTCAAATACTTCTTCCACCGTATCAATGATTTCTTCCGCTTCGTCTTTTACGGCATCTGAGATGTCGTCCGCCGTTTCAGCGGCTTCTTTGGCTGCCTTTGCGGCAAATTTTGAAAGTTTCACCATGGGGGGGACATGCGGGGTGCCGAATTCAGCATTGTATTCATGAATCATGTCATTGCAACCATTGCGGGCAAGCCCGTGCAAAATGAGTTGGCGCACGATGTCGTACATGACGGCAAACAGCGGTACACCGACAATCATGCCGGGGAAGCCCCACAACCCGCCAAAGAATAGGATAGAGAACAG
>JAWXUQ010000099.1:0-8174 GCA_044426225.1 Faecalibacterium sp. | reverse complement strand
GGTGTTGCCGCGGCAGATATTCAAATCTCCTCTACTATTTACGCGGTAAAACCAGGCGATGGCTCTGCGCGTGAGCAGGCTGCTAGTTGCCAACGTGTGCTCGGCGCAGGCGCAAATATTGCGGTGGAATATGCAACCAAGCGCTATCGCTCTAACCTCATCAACTGGGGCATGCTACCCTTCCAGATTGAGGGGGTCATCCCATTTGGTATTGATGATTATATCTTTATCCCTAATGCAGACAAAATCTTAACTGGTGATATGAAACAAATCCCAGCTTATGTGTTAGGCGAAACCCCACGCGCGTTCAATCTGTATATCGCGCCTCTCACCCAAGACGAGCGCAACATCCTAACGGATGGCTGCTTGATTAACTATTATAAGCGCTAAGCCTTGCCCCATCGCAATTCGGCAGGTAACAGCACGCAGCGGTATGCTGCACAGGAAGAAAAAAGGAGAAAACCATGACTGTAAATTATCAACCAAAGGGTGTTTGTGCCCGCAGTATGTCGGTCACCGTTGGTGCAGATCACACCATCGAAGCTGTGGAAATCATCGGCGGTTGCAATGGCAACCTGAAAGGCATCAGTGCCCTAATAAAAGGGATGAAAGCGGAAGAAGCAATTGCTCGTATGGAAGGCACCACCTGTGGTAACAAAGCGACTTCTTGTCCTGACCAAATTTCCATTGCGCTTAAACAGGCGCTAGAAGCGTTAGGCTAAGCGGTCGCGTTCCTTTCAAAAAAAGCTAAAAAATCCCCCTCACAGCAAAATGTGAGGGGGATTTTTCATGTTAGGTTGCAGAAATGATTTCACCTTGCGTGGTTAAAAACAGCTGCGCAGGTGGGATTTGGTTGGAAAATTGCATGGGTGAAAGTACCGCAGCATAGCTGCCCGCGTTGGTGATGACAATCATATCACCACGCATGAGTGGCGGCAAAGAAATTGCATCGGCAAGCAGGTCGGTTGCCGTGCATAAATTTCCCACAAGGGTAACTGTTTCCCGTGCGGCGGGGTCTTGCGGTGCATGCTGTGGCAGCGGGAAGATATCAAATGCATGTTGTGAGGTGTAAAGTGGCTCAGCTGCGGTAGGGGCGGAGCTTGCAGCTTCGATCCAGTTTGCAAGGCTAGGGCGAATAAAGCCATTTAATGTGTTTGCCAAAATCAAGTAGGTCTTGTCACCGCAAGACTTTTTGTCTAGCACCTTGGTGGCATAAAGCCCATTGTTGCCCACGCAATAACGCCCCGTTTCAATGTATATGCGGGTGTTAGGAAAGGTGGTATGGAAGGTGTGAATGGCTTGATTAGTATATTGAGCGATAGCACTGAGCGAGAGCGCTTGGTCATCTGGTGCGTAGGGGATACCAAAGCCTGCCCCCATGTTAATAAATTGCAGAGGCGCACCGAGCGCTTGCTGAATGGTCTGCGCACAGGCTAGCACATTTTGGTGGTAACGCTGTAATAAATCTGCCGCAAGGGATTGGCTGCGGCAGTGAATATGCAGACCTACTATGTGGATGTTTGGCATGGCACACCAAGCGGAGATGGCAGCAATTGCCTGCGCTTGTTCTATGCCAAACTTACTGGGCAAGCATGTGCCGCCATCAAACGAAAATTCAGGGTGAATGCGCAACCCAATGTCGGCAACTAGTCCCTGTGCGGCAGCAATTGTTTGAATGCGCGCAACTTCGCCCACACTGTCGGCAATTATAGTGGCGATGGGCAATGCAGTGGCGATGTCGGTATCTGTTTTGCCAGGTGCAGAGTATTGGATATTCTCTTTGGCAATGCCGAGCGCGACGCTTTGCATTACTTCGCCAAGGCTTGCAGCATCAGCGCCAAATCCTTGCGCAACCAATGTTTTGGTGATTTCGGCGCAAGGGTTGTTTTTGAGAGAATATAAAAAGGTGACATCGGGGAAATGCGTGCGCAGTTGCTGTGCTGCGTGAATGATTTCCTTTTCGCCATACAGATAAAAGCTGTCATGCTGTGCGGCACTTGCTGCAATCGCGGCATGGACAGATGCTTGATATGCAAAAGCCATAATCAATCCTTTCGATGCAATGAATATAATAGAATGCATTTAGTATAGCACGCTTTGTTTGCGGATACCAGTATAAATTTTACTGGTGCACTGTATTGAAGTGCACACTTGTGCAAAATGCCAAATTTTACCAAATATGGAAAAATAATGCGAAAAGCTATTGCAATAAATGGTAAAATATGGTAAACTTTCCATTGTTAAGGGGAAACAAACAAAAACGGAGGATTGAACAATGCAGCAAAAGACGATTTTAATGACCAACACAAACCCAGAGTTAACAGAGCAATGCCGTGCGGCGCTGACACAGCAAGGAATAGAGGTAATCATAGTAGAAAAGGATGGTAGCAAGGTGCTGCAAAAGCTAATAGCGACTCGCCCACAGGCAGTTTTGTTAGATGCGTTTATGCCTGGGCTAGACGCAATTACCGTAAAGCAACGGTATCAAGCAGTGAGTGATGCAAAAACAACCTTTTTTGTGATGGGCGCATTCCAAAATGAAGAGATGGAACAAGAATTGTTAGATGAAGGCTTCCGCTATTATTTCCTCAAACCGTTTGAACCGGTGGTGCTTGTCAATCATTTGCAAAAGATAGGCGCACAAAGTGCCCACCCACCGCGCAGCGCCGCAGATATGGATGAGATTACCGTCACAGAAATCCTGCATCAGATTGGGGTGCCTGCCCACATCAAAGGATATCAATTCCTACGCGATGCGATTTTGATGACCATGCACGATGCTGATTATATCAATGCGGTCACCAAGCGTCTTTATCCGGAAATCGCTAAGAAAAATAGCACGACCGCTTCTCGCGTAGAGCGAGCCATTCGCCATGCGATTGAGGTGGCATGGGATCGTGGTGATGTAGATACCCTAACGGGTTATTTTGGCTATACCATTCACAATTTGCGCGGAAAACCCACGAACAGTGAGTTCATTGCAATGATCGCAGATAAAATGCGTTTGAACAAAAAGCAAAAGCCCGCATAAATTGAAAAGCGCATCATTTTCCAAGGTCTGCCTGTCAGTGACAGGTAGACTTTTTTTGCGTTTTTCGTTATACTAAGAGTAAGTTTTTTCATACCATGCAAAAGGAGAGCTCATGAAACAAACAGTCAGTGCCGTAATCGTGGCGGCGGGCAGTTCCACCCGAATGGGGTTTGATAAATTAAGCGCGGAAATCAATGGAAAATCAGTCCTCCGCAAAAGCATAGAAGCCTTTGTAAGCTGCCCTGATATCACAGAAATTGTGCTTGTTTATGGCAAAAACGAAGCCTTTGTTCGCGCACAAGGGGCGTGTTTTGCACAGCGAGCATCCATTGTTTTTGTGGCGGGTGGGCAAACGCGAGCACAGAGTGCTGCGCATGGGGTCAAGTCAGCCAGCGGCGATTATGTCGCGGTACATGATGCCGCCCGCCCTTTTGTGAGTGAGGCTGTGTTACAATCGGTATTGATGGCGGCAGTGCAGCATGGTGCGGCTGCCCCGGCGGTGCCAGTCAAAGATACCATCAAACAATCGCTTGCTATGGGCGATGGTAAAACAGTGCCAACAGATTGCATGGTTGCCACTACACCAGAGCGTAACACGCTATTTGCGGTGCAGACACCGCAGTGCTTTTTGCGACAAGCGTATCTTGCGGCACTTTCTGTGATTACGCAAAAACAGCTCGATGCATTAACGGATGATTGCAGCTTGTTTGAAGCAGTGCAGCATCCAGTTTGCTTAACCCAAGGTGATTATGCCAATCTAAAAATTACTACAAAAGAAGATTTGCCACCACAGGCAAAGGCGGAGGAACACAAAATGCGCATTGGGCATGGTTATGATGTACATAAACTAGTAGAAGACCGTAAATTGATTTTGGGCGGTGTTTGCATCCCCTACGAAAAAGGCTTGCTTGGGCATTCAGATGCAGACGTTCTGGTACATGCTATCATGGACGCGCTCTTGGGCGCGGCGGCATTGGGGGATATCGGTAAGCATTTCCCCGATACGGATGCTGCCTATGCAGGGGCGGATAGTTTGAAACTTGCCACAGCGGTGGCACAGCTGATTGCGCAAAAGGGCTATGTCATCGGTAATATTGATGCAACAATTTTGTGCCAAAAACCAAAATTATTGCCACATATTCCTACCATGCAACAAAATATTGCCGCGGCGCTTAACATTGCAGCTGACCAAGTAAATGTGAAGGCCACAACGGAGGAAAACCTAGGGTTTACTGGGCAGGGGCAAGGGATTGCAGCGCATGCAGTTGCTTTACTTGTGAAAAGTGCGTAAAAACCCAAATACCTCGTGTTTTCGTGTTCCAAACGCGGGGCAAGTGTGGTATACTAGTGTGTGAAGATTTTATACACGGAAAGGGAAACTAGATTATGAGTTATGCAGAAATTAGCTCTAGTATTAATACCTTTAAATTAGTGGATTTGCTAGACATTGCCATTGTTGCGGCGATGATTTACTATTTCCTTGGTTTAATTCATAAAACGCGCGCAGGGCAACTTGCCAAGGGCGCGGTGGTTGTGCTGATTATTTATGGTGTTGCCGTATGGGCGAAAATGCGTGCCGTTTCCTGGATTATGCAAAGTGTGGTACAGGTCGGTTTTCTGGCAGTGGTTGTATTGTTCCAACCAGAAATTCGCCGTGCGCTTGAGCAAATGGGGCAGACAGATAAATGGACAGCGACCCTGTTCCACAATCAGCACATGGATGCGAGTGTGCGGGGCAAATGGCGCTCAGCGATTATTGCAATTTGCGATGCCGCGGAACGTCTTTCAGAAACGCGTACTGGTGCACTGATTGTATTAGAGCGCAAGACAAATCTTTCTGAAATTATCCGCACAGGTACCATTGTAAACAGTGAGGTAAACGCGGGTGTGCTTGGCACTATTTTTTACGAAGGTACACCACTGCATGATGGCGCGGTTATTGTGCAGGATGGTATGATTAAAGCGGCAGGCTGTGTGCTGCCTCTTTCCAACAATTTAGAACTCGGCAAAGATATGGGCACGCGCCACCGTGCGGGGCTTGGTATTGCAGAAAACTCAGATGCAGTTGTTATTATCGTCAGCGAAGAAACCGGGATTATCTCGGTTGCTAAAAACGGTGTACTCATTCGCCATCAAGAGCGCCAGGGGCTCTATTCCCTGTTAGAAACCGAAATGATTCCCAAAGAGCTCACCGCAGACCAAAAGAAAAAACAAAATCCGCTTGGCAAATTTTTAGAGCAGTTGTTTGGTGTGCGTGAAAAAAAGGAGGGGACAAAACATGAATAAAGCTGTTAAAACCTCTCCGAAGGAACCTGCGAAAAAGCACAAAAAGTTATTAGACGATACCCGCGTGCGCTTTGTGATTGCAGTGATTTCTGCGATGTTTACCTGGTTGCTAGTCGTTACCGTCATTGCACCAGATTCTTATATGGTGATTGATAATGTTCCTGTTAATTTTTCGTATAATACAAGCCAATATACCAACCTAGGCTATACGATGATGAACGACCCGAGTGCAACTGTTTCCATTAAGGTTTCGGGGGAGCGCACCGTTATTGGTAGCTTAACCAAAGAAGATTTTGTGGTTTACCCAGATTATTCTAATGTTCTGAATTCTGGCGAAAATTCGCTTAAACTATTGGTGAAGAGCCTTGCGACTAACGCAAGTGATTTTACCGTAGAGATTTCTTCTGATAACACAAGCGCAGTGGTGGTGTTTGACACTGTTGAAACCGTTTCCTTCCCAATTACTTTAAGTGGCGAGGGCATTTCTATTGAAGATGGATATCTACTCATCAGCACCACCCAGAGCATAAGCGAAGTAGAGGCGAGTGGTCCAACGAGTGAACTGGATCAAATTTCGCAGGTGGTTGCAGAGTATATTGGCACCGAAGTGTTGGCAGGAAACACAACCTTATCCGCAAATCTTCGTTTCTTGGATTCGGATGGAAATGATGTCGAATTTGTCTATATGGAGGCAGAACAAACGCAAATCGATGTTACGCTTGTTGTCAATAAATATGCAGCGTTACCCGTCACGGTTAATTTTATCAATACTCCAAGCAATTTTGATGCGTCTGTGCTAGATTACTCATTCAACCATGAAACGTTGATTGTTTCTGGGGATGCAAAAACGATTGATTCGATGAAGGAAATTTCGGTTGGCACCATTGATTTGTCCACCTTTGCCCTTGATAAAGTATATGAGATGGAAATATCTTTGCCGAGTGGGATTATTCTACAAGAGAATATTAATGTCATTACCGTTAGCTTTGATTGCAGCGAGATGGCAACCAAAACATTAAATGTTTCGGCTGAAAATATTATCATCGAAAATTTACCAGATAACTATCAGATTGAAATTGAAAGCAGTCGTATTATGAATGTAACGCTTTGCGGACCTGCTGATGTGATGGAATCGCTAGCGGCAAGCTCCGTTATTGCGACCATCAATGTGGATGATTTTTCAATCGCACTTGGTATGCAGACGGTATCCGTTAGCATTTCTGTGCCATCCGATGGCAGAGTGTTCGCCATTGGTAGTTATACCGTTGCTTGCAAGATAGAGAGTAATTAATGCTAATCATAAGAAATATTCGACTGCCACTCAATGCGGGGGAACAAGCGGCATTTGAAGCAGCATGCCAACTGATTAAATTGCCGCAAGAAAAAATAGCGCAAATCGGTGTGTCTAAGCTGTCGGTAGATGCCAGACGTGGTAAGCCATTGCTTGTTTACACCATTGCGATTACACTGAAAAACGAGGGGGAAGAACCTGCTTTCGCAGGGGCTTCGCCCCACGTTTGCATACAGACCCCTGCCATTTTGGCACAAAAACAGGGCAAAGAGTTGCTTGTGAACCGCCCAGTGGTCTGTGGGCTAGGGCCTGCGGGGCTATTTGCTGCATTGCATTTAGCACGGCAAGGTTTTCACCCGATTGTGCTTGAGCGTGGGCAGGCAATCGAAGAACGCGTTGCCAGTGTGGCGCATTTTTCTGCCACGGGTGCGCTCAACCCCAACTCCAACATTCAGTTTGGCGAAGGCGGCGCTGGCACATTCTCAGACGGTAAGCTCACCACTCGTATCGGGGATAGCCGCTGTGGCTATGTGACTGATACGTTCCTAAAGCATGGTGCGCCCGCAGAAATTGCATGGAAGCAAAAACCGCATGTTGGCACAGATTTGTTGCGGGGGATTATCCGTTCCATCCGTGGCGAAATCGAAGCACTTGGCGGTGAGGTTCGTTTTAATACTACCCTCACAGGGTTAAGCATGCAAAATGGCGCAGTGGTAGGGGTGCACACTAATATGGGTGATATCCCTTGCCAAGCGCTTATCCTTGCGGTGGGACACTCCGCACGCGATACCTTTGATATGCTGATGTCAAGTGGAATTGAACTAACCTGCAAGCCGTTTAGTGTTGGCTTTCGCGCCGAGCATTTGCAAAGCGAGATTGAAAAAAGCCTCTATCACGATGCCGCAGGGCACCCCGCTTTACCGCGTGGAGAATATCAGCTTTCGCAGCATGTTGGTACGCGCTGTGTCTATACCTTTTGTATGTGTCCCGGCGGGCAGGTGGTTGCCTCTGCTAGTGAAGAAGGTGGTGTTGTCACCAATGGCATGAGCTACCACGCGCGTGATGGAAAAAACGCAAACGCTGCAGTGGCAGTCAGTGTGGACGGCAAAGATTTTGGCGATGACCCTCGCAAGGCACTTGCGTTTCAGCATACGTTAGAGCAAAAGGCATTTGCCGCAGGTGCCAAGGGTGGGCTATATGCAGCACCCGCAGAAAATGTGCAAAGTTTCTTGCAGGGCGCAGGTAAGCTATCGATTGGTAACGTGCAACCAACCTATGATCGTGGTGTTGTTGCGGCAGATTTGGGTGCGCTCTTACCTGGCGAATTGGCAGAAACCCTGCGCACGGGTCTGCGTGCATACGAGCGGAAAATCAAGGGTTATACCGCGCAGGATGCCATTTTAACGGGCCTTGAAACCCGCACAAGCAGCCCCGTTCGCCTAGTGCGTGGCGAATCGTTCCAAGCGCAGCAGGTAAGTGGTTTGTACCCTTGTGGCGAAGGCGCGGGCTATGCAGGTGGCATTATGAGCGCGGCCGTAGATGGCTTGCGGGTGGCAGGTGCTATTT
>JAWXUQ010000022.1:0-39761 GCA_044426225.1 Faecalibacterium sp. | reverse complement strand
CTAGGTTCTGTTGAGCATTCAGGTACAACTGGGCACTCGGGCACGGTTGGCTCATAGTGGCAGCCACAGCTTGGATAGCTAGGCTCTGTGGGACACATTGCAATAACAGGCTCCTCTAGGTAATCACAAGGGTTTATGATGGGCAGTGGCGCATAATAGTTACTGGTCACCGCAACAGGTTGTTTTGCGTAGGTATATGGATTACTGGGTTGCGTGTAATTACACGCGCTTACTGAAGTTACCGTAGGAGTAGCTTCAGGTTGGCATGAGGTTCTTACTGCATTTGACCAATCGCAAGATGCGTAATTCGCATTGCGATTGGTAACATCGCCGACATAAGAACCAACAAAAAATTTACTGTTTGGCATTGGTTTCAACACCTCCTTTCCTTCTATCTTATGCAGTAAGAAAGGATTTGGTGAAAGATTTGCGCAAATTATAAATCAAACTCTCCTTTGATAGAGCGCGCAAAAAGCATGGGTAATACTTCGCTAGGCGTGTAATGCTCGTATAAGACTTTGTAAACGGTTTCACAGATGGGCAGTTCTACTTGATACTCTTTGCCGAGTGCAACCAAGGCTTTTACCGTATAGGCGCCTTCGGCCAATTTATCGTATGGCTTTTGTAAGACGAATTGCTCGCCGAACATACGATTGTGACTATGTTTAGAAAATAAGGTCGCTTCGTAATCCCCTAAATGGCACAACCCATAGGCAGAGAGCTCATTGCCTCCCATCGCATGAATTAATCGAGCGATTTCTCGAGCACCGCGCGCCATCAAGGCACCTTTTAGGCTAGTATACCCTGCCCCGTCTAACATCCCTGCCGCAATGCCGATTACATTTTTGGCTGCTGCCCCTACTTCGGTACCAATCAAATCGTTGCCTTTATAGAGGCGGATTAAGTCAGAGCTTAACCCCGTTACAATCGCTTCGATGGTCGCAGGGTCTGCGGAATCAACCACCATGCAGTTGGGAATACCTTTTTCAAAATCCTCTACATGCCCAGGACCTACCCAAACGGCCAAATGGATTGGCTGTGAAACGAATTGCGTAAACACTTCGCTCAAACGCTTGCCTGTATTAGCATCGATGCCTTTCATACAAAGAACAAAGGTTTTTCCTGTGATGGAATATTCGTTGATTTGTGCGGCAAATTCGCCCAAATGTTGCGCGGCAATTGATATGATAATGGTATCTGCATATTGCAGCGCTTGCGATAAATCAGAGGATAGTAAAAGTGCCTCTGGCAAGGTTTGATACTCATTCTTGCGCGTTTGTGCGAGTGTTTGAAAGTTCTTAGAACTTTCACGCCCCCAAAGTAAAACCTCGTTCGCACGGCTATGATAAGCTGCCAAGAAGGTGCCCCAACGTCCGCACCCTAATACTGAAATTTTCATGAAAATCCTCCTAGTGAAAATATCCCCACCCCGCGTGGGCGAGATAGGGATATGAATGGATATTGTAATGAGAAAGAGATGAACAAAACACGCTTACGCTTAACTAATCGCTTCAACGGTAATGGTAATCGCTTTGCTTTTTGCTACACTACTACCTTCTGTTTCACTACAAGCGGTAACAACGTTTGTAGAAGAAGTGCTAGCATCACCTGTGGTGTAGGTTACAGTCACATTACTAAAGCCAGCACTAGAAAGAGCTGATTTTGCTGCATCCTCTGTACCCATAAGAATACCAGTTGGAATTGTACCCATTTCAGGTCCGCTTGAAACTGTGATGGTAATATCTGTACCCGCAGACACTGAGTTACCTGCTGCAACAGATTGACTCATTACGGTCCCCGCGGCGACGCTCTCACTTGATGCTGTAATGTATGTACAGTTGGTGAAATTCACCAAAAGGGATTCTGCGTTGGTCTGCGTTTCACCCACAACATTTGGCACCTCGTAAGTTGTGACTGCTTTGCCTACTGTGAAATTAATGGCGCTCTCTTCTGTTACCTCTTCACCTGCAGCAGTTGCCTGGAAGGTAACGTAACCTTGCTGTGTGGTATCATTTGTTTCTACATAAGTGATAGTACCAACAGTAAGTCCAGCAGTTGTTAGCGCTGTTTTTGCATCCGCTTCTAACATACCAGTAATATTAGGCACTTCCACTGTTTTTGCTTGGGTAATGGTAATCGTTTCAGAGGTCACGGTGGTGCCGTTATAGGTGACAGTCGCATATACAGAGTAATCAGTGTTGCTTTCGATGGTAATCCAACTCTTGCCAATGGCACTAGCGGAGTTTACTTCCCCGTTCACATACCAAACGAGATCGTTGCTAGAGGCATAACCGCCTGTAACGGTCGCTTCAAACTCCGCAGAGCCGCCTACTTTAATTTCTTCCGTGTTCAGTTCAATGCTAAGGCCAATGGCACCAAACATAGCGGTAACATTTACGTTTTGGGTAAAACTGGTATCAGTGCGGGTCGCGGTAGTGACGTCATCGCTCCACTTTACAAATGCGTATCCATCTTCTGGTACCGCAGTTACTGTAACGCTATCGTCTTTACTGTCAATGTCAAAACTTAAGTTTGCATTGCCGGTGTCAGTACCACTTGTTAAGGTGCCGCCACCTGCACTGTCTACAAAATACTTGGCGGTATAGCTTGTAGTAGTGGTACTAGATCCAGTTGTTCCAGAAGCTGACGAAGAGCTGCTTGTACGTTGTGCGATGTTATCAGTATCAGGGCGGAGATCTTCTGAAATATATGCGTGTGTGGTTACATAGTCTAAAATTGCGTTTAAACCAGCAGCTTTTAGATGAATATCATTAGAAACATAGTAATCTGGGTCACCATAGCCAGAAGAATCTTTCAGTGCTTCTGCTGAGTTCAGGAATTTATAACCGTTTTCTTGCGCAAATACTGCGAGCGCCATGTTCATTTCATCAATTACTTCTTGGCTTAGATCGGGATAAGAAGTTTGGGCTTCCATTACAGGAGGAATGGAATTAATGATGATATCAGAGTATTCGTAACTCTCTAAAATTGCGTTGATTAAGTTTTCGTATGCACTTACAAAGGCATCTGTGCTCATGCTGCCGTCAGCATTATTGGTGCCAAGGGTAATGATTACACGACGTGGTTTCATCATGGCAACAGCTTCGGCAATGGTGTATAGCTCGTCGTCATTTTTAAAGGTGACAAACTCTTCTGTCAGGGCGCTTTGAATGGTCAATCCTTCCATTGCACAGAATTGCTGTGTGGTAAGCAAGCCGTTGTTATAGAAACGAACGGTATTGGAATCGCCGATGAAGAGTGTTTCATCTAGGTATTCGTCGCCCATGTCTTCAGTTTCTGTTAAAATAGCATCATTTACAGTGGCATCAATGACATAATTTTCGCCAGTGTATCCAGTGGTTGTGCTGGTGCTGCTACTAGAGCTAGAGGTATCTTCCTCAGAAGCCGCAATTGCTTTTGATACTTGCACTGCGGTTACACAAATTGTGATAATCAAAGCAAGTGCACAAACAATACAAACAATTGCAGCTTGTTTCTGTTTGGGTGTTAATTGAATTTTATTTTGATTTGTTTCCATGTCATTCACCTTTTTTCATTGTTAAAAGATAACGGGTAAGTGCCGTACAATCATCTGCCTCAAAGAGCGTTTGAAAGGGTTCGTGCTCCGTTGGTGCTCCGTAACCATAACGCACTGCAATTGCAGGGAGATTACAATCTACGGCACCTTCTAAGTCTTCTCTTCTATCACCAATCATTAATGCACTGCGCCCAGAAAGCGCAGGCTGTGCAAGCACGTATTCAATTACTTTTGTTTTGTTATCACGTGTTTTATCCATCGATGCACCGCCAATGATGGTAAAATAATCTGCAATGCCAAGCCATTCTAAAATTGGTGTGACGACACCAGTTGGTTTAGAGGTTGCAGTACAAAGTAGAAAATCTGCGTCTTTTAAGGCAGCTAACATTTCTTTTACACCGGGATATAATTTGGATTGATATCGACCGGTTTCTTTGTAAATCTCTCGATAGCGTACAGTGGCTTGCTCTATTTCGGCATCGCTCGAAAAATGATTGGCAAAACTAACACGAAGTGGCGGGCCAACATATTGCATTAAATTTACCATTTGTATGTCAACGTCCATTTCTTGGAACACCTGCGTTAAAGTATAAACGATCCCGGGCGCAGAATCGATTAACGTGCCATCTACATCAAAAAGCACGGTGTCAAATATTTGCAAAATCACATCCCCTTCTGGCGATTATATAAATCATTTTTTACAATGTTAGCTGTCTGAAAAGTAGCAATCGTTTAAGGAGAGCCCTTGACAATCTTTACATTTTTGTCAAACAAGCAAATAATAATATCAGAAAGATTATACCACGAAAATGCAATAAGAGCAATTATTAGAGCAGGTTTTGGATAAAATTATCACATTTTATAGAGGAAAGAAAGTCCTTTTTATTATTTTGTGCAGAAAAAAGTGCCTGCAAACGAACTTGTGAAAATATCATCTTTTTTTGCGCCTTTTTTGCTCATGTCTTTTTCACAAAACAAAGCACCAACAATTGCTAAAAAGAGCACGCACATTTGTTGATGCGTGGTGTTTTAGCAATCGCTGGTGCAATCATTGTTGTATGGATGGTAGCAGCTTATCCCCTATCTCGTGGGGTGTCATAGCGCGCAGTGCAATATAGATTGTTAGAAATCAGTTCAAGTTTATCTTTTAAGATGATTTCAAGGTTTGTGATGGCATGCACAATCCCTGTGACAGAATCATTTACTTCTAACAATTTGCAGATGTCACCATTACAATAAGCAATAGCGGCTTGGATTTTTTCACCTTCTGCATTTAAGATGTGGCTCAATCCGGTTTCTTCTAAAGCGATACTTTCTAGTAAATCACTTACCGCTTGACCGGTAGAGACAGGGTTTGTTGGCATAGCAATAACAGGCATTGACATAAGTAGTTCCTCCGATAAAAAAATATTTGTTGGA
Source organism: Faecalibacterium sp. (assembly GCA_044426225.1). Taxonomy (GTDB): domain Bacteria; phylum Bacillota; class Clostridia; order Oscillospirales; family Ruminococcaceae; genus Faecalibacterium. The sequence goes on along the minus strand of JAWXUQ010000022.1, from coordinate 34,804 downwards.
CACTCTACTATATGCAAGCACGGTAATCATGGTGATGGTGTTATCAGCAAAACAACAAGATATTATTTGCTGTTTTGCTACCATTGCTGGCCGTTATGTTTCTTGAGATTTGGAAATCGCCTCCAGATAGCCGCCATCACCATATTGAATGCACCGATTGATACGGCTGATGGTTGCTGTGCTAATTTCAACAGATTTGACAATTTGCTCGTACGTGTTGCCTTCTACAAGCATCTTAGCCGTCTGCAAGCGCTGTGCCATGTCTGCCAGTTCCTTCATGGTGCATAAATCGCCGAAAAAACGATAACATTCTTCTGGTGATTCCAAACGCAGAATGGCATCGAATAATGCATCAGTTGTTTCATTATGAATTTTTTTGTTTTCAGGCATAAACTTCCTCCCATGAAAGATGTCTTATGAAAGAAAATGACTTTACCACTAGAAAGTGATAAAGCGTCTTTTTTAAAAAAGAAGAAGCAACATAAACACAGCTGTTGTGTTCACACTACTCCTTCTTTCAGAAACAGGTTAAAACGATATTTAAAATATCGCTCAGACCGTTACAGCATACGAATTACTGAACCATGCCTGCAACTTCAGCTGCAAAGTCATCTTCACGTTTTTCAATGCCTTCGCCTTTCTGGAAACGAGCAAATTTAACGATTTCGATATCGCCGCCAAGTGCTTTACCAGTAGCTTCGGTGTATTTTGCAACGTTCATGCTAGAATCTTTTACGAATTCCTGATCTACGAGGCAAGCGCCTTTGAAGAATTTGCCAATTTTACCAAGAATCATTTTTTCTTTTACTGCTTCTGGTTTGTTCGCATTCTTAGAATCAAGATCCATCTGAGCAAGCATGATTTTCTTTTCTTCTGCTACAACCTCAGCAGGTACATCGCTTTCGCGAACGTAGGTTGGGTTTACAGCAGCGATTTGCATTGCGATATCACGGCCGTAAGCGGTGAATTCAGCTTTTGCAGCAACTTCATCAGTAGTGTTGAAGCCAACAAGAACAGCGTGAGTGCCGCCGCCGTGTACGTAAGCAGCACAAGCGCCTTCGTAGCGAGCAAAACGACGAACTTTGATGTTCTCTTTGATTACTAGGATTAGATTTTTCAAAGCATCATCAACAGTGCCTTCGCCCATGGTGCATGCCATAAGAGCATCAACATCAGCAGGGTTTTGTGCCATGATTACTTTACTGGTTTCTTTTACAAATTCAACGAATTTATCATTCTTTGCAACGAAATCGGTTTCAGCATTTACTTCAAGTGCAACACCAACTTTGAGTTCAGCGGAGTAATCAGCAAAAACCATGCCTTCCGCAGCAATGCGGCCAGCTTTTTTTGCAGCGGTAGCAAGACCGCGTTCACGAAGAATCTCAACTGCTTTTGCGAAATCGCCGTCAGATTCGATCAATGCTTTTTTGCACTCCATCATGCCACAGTCAGTCTGTTTGCGGAGTTCCATAACGTCTTTTGCAGAAATAGCCATTTTATTTTCTCCTATCAAATTGTAAGAATTGAGTATAAATTAAGCTTCTTCGGCAACAGCGTCAGTGCCCTGTTTGCCTTCAAGAACAGCATCAGCCATAGCGCCAGCGATTAGTTTCACTGCACGGATAGCGTCATCGTTACCAGGAATTACCCAGTCGATTTCATCAGGGTTGCAGTTGGTATCAACGATAGCAACAATGGGGATGTGAAGTTTACGAGCTTCAGCAACAGCAATGCGTTCTTTGTGTGGGTCAACAATGAAAAGTGCTTTAGGAAGAACTTTCATTTCTTTTACGCCACCGAGGTATTTGTCGAGTTTTTCCATTTCAAGCTCAAGTTTTGCAACTTCTTTCTTAGGAAGAAGTTCGAACGTGCCATCAGCCTGCATTTTCTGGAGTTTTTCCATACGTTCGATACGTTTGCGAATGGTACGGAAGTTGGTCATCATGCCGCCGAGCCAACGAGCGTTTACAAAGTGCATGCCGCAACGAACTGCTTCGTTACGAACAGACTCTTGCGCCTGTTTCTTGGTGCCAACGAAAAGGATTTCGCCGCCATCAGCAGCAACATCTTTTACAAAGTTGTAAGCATCATCAAGTTTCTTTACAGTTTTCTGCAAGTCAACAATATAGATGCCGTTGCGTTCGGTAAAGATATATTTTGCCATCTTAGGGTTCCAACGGCGTGTCTGATGACCAAAGTGAACGCCTGCTTCGAGAAGTTGTTTCATAGAAACTACTGCCATAATAATTGTCCTCCAATTATGTTTTTCCTCCGCACACCGTGATTTTTTGACACATCGGATGTCAAAAAACTGCCCAAAACCCTTAAAAAAGGGCACACTAAGGCATAGTGATGCGTGTGTATTGCCGAACTATCATACCACAATAAGCAGTATAAATCAAGGCTTTTTCTTGATTTTACAATAGATTTTTCGTTGTTTTTACGCGTGGTTAAAAGCGCGACTTTAAATTAGAAAAAAAGTTGGTTTTTGGGGAGCTTTCTTCTATTGGTAACGGTGTATGAATGAGGATAGCATCAATTCCGAACTTGTCAATTTCGTTCCATTGTATATAAAAAGATGCTTCTCGCCCAAGGATGCCGAGTAGTTTTGGCCGGCCAAACATAACAAACTGCTCTATTTCTGCGGTCAACGGGTTTAGCACAAGATCATCAATTTTTCCAAGACATACACCAGATTCGATTTGAATGACCTCTTTTTTGCAAATTTCTGAAAAAGTCATGGTATTTCTCCCTTCGTTTTTTTGAATTCATGCTAAAACTATATCCTTCGTTCTAGCATATCATGCATAAATAGTGTATAATAGAAAAGAAGATTAAAATTACAAGGAGTTTTTTGCATGTATAAGAATATTATATTCGACCTTGGTGGTGTTATCGTAGAATGGAAACCAAAGGATTTTCTGACCAATCTTTTTATGGACGCGGATATTGAAAAACGGGTGTATAATATCACGTTTGGCAGCGAGGAATGGAAACAGCTTGATAAAGGAACCGTTACTCGTGCAATTGCAAATGAAAAAATGTTGGCTAATGCCAAAAAGGCAGGCTGCCTGTTTGAAGTGCAAGAAGTAATACAAAATTGGGTTGTTATTCTGCAAAAACGTCGCCGCGTGTATAATCTTGCCTTGCTGCTGCAAAAAGCTGGCTACCGTATTTATTACTTGAGCAATATCGCTTCTGACACCTTTTCCTATCTACAAGATAAACAAATGCTGCCTTCTTTTGATGGTGGCGTCGCTTCGTTTGAAGTTTCTTGCAATAAACCAGAGCCTCAAATTTATCAAGTCTTGCTGCAAAAGTATGAGCTTTTAGCCGAAGAGTGTATCTTTATTGACGATACAAAAGAAAACGTACAGGCCGCATGCAACCTCGGTTTCACTGGGATTGTTATTAAGAATAGTGTGAATGCACTGGTGCGAAATTTACGTGCTTGCGGTATTACCCTGCGAAAATGATAAATGAATGATTTCAATAAAAAAGACAGCTTTTCTGTCGCACCGTTTTGTGCAATAAGAAAAGCTGTCTTTTGTTATTTCGTTTTATATTTCACATTCACCGCTTTTAATTTGTTTCATTGCGCTTTTTTCAAGGCGGCTTACTTGCGCTTGACTAACCCCAACTTCTGCGGCTACTTCCATTTGTGTTTTCCCTACAAGATAGCGCAATTGCATGATGTGTTTTTCCCGCGGTGTGAGTGCCCGCACGTTTTCTCTGAATTGAATGCCGCTAATCCAGCTATCCTCTCCCCCATCATCGCTTACTTGATCCATCACGAAAACAGTGTCTCCGCCATCATTATAAATGGGTTCGTATAAGCTGACCGGTTCAATCACCGATTCCATCGCAAGGCTTACGGTGCGGGTAGACAAGCCGACATAGGCACTAATCTGCGCAACGCTTGGCTCATGCCCTAATTCTTTTTCTAAGGCTTCGCGTGCACCAAGTGCTTTGTAGGCGACATCTCGCATAGAGCGGCTTACGCGCACACTGTTGTTATCTCGCAAAAACCGACGAATTTCTCCAATAATCATTGGTACGCCATAAGTGGAAAAACGCACTTCTAAAGATGGATCAAAGTGGTCAATCGCTTTCATTAATCCGATACAGCCTACCTGAAATAAATCATCCATGTTTTCACCGCGCTGTGAAAATTTTTGCACAACACTTAGCACAAGCCGCAAGTTTCCCTCGATCATTTGCCGCCGCGCTTCGGCATCACCGCTTTGTGCTTTTGCAATTAAGCTCTTTTTTTCTTTTTCGCTCAAGATAGGTAGTTTCGCTGTGTTGATACCGCATATTTCAACCTTTTGATACATGATATCCCCCCCTCGATTTCAAGTTGTAATCGAAGTATAGGGCACTCTATGTAAAATGATACGAACTTTTGATTGGGAATTTTCTCCTGTCGGGGTAGATAGAAGGAGTAAAATAGCATCTCGCTAGAAAAATTCACCTAGTTTTATTGTTACAGGAGACTAGTGGTTAAGGAATTTCTTCTAATTCCAACTGCCTGCGCAAGGTTTTGATAATTCTTTTTTCAAGACGTGAAATATAACTTTGTGAAATTCCAATTTCGTCGGCCACTTCTTTTTGTGTTTTTTCTTTTTTGCCGGCAAGTCCAAAACGCATTTCCATAATTTGCCGTTCTCGTGGGTTTAAACGGCTGACTGCGCCATATAAGATACCGTGTTCCGCTTCTTGCTCAAGGTGTTGGCTCACCATGTTGACGTCGCTACCTAAAATATCAGAGAGGAGCAATTCATTTCCATCACCATCGATGTTAAGTGGTTCATCAATGCTTGCTTCTTGTCGACGATTAGAGGCTTTGCGCAAATACATCAAGATTTCATTTTCTATACAGCGGCTTGCATAAGTTGCAAGTTTAATGTTTTTGGATGGGCTAAAGGTGTTGACCGCTTTGATCAACCCGATGGTCCCAATTGAAATAATATCTTCGATGGCAACCCCACTTGATTCGAATTTTTTAGCAATGTAAACGACCAGTCGCAAATTGTGTGTGATTAGCTCACTTTTTGCAGTTGCATCGCCCTGTTCTAAAAGTGAGAACACGCGCTTTTCTTCTTCTGGTGTAAGGGGTGGTGGTAAAGTTTGATTACTGTTTATGTAATGCACTTCATTGGGCGCTGCAAGTGTTTTTAAGAGCATTTGCAAGGTGGCAAGTATTTTTAGCATTGGTGATACGAGTGCTTGAGAACGTTCTTTGCTTCGGTTATGCATGGTGAAACTCCTTTTCTTGTATCAAATCAACAGCAAGGTCTGCGCCAAATAAAGCGTTACAACCATTGCAAAAAACTGGTTCATTGCAAAAAGCGACTAAAATATTTTCTATGGCAAAGGACGATGTCTGTGCGGATAAAATTTTATCAGCACAGATTGCAGGTAGCAGTCCATGCCCTGTAATTGTTCTGCAAGGCAAAAATCGAAGCGGTAGTATCGATGGATGGTCCGGGCTAGAAAGATAATCCTCGGATTGCGCAGATTTTAGCAAACGAACCCATGCTGCGGGCAATTGCGATTCGATGCTTGGTAAACTAAGTAAAATGACGCGACGATGAGAAAAAGGGTCGCGCAAAGCAAACCCTGTGTCATAATATGCATTTAATTGCAGGGACATATCTTGTAAAACTAGGGTAAGCGCCTGGGGCGGGACGGTCTTTTGTGGTGTGGCAAAACAGAGTACAAATAGTTTTAAGCACAGATATACACCGATGACGCAGCCTATGAGCAAAGATGGCGAAATATAAATGTAAACGCTCAAGTTGTTTGTTTCGATGCCGTGTGAAGTGATTTTACTTTGTAGTGAAAAGGCGACGGAAAACCCAGTTAATAATAAATTGAGAGAAAAATACCAAGCAGTCAACTGTAAGCGTTGCCGAATTTTTAAAGGCCAATAACTAATCATTGTGATACAGCAGGCGCTTATTGATTGATATGCTAATTGCAAAACAAAAGGCAATTCAGGCGCGAATAAAATTAAGGTGGAGCAGGCTGCCGCTACCCCACCCAAAAGTAGGCGTTGCACGCTGCATAGTTGATTACAAAGCAAACCAGCAGCAAGCAATAAAAACATTCCTATCAAAAAATTCACGAGTAATAATACATCTATGTAAACAACTGTTTTGATACGCAATCACCCGCCTTTGTTTTCTAGTATACGCGAGCGCACTAGAAAATTTTGTCAGTTGGTGTAATAGACTTACCTTTGCGTTCATATTACAAAAAGAAAAGGCGACAAGAGTAAACTTGCCGCCTTAAAGGTAATCATTAAGATTGAGTTGCTTTTACTTTCAGCCAGAGAGATGCAAGCAGTTCTTTTAGGGTTTGGTTGTCTTCAAACACTTCGTCTGCATCGTAACCAACACGAGGTAAGTATGCTTCGTTATCTGCATAATAGCCATCGCCAGTGCCAAGATCATCTAAAACGTCTTGGTTAGAAGAAGCATAGCCTACGTAATCACTATTGTCATAAGATGCGTCATAAGAAAGTACATAGTTGATAAATTCATGTGCAAGCAAGGGATTTTCCGCGTTTGCAGGAATAACCATCGCGTCGCTCCAAAGGTTGGTGCCTTCGCTGGGTAAGCTGAAACTCATATCCTCATTTTCGCTGAGGATATACGCTGCATCGCCGCTATAAACAACTGCGAGGTCCTTGTTGCCCTGCACCATGCCGTCAATTACTTCGTCCGTTACATAAATGGGCGACATTGTTGCATTTAGGGCGAGTAGCCACTGATAGGCTTCTTCGATTTCAGTTTCATCTTCGGTATTCATAGAATAGCCGAGTGCTTTTAGTGCCATCATGAACGCATCGCGTTCTGAGTCATACACGTAAATTTCGCCTGCATAGGTGGTGTCTAACATGATGTTATAACCGAGTTCTTCTATGGCAGTAGGGTCTACGTTGTTATGGTTGTAGACGATACCGACGTTACCCCAGAAGTAGGGCATAGAATAAGTGTTGTCTGGATCATACGCAAGACCGGTTACACCTTCTGCTAGGTTTTCGCTGTTGGGGATAAGGCTTTGGTCAAGTTCTTGTAGCATATCCTCTGCAATCAGACGTTCAATCATATAATCAGAAGGCACAATTACGTCGTAGGTGTCACCGGCTTGAAGTTTGGTGTACATCATCTCGTTGGAATCAAAATATTCCACGATAACCTTTACCCCAAATTCGTCCTCAAAATCAGAGATGAGGTCTTGCCCCATATATTCCCCCCAGTTATATAGTTTGAGGGTTGCAGAGCCGTATTTTTCAATCGCAGCAGTTTCAGCTTCCTTGTTACCACAGCCTGTGAGGAACAGCGTTAAGCCGAGGGCTAGTGTGATTAATTTTTTCATTTTTTAAGAGTCCCTTTCTTTTGTTTGATCATTGGAATAATATTTACAACTAAAAGCACTGCGGTAATTATGATGATTACCAAAGTACTCAGAGCGTTGATAGAGGGGTTTACACGCTTGCTCATGGTGTAAACGAGGATAGAAATATTGCTCACACCGTTTCCTGTGACAAAATACGAAATTACGAAATCGTCAAAGGACATGGTGAATGCAATCAGTGCACCGGACAAAATTCCAGGTGTGATCTGGGGCACAATCACTTGTACCAATGCTTGGATTGGTGTTGCACCTAAATCAAGTGCAGCGTCAGCAATATTAGGGTCTAGTGAACGGATTTTCGGTGTTACACTCAAAATTACATAAGGAATGCAGAACATCACGTGGGCAAGTAAAAGTGTCACAAAACCTTTTGAAACACCTAATGCACTGAAAAACATCAGCAACGCAATACCAGTTACGATTTCTGGGTTTAGAATAGGTAGATTGTTCACCTGCTCCACTACCCCTTTCACCACGCGACGAGATTTCGATAAGCCGATGGCGGTAAAGGTGCCGACAACAGTTGAAATAATGGTTGCAAGCACAGCAATGGCGATGGTATAAAATACAGACTCCATCATGGTAGAGTCATTGAACATTTGCTTATACCATTGCAAAGAAAATCCAGTGAAACTGGTTAGGCTTTTTGATTCGTTAAACGAAAACAAAATGATATAAAAGATTGGTGCGTAAAAAAACAAGACAGTGCACCCTAAAAGAACACGAGAAAACAATGACTTTTTTGTTTTTTTCATTAGGTGTTCCCTCTCTTTCCTTCTTTAGCGGATACATCAACTTTACTAGTTAGCCACATGGAGAACAAAATGATTACTGCCATGACAAGGGAGATTGCACTGCCGGAGTTCCAGTCGCCCGCAGTAAGGAACTGTGTTTCAATAACATTACCAATCAATACGTACTGTCCACCGCCAAGTAATTTTGGAATAAAGAAACTAGATACTGCGGGCAAGAACACTAGTGTGATGCCGCTAATTACCCCTGGCAAAGAAAGTGGTAAGGTAACACGCAAAAAGGTTTGTACGCGGTTCGCACCGAGATCATTTGCCGCTTCCAATAAAGAAAGATCCATTTTTGTGAGTGAGGAATAAATCTGTAAAATCATAAAGGGAATGAAATTGTAAACCATACCTACCGCAACAGCAAAGGTGGTGTAAATCATCTCAAAAGGCCCAATGCCGAAAAAGCCGAGAATTGTGTTAATGACACCGTCATCCTGTAACATGCCCATCCATGCATAGGTGCGTACTAGCATGTTAATCCATGTTGGCAAGGTAATCAGTAGCACCCAAAACATTTTGTTCTTTTCTTCTTGTTGGGCGATGATATAGGCAATGGGATAACCGAAGATAATACAGATTACAGTAGTAAGCACGGCAATCCAAAGAGAACGCCGTAGCACTGCAACATATACTTCGTCCGTGATGAAATCAGTGAAGTTTTTCAAAGTAAACTGAATGGTAGCAACCGAATTGCCTTCGTTTGTAAATGCATACATCACAATCAAAAGCATGGGCAGGACAATCATGATAACCATCCAAACAATATAGGGAATGGTCATATTGCGAAATTGTTTCATAACCGCTCCTTAATATTCTTTTTTCATAATGTGGATGTCTTCTGGTGTGAAGTCAAGACCGACTTCCACACCCACTGCGTGATAATCGGTAGTATCAATCTTATATTCGTATCCTTCGCTCGCAAAGGTGATAGGATAAACACCCGGTGTAACCGTAGCAGGGTCAAAGTCATAGCGAACCGTTGTAATTTCCACAGGGGTATCTTTGGCAATATCTTGGTCAAGTGACCACGCAGAGGCGTTTGCCCAAGTTTTCAAATCAGTGGTTAGTGCAATCGATTCGTGGATTTCATCTGCTTTCTTGTAAAAGTTTACCGCGAAAATTTCTTCTTGATATTCTTTGTTTACTGCACGGTTTTCGTCTTTTACAATCATATTAACGGTGACGGTTGTGCCAGCTGCCGTCGCAAAGGATACAGGATAGGTTCCATTTTCCTTTTGAATATTGTGGTGGATTTCTTTAATCGAAATCCACTCTTCTGTATCTGGGTTCCATGCTTGCGCATCTGCACGGGCAATGATGGTTGCTTCGTCTAGGGTTTCCACGTCAGCTACATCCAAAAAGAAATCATTCGCAGACATTTTTTCGTTCGCAGCTTGGTTAAAGACAGGCTTATCGTCTGAAACAATCATGTTTACCGTAATAGAGGTGCCCACTTTGGTTTCTACCATGGTTTCATAATGCACCCCTTTGAATAGCACCGATTTTACAATCCCTTTCAGTTTGCCTTTGTGAGGCGATACGATATCTAAATCTTCTGGGCGGATGACGACATCTACTTTTTCGTTCTCGGCAAAGCCAAAATCCACGCATTCGAATTTTTTGTCTTCAAAAATAACTTTGTAATCAGCGCGCATTACGCCATCCATAATATTGCTTTCCCCGATGAAGTTTGCGACATAGGCATTGGCAGGCTCGTTGTAAATATCCGTGGGCGATCCAATTTGTTGGATTTCGCCATCTTTCATGACAACAATTTTATCACTCATGGTAAGCGCTTCTTCTTGGTCATGCGTTACAAAGATAAAAGTGATTCCCACTTCGCGTTGGATTTTTTTTAGTTCTTGTTGCATTTCTTTGCGCAGTTTAAGGTCGAGCGCGCCAAGGGGCTCATCTAACAGCAAAACACTTGGCTCATTGACCAGTGCGCGTGCAATGGCGACGCGCTGTTGTTGTCCGCCACTCATCTGGTTGATATTACGGTCTGCGTATTCCTCTAGATTTACAAGTTTGAGCATACGTTTTACCTTTTGCTCGATGATATCCTTTGGTTCCTTTTTGATTTTTAGGCCAAACGCAATATTGTTATATACGTTCATGTGTGGAAAAAGAGCGTATTTTTGGAATACAGTATTGACTTCACGTTTATAGGGTGGAACCTTGGTGATATCCTCCCCATCAAAGAAAATAGTGCCTTCGTCCTGCGTCAAAAAGCCACCTAAGATGCGCAACAAAGTTGTCTTGCCGCAGCCACTGGGACCAAGCAGGGTAACAAATTCGTTTTCGTATATATCTAAGTTAATGCCTTTTAAAACGAGTTTGCCATCAAAATCTTTGACAATATTTTTAAATTGAATTAATTTTTTCATTGTGCCCTCCTTGCGTGGCTTTATTTTTACTTCTGGATGTCGATAAAGACATCAAAATAATGGTGGTGTAGATACCCATAGAACTTTTGCGGTCGTCTTTTTCTCGTTTTTCAAATAATGTGCGTTTTTGCCAAACAGATAAAAGGTTTCCCCTTTGTTTACCTTGTAGCGCTTGCTCTCATCGCCAGAAGTTAAAATGATGCTACCCTCAAGTACATAGCCGAATTCTTCGCCGCCGTGCGGTTCTACCATAAAAGATTGTCCGCCTTGTGGTAGTTCCATTAAGATGGGTTCCATATCATTTTTTTGGGTGTTTGGTACAATCCAGTGCACCGTACAGCCTTCTCGTTCATCCACAAAGAAATCTTTTTGAGGAAAAACAAGCTGCTCTTCTTTTTCCTCTTTAAAAAAATCACCAAGTGTTGTACCGAGCGCTTCTAAAATATCATCTAAGGTTGCAATCGATGGCGAGGTTAGATTGCGCTCCATCTGTGACAAAAAGCCTTTGGTGAGTTCGCTACGGCTAGCAAGTTCTTCTAAGGTCAAGCCTTTTTGTATTCGTAGCCGCTTAATTTTATGACCAATATCCATCGTATCACGTTCCTTCATTTTAATGTGTTTTAGTATTGCTAAACTTTAATATTGTTTTTACTAAACCTAGATTATTATACTGGAAATTTCCAAAAAATCAATACTTTCTAAACAAAAAGTTTCATATATCGAACTTTCGGAGTGCTGCACCAAAGAAAAAAACACCTCGCCCACTTTTTTGTGTTTTTTGTCAAAAAAGTGAGAAAGATGTTTTCTATTTATTGAAACGCTACTGGACATTAGATTGTTTCGCCTTCCGCAAAACAATGGAGATGCAAGCCGTTCATCAACTTTAGCCCTTCCCCAAGAGGAAAGTCTTTGTCATTTGCAAGTTGTATGCCTTTCATATTGAAGTAAACGCGATACAATCCGAGCAGTTGTTCATTTAATTGGCTTTGGTGTTGTTCCATGGCTGCAAATTTCCTTTCAAAGGTGTTACTGATATCAATTACCGTATTAGGCTTGCTAGTAAAATAAAAGCCTAATCCCGTTGGCGTGTAAGCCGCCGTAGTGCTTCCTTTTGGATATTCTAGCAAGTTAACAGAAATAAATGCTTGCGCTACAGCTTTCCCAGTTACAATATGGTCTTGGTGCGCCTCGTACATCAACCATGGGTCAGGGCAGCATACGAAATCGTATTGCCCTGCACGCATAATTTCTGCAATTTCACCGGCTAAGGCAGGGATATCTGTCAGTGTGCCATCCGCTTTGTTTAGATAATGATAGGCGTTTACCCCCAATATAGCGCCCGCTTTTTCTACTTCACTTTGGCGCACAGCGATTAAGGTATCTCCTGATAACGCAGGAACATAGGCACCAAGCGAGCCATCTGTCACGGTTAGATAATCTACCTGTATCCCCTTTGCTGTTAAAACAGCAACAATTCCGCCCATTCCGATTTCATTATCATCTGCATGGGGTTGCACACACAAAACCTTTTTCGCGCTCATAATCTCTGGTGGTGCAAACAGTGACATGACCATTGAAGTATCCATGGCATCCTCCTTTAGGCTTGTTGTAGGTGTTTTTCTTCAAGCGTAGCGTGGATTTCTTTGCGCTTTTCATCGGTTAGACCATAGAAGAACATTGGAATAATTGCGATGACAAAACTAAGTGCGGGTACAATGTACATCATAGAGCTAAACCCTGATTGCACTGCAGGCGTAACTGGTTGATTTTCAACATAGTTCATTAGGATTAAGCCTACACCAATGATTAGCTTTGCAAATGTTGCGCTTAGTTTAGTGAGGAAAGTGTTAATCGAGAAGATAATCCCTTCGCCACGATAGCCTAGTTTGTATTCCGAATATTCTACGGCATCTAGTAGCATGCTAGAGCACAAGATGCTAATAATGCCAGTGCAAGCAAAGCTAAAACCTAAAAAGACAAGACTGAGCATAACAGCATCATGCGGGAAAAAATACGGAACAAAGCTAACGATTGCTCCAATAATACAAAAAATCATAAAGAGTTTTTTCTTGGAGAATTTTTTGATTAATGTTGGTGCCAGAATCATGCCAAGGGTCATGCCGATGACAAGGCTTAACCCAACTGGTGTGACATAGTTTGCATCGCCCCACACATAAATAACGAAGTATAGCTGGACGCTTTGCCGAATGCTGTTGACAAGATTGGTGATGAGCAATGCGACCATCAATACAATCAAAGGGTTGTTGACCGTAATGGTTTTTAGGTTTTTCTTGATGGAGATAACCTCTTTATCTGACTGAATGCGTTCTTTGATTTTTACACCCGCTAAAATCATCAGCAGCGCGCCAACCGCAGCAATCGCGATTGCAGTATAAGTATATGCACTTGCCGTGCGCTCGCCGCCAAACAGATTGATAATTTGAATGCTGCCAACTGTCACCAAAACGGTGCCGATGGTGCCACCAATACGTCCAAGTGTTACCATCACATTGCGTTCATCTGGGTTATGCGATACAACGGAAGTAACCGCCCAAATGGGAATATCACAAACGGTGTAAGACATGCCCCATAGAATATAGCAAACAACAGCAATTAGAACGGTAGCCATCACACCAACATCAAGAGCGACGAAGCACATCACAGTGGTGAAAAAAATAATGATGGGAGAGAAAATCATATAAGGGCGGAATTTACCAAACTTTGTGCGCGTTCTATCCGTGATGAAACCCATCATGGGGTCATTGATTGCATCCCACAAACTGGCGGCTACGACAATAGCGGTTGCACTTTCTAGTGAAATGCCAAGCAAATCCGTAAAGAAAAATAAAATATACATTGACATAAAGTTGTATATCATGTTTTGCCCAAGCAGCCCACCTGTATAGGCAACTCGTTCAGACATTGGTACTTGTTTGTTCATATCTGCTCTCCTATCTGTCTTTGACGTAATACATGCCTTCATTCTAGTTCAGATTGTCCGTCTTGTCAACGTATCGGCGTATTTTTAGGACATCACACGAAATCGAACGGGAAAATATATCGATATAGGCAAAACAGAAAATCAGCAATCAATTTTCTTGGTAATCAAATGAGCAATATAAAATGTTATCGAAATGATTAACTACATGATGAATAAAAACGTATCGCTGTACGGTTTAGAAAAAGAAAAAGAGCGCAATACCAAAAGGTACTACACTCTTTTTCTTGGTGCCGCTGACCAGACTTGAACTGGTACGATATTACTACCGAGGGATTTTAAATCCCTTGCGTCTGCCGATTCCGCCACAGCGGCACACAGAATTTCTTGCGCAAAAAATGCACCAGAACTGCAAGAAATATAATACACTACTTTCCCCCTCTTTGTCAACCTTTTCTATAACTTCTTTTTTATAAAATTATAAAACACGATATAAAGCATTTGTCTTTTTTATTGTTTTCTAGTATACTAGCAACATATAGTAACGATAATAGAGGAGTTCTTATTTTGAAAATTTTAAAAGCAAGATGTCTTGCGCCGGTGCGCTTAGATAAATATTTAATGGACATGTACCCCATGCTAGGGCTTGGACGGCTAAATAAAGCCATGCGTGAAAACAAGATTAAGTTAAACGGTAAAAAGGTGCCGTTATCGACACGCGTTGTCGCAGGCGATGAAATCAAACTGTTTTTATTAGATGAAACGTTAGAAGCCCCTGAAGCACGCGGTGGTGCTGCTTGGAAAAGCGTCCGCACACCCGCACAAGTTATGTACAACAGTCCGCAAGTAATGATTGTGAACAAGCCAGCGGGGCTACCCGTGGATGGTTCAGGGGTGGACACATTATTAAATCGCACTTTGTTTTATTTAAATAGTGTCGGCGAATATGCCGAAAACGCGCACTATACCCCTGCGCTGTGTCATCGATTAGATACGGGGACATCGGGACTTGTTGTAATTGCGAAAACTTCTTCTGCGGAAAAGTTGTTCTTAAACCTGATTAAAGAGCGAAAAATCAAAAAGAGTTATCTTTGTGTAACCTTTGGACGCCCTACCCCACCGAGTGCTGTGTTGGAAGGCTTTTTGGTTAAAGATGCAGAGCGTGGTGTGGTGAAGGTAATCCAAGAAGAGCGCCCTAATGCAAAAAGTGTGGAAACCCACTATGAAACGATTGCGACATCGGGGCGCCTTGCATTACTTAAAGTGTTGCTCGTCACTGGGCGCACACACCAAATCCGCGCACATATGGAAAGCATCGGCTGCCCTATTTTGGGCGATAGTAAATATGGCAACAATGCCGCAAATCGTGAGCTGCGCTTAAAATATCAGGCGCTTTGTGCATGGGAACTCAAATTCCCGAACCTCACACAACCAGAATATGAAGGATTGAGCGGTAAGATTTTTACCGCGCCAAAACCATGGTACTACGGGCAAATCATTGATGGTACATTAAAATAATTTTATCACACACGGACAAGTAAGGAGCGCAGCAAAATGAAAATCAAAGAAAATTCTCTCTTTATCATGATTGGTGACTCAGTGACAGATGGCGACCATGCCCGCCCAATTGGTGATGCAAAAGACGGCATAGGGCAAAGCTATGTTGGAATTGTGGATGCTTTATTAGGCAGTACCTATCGTGATTTAAATTGCCGCGTCATTAATGCAGGTACCAATGGGCATACCAGCCGCGACCTTATCGCACGTTGGGAGCAAGATGTACTGGCCTTTTCTCCGGACTGGGTCAGCATCATGATTGGCATTAATGATATTTGGCGCCAATTTGACCGCCCACTTGATCCTTCTTGGCATGTGAAAATTGATGCGTATGAAAAAAATCTGATTGAAATGATTGAGAAAACGCAGCCAATCACGAAAAATATTATCTTGATGACACCTGTTTTTATGGAACCAAATACGTTAGATGTAGTGCGCATTGCTGCTGATGCGTATAGTGCGGTTGTCAAAAAGCTAGCAGTGCAATATAGCTGTACTTTTGTGGATGTGCAAAGCGCCTTTGATCAATACCTAAAAAAACATCACCCCATGTCAATTAACGCAGACCGTGTACATCCAAATCAGCTTGGGCATACGATTATTGCAAAAGCATTATTAAATAGCATTGATTTCGATTTTTACAACGAATTAAAGTGAGGTGAACTGCGTATCGTCATTTTTTAATGTCGCCGTAGTGCTTGACTTTGATTAGCGAATGTTTTTTAATTTAAGATGGATAATGCCGCAAAAGGCGATGTTGGGTTTAACCAAACATCGCCTTTTGCTTTTCTTCGAGTTCTTGGTAGGTATAAAGCGTGTTCAACACCTTTACCAGTTCTTTTTTGGAAATGCGTGGGGGTAAGCCTAGGGATTGCAAAAATCTGATTTTTCGCTCAGCGCTTCCCTCTGTGCCAGAAAGCCCCCAACGAAATAAATCGGTATAAGTTACTTGACGCGGCTGCGCAAAAGTGGGCTGAGGCTCGCTTATATCATGTTGTAATGCCGTGGATATCAGTTGGTGCAGTACAGCGGTGCCAATACCTTCTACCCCCAGTAAACCTTCTTTCCCGGCGGTTTCTTTGCGCTTTTCCTTTCCCTTTATCGCAGGAGTATAGACTTGCAATACATGTTCCTCCCCCACTAAGCCGGTGATATAATGCCGCATACGAAAGCCTGCACCATCGGAATCAAGCAGCAAGATAAGCCCGTGCTTTTGCGCCAAACGTTTGAGTAGTTGCTGTTTGGCTTTGTCAGAATAAATGGAAAAACCATCAATCACAATTAAATTTGCATCTGTAATGGAATTCAGCTTTACAGCGTCATAGCGCCCCTCTACCACGATAGTGCGGCTCGTAACAATCTTGTTCATCGTCCGCCTCCCACTGCCGAAAGACTGCAAATGGTCATTTCTAATACCACACTATCTTGGATTGGTTGACTCTTTAGGGTCTGGTCCGTTTCCGTTAAGATATGAATGCAGCGCTCTAATTGCCCAAGGGAATAGCGGTTTGCGGTTTCCAGTGATTTTTTGAGCCGATAGTCATTTCCTTTGTAGCCATATTCTTTAAAGACGGTGCTATAATTATGTCCGCTCGCCTGCCCCGCCTTCACGCGATATAAATCTGTATAGCTGCCAATCAAAGCTGCCGTAATAGCAATTGGTTCGTGTTGTAATCGCAATAAAGTTTGCAATTTTTTACATGCATTCGTTGTATTTTTATTTGTAATCATCCGTACCATATCGAATACATCTGCTTCTAGACTTTGTGTTGCAAGAGCAATCACCATTTCTTGCGTAATTGTTTGGTACTGCGCAAAAGCGGATAGCTTATCTACTTCATTTTCTAGCAATGTTAGATCCTTACCACAGCGCTCAACTAATGCTGCTGCAACGCGTTTGGGCAATGTTGCGCCTTGTTCCTTGGCATGTTCGATTAAAATATTGTGTAATTCATCAGCACGTGGTTGTGCGATTTCTGACACATAACCGATTTTTTTGCAGCATTCGATTAATTTCTTTGCCGCTTTTGTTAATTGCATTCTTCCATATTCTAGGGGGTAGGTGCTTGTAATGAAGAAAACTGCGTTTTCTGCGCTTTTTAGGGTGTCACAAAGCGCATCTAAGTCAACGTCACTGTATGTTTTAGGGCTTAAGTCTGGTAACTCTACGATACGGCGAGAAGAAAAAAACGAGATGGTACCAGCAGCCATAATAATTTGTTCGATTTCAGGAGTTGGACCTTCTAATACAGTGGTTTCGGTGTCCTCTTGTTGCAATAATTGACGCGCAGCAAAGCAAGCGCGCTGTGCGAGTGCACGATCGCTTGCATAAAAATAAAAGACAGGACAATCTGTTTTTAATAGCTGTTTTATTTTTGTAATATCATGTGCCATTTTCTACCCCCGACAGCATATACTCGCCACCATAATGCAACCAAAGTCGCGGATTGTCTCCGTAATAAATAGAGCGTACATCGTACGCGCTCATCGTCGTGTAAACTTTTTTGCAAATGAGTGCTTCCCCTACGATAGACCCAGAACTGCTAGAGGTTGCGAGTAAAATATCTACGGAATATGGTTCACTTAAAACAACCGTTCCACTTGTGGTTGCAATTGTTGTACCGCCGATTTCTAAAACAACCACACCGCCATCCATTGCATTTAATAGATAAATATCTATTTCCCCAAAGGCGAGCGTTGTTTGCTCCATGGCAGGGGTGTCAAAAAGCCAGATGAGTTCCTGCGCCTCTAGCTCGCAACTAGAAGATGGTTCCATCCGTAGGTCTATGACCAAAGCAATGGTAGAAATATCACGCTTTTCAAGGTAGCTTTCCACCATTTGGGTGTTATATTCTCCACCGCGAAATAAAACAATTGCTTCTTGATTTTGCGAAATGACGACAGCCGGATTTGATACAGTTCCTAGCATGGCAACTTTGATGATGTCTTTTGTGTAATAATTACCGATTGCAATGCCAGCAACGAGCATTGCAAATATCGTCGGAATTGCAATGCGATATCGAATATTGCAGTAATATGCGACCACTCCGGCGGCAATAATACAAAGGCAAACAAATACTGCATATTCCGTTTCAAAGTAAAGCTGTGCACCTGGTAAGAGCGAAATCTGTGCCACGATTTTATTCATGACAGCAACTAAAATGGCAGCAGATGTTAAAAGCCATGTGCTAAGCCATCCTAACAGAGGAATAAGCCCAATCAGAGCACCGCTAAGCCCCATGATGAGGATAAAGGGTATCATCCAGAAGGTTAGCAGATTAGACAAAACAGCAAGTAAACTAATGTTCATATCCCACATCACCAAGATAGGAAACGTTGCGCATGTCGCAAAAACTGTAATGACAATACTTGTGTAAACGACCACAAATGCAGGATAGAATCGCCCTAGTTTTATAAAATAAGGGATTGTGCGCTTTGCAAAGAGAGACCCAAGCAAAACCCCTAGTGTTGCAAGAAAAGAGAGCTGAAACGATAAGTTACAAACGACATATCCGTTTGTAAGCACAAGAATAGCGCCAGCCAAACTAAGCGAAGTGTAAGAATCCGCTTGCTCTATCAATAATTCACCTATGGTGTAAATCAAAAGCACCAATACTGCACGCAAAATGGATGCAGTTGCGCCTGTAATACCAGCAAGCAATAAAGCAAGACTGACAGTCAAGATGCTTTTTAATATGATTTTTTTGCGCGTGTCATTCTGAATCATCACAACACTACAAATTAGCGAAAGGTGCAACCCACTGACAACTAATATATGGGAGAGTCCGGCTTTGCGATATAATTCAGAAATATTATCTAAGATGTAAGTGCGGTCGCCTACGGTCATGGCAGAAAGCACACCACCAACTGTTTTAGAGAATGGCGCGCGAATGATGCGGCTTAATGTGGATTGTGCTTCAATGAAAAAGCCACGGATCCCCCCGACCGACCCCAAAAATATGAGGTTGTCAATATACTCTGCTTGCGCAAAAATCCCATCACTATAATTAGAAAGTTTGTCAGTTTCCTCTGATAAACTTTGGATGGAAAATGTACCTTCAATGATTGCGCCGTCTTCTACCTCTGGTAGTAATACGCAGTAACATGCAAAAGAAACGGCTTCTCCGTTTACTGCTTCTACGTACAAGGTTGCACCGACCATATCCTCGATATAAGAAGTATACGGATCTTCAACACGCGCAGTGATAGTAACGGATTGCTCTAAATAAGGTTCAATTACTGTAAGGTTGCGCGCTTGGTTTGCAAAAAATAAAATGCCACCTAAAACGATACCGAATAAGATACAAATACAATATCCATGCCGTTTTATCGCAAAACAGAGCAGTAAAACGGTTGCAAAAATTGCCGCAAGAATTAGTAGTAAATTCTGCGGCAAATATACGAAGGCCACCTGTGTAAGTAAAAGTGTTACACAAAACACACACAGCGGACGTCTCATGATTAATGGAAAAACAAAGGTAATGTTTCTAGGAAGATGATATCCTTGCGATCAGCTGCTTCACCCTCTGCCAAAACAGCAGCACAACCAACCACAGTACACTCGCTGTGCGAGGCAAGTGTTTCTAATGCATGGAGTGATCCTCCAGTCGAGATAACATCATCAACAATGAGCAAGCGTTTCCCGTTCATCGATTCTAGTTCGGGTTTATCGATGACAAGCATTTGCTTTGCGGCAGTCGTGATGGATTGATCCTCAATCACAACGGGCTCTTCCATATAAAGTTTCTTTCCTTTGCGCGCAGTGATGTAAGGTTTTCCACTTTGGCGACTCATTTCATGGGCGATGGGAATTCCTTTTGCCTCTGCGGTTAATAAAACGTCAAATTCTGGGACTTTTTTTAACAATTCTTCTGCAGTGTGCACAGTTAACTCTGCATCACCAAGCATAATGAATGCCGCAATATCTAAATGCTCATTTACAGGGCAAATAGGCAAGTCTCTTGTCAACCCTGCAACATGTAAGGTGTATGTTTTACGCATGATTTTGTTCTCCTCTAATCAATGAATTGTTTTTATAAATTGGCGGTTTTAACAGTGTTTTTTATTAGCCTGGTGGCCATGCTAAACTGCGTTTACCAAGCAGATGAAAATGCAGATGTTTTACACTTTGACCGCCATCCTCGCCGATATTAGTTACAATGCGATACCCATTTTCACATCCTAAATCTGTTGCAACATTCGCCATTACAAGATACATGTGCCCAATTAAAGCCGCATCTTCTGGTGCGAGCGCCGCTGCCGAAGAAATGTGCTTTTTAGGAATTGCTAAAACATGCACAGGCGCTTGCGGTTCTATATCATAAAAAACCAACATTTGGTCATCTTCGTATACTTTTTGAACGGGGATATCCCCTGCGGACATTTTACAAAACAAGCAATCCATAAATAACTCCTTTTTGAGATATAATATTTTGCATTCTTCCTCTTTAAAATAGCATATTTTGCGCCATTTGGCAAGTTGTTCGATACGCTTAACATATCAAAATGCAGATGGGTCATAATCTTTTCGACGTTCCATGGCATGTATGAGATTGACAATTAATTGATGCGTTGGCGTGGGCACATTTAATGCCTTGCCACGTGCAATCACACTTCCGCTGATGGTGTCCACTTCTGTAAAGCGACCTGCTTTTAAATCTGCATAGACACTAACGAGGCCAGAGCGCGCATTTTTAAGTAAATTTTTCACACGAGCAATCTGTGCGGTTTCCTCCAATTGCATTCCGTCTGCATTGGCAACAGCAACAGCTTCCTTGATCAACATTTGGGTGATTTCCCAAGCATAGCTATCATCTAAGCAATACCCTTGCGGCATTTGCAATAAACCAGAGAGGGCACTAGAAGATACATTTATAATCAGCTTGTTCCAGATTAGTTGTTTGATGTTTTCTGTTTTTGTGGTTTCAAATCCGCAACGGCAAAAGGTTTTTTCAGCGGCGCAAAGCAATGTTAAATCACCTTCAATCATGCCAAACGCAGTAGTGCCAACCCCGCTGTGACGAATAGAATTATCTCCAGTGATAGAACTACCATCTTGCGTGGTACCAACTGCAATTTGCGACCGCGGTGCAAAATCTTGCAGGATGGTTTCATGTCCAGACCCATTTTGTAATGTCATTAAAATGGTGCCTTTTCCGAACAATGTGGGATTCGCGGCGAGGGCGATGCGACTGTCCATTGCTTTTGTAAGTAGGATGACTAAGTCTTGCGTATCAATTTCTTCGCTGCTTATAAGAGCGTTGGGATAATAGGTAGCTGTGGAACCATCTTTTTCAGTGATAGCAACACCTTTTTCTGCAATTACAGACATGCGCCGAGCATCACACCCAATTAAAACGGTTTCATTTTCTTTGCTGAGATAGCCTGCAAATAGCATACCCATTGCGCCAGCACCAATTATGGCAATTTTCATAAACATCCCCCTTTCTGATTTTGATAATAATATATAGTAAGTATAACACAAACGGGAAAGAAGTTGCAAACTCTTCATGAAATTATTAGCTCCCGAATGCGTGCGCTGTTCGGGCCCCACTCTGCTAAGCAAAAAAACAATCCCCATCCTAAGATGGGGATTGTTTTTTTGGA
Source organism: Faecalibacterium sp. (assembly GCA_044426225.1). Taxonomy (GTDB): domain Bacteria; phylum Bacillota; class Clostridia; order Oscillospirales; family Ruminococcaceae; genus Faecalibacterium. The sequence continues at coordinate 13,091 of JAWXUQ010000022.1, read as the reverse complement.
GCAGAGTATGGGACTCGAACCCACCGCCTACTGCTTGGGAAGCAGTCGCTCTACCGGATGAGCTAACCCTGCAAAAATTGCTTTTTTATTATAACACCACAATTTCGATTTGTCAATTTCTAAAAACAAAAAAATTAAAACAAATCTTTTTTATCCCTTTTTTCAACCTTGACCGATTTTCAAATTAGCCTTATACTATATTATATTCTAAACAAAATATTTTCGGGCGAAACATTTCATTTGCGTTGCCCGGTTAATCGTTCTTTCACATCAAAGGAGTTTTTTGATGCTTTTTCGCATAAAATCAAACAATGGAGATTCAATCGCAGTGCCACAGATTGTGTTTTCAAAACTAAATAGCGCAGAAGAAGGCAATATTCGTGTTGCCCTATATCTGCTAGCAACGGGTATATCTGACCCAGAACAAATTGCGCGCGATTTAAAGTTGCGTAGTAAGCAAACGGCAGAACGCGCATTGCTGTGGTGGGCTGGTGCCGGATTACTAGAACGTGTAGATGATACCCCTGTTGTTCCGATTGAAACAGCCGCGGCGCCCATGACTTGGCAAGAAATCGCAGTGGCATCTAGAACGGATCCTATGATTTCGGGGTTAATTGAATGTGTCCAAACCACTTTCGGTTGTAATTTAAGTCATAACGAATTGCAAAAGCTAGTTGCACTTTATCTACAAGATGCGTTTCAGCCTGATGTCATTATGTTATGCGTGACTTATCTTGCAAGCAAAGAAAAGCGTACCATTGCCGCCCTCAGGCACACTTTAAAGGCATGGGAAAGCGATGGAATTACAAATGGTGAACAAGCAGATGAGTATTTAAAATTGCTTGCGCTACGTGAAAAGAGAGAAGATTTTGTCGCTGGACTATTGGGTATCAATACTGCTGATTTTACGCAAAGTATGCGCAAGGCAATTGCTAGATGGTACGAAGTGTATGCCTTTGATGATGTTATGTTAAGCGAGGCTGTACTACAAGCCGGCACGAAAAAAGATGTTTGGTATCTGAATGGTATCCTGAAAAGTTGGCATGGCAAAGGGCTTCGAAATGTGCATCAAGTGCGTGGCGGTGGTGCTGTTTCAAACGATGGGCATAACATCCGCGTAGACCGCGTATCACCTACGGAAAACAACTTTTTAAGTAATGCAATGACGCGTCCGCGTCGTTTGAAAAAAAAGGATTAAACTATGCTTTCTAAACAAGAACTTTATCATCAAGCGATGCGCGAAATTTCTGCGCATCGACAGATTGCACGTACACTAGCGAATGACAATCTGGCGGCCTTAGAAGCGGCTTTCCCCTCGTTTGCAAAAGCCAATCTTGCAGTGCGTCAAGCGGGTGTTCAAATGACAATTGCGGCGGTGAAAGGGCAAGACACAGCGAAAGCAAAAGAGGCATTAGACGCTGCAAATACTGCACGAAGTGCCGCCCTTGTAGCATTAGGTCGCTCGTCAGACGCACTATTGCCCAAATTTAATTGTCTTGATTGTGGCGACACAGGCGATTTAAATGGAAAGACATGCCCCTGCGTGCGCAAACGCATGCGCGCGTTGCGTCGAAAAGAAATTGCAGACACCACTTCTCTTTCCATTACAAAATTTGAACAGTTAGATTGTAGTTATTACCCTAATATAACTGATGTGAACAGCGGAATGAATGTGCAGCAATATATGCGAACAGTGCTAGGCGACTTAAAAGAATATGCAGAGGATTTCGATCGAGATAGCTGCAATTTGTTGCTATTTGGGAACAGTGGTCTGGGGAAAACACATGCGGCGCTTGCAATTGCGGGGATTGTGCTAGAAAAAGGGTTTGATGTAATCTATATCAGCAGTCCGGATTTCTTTTCAACCGTAGAAAACCATCACTTCAATAACAATCCTGATGAGGAGCGCGCGTTATTAGAGGCTGTAACGCAAGCGGATTTATTGATTTTAGATGATTTAGGGACGGAACTGGTTTCCTCTTTCACCATTAGCACGCTTTATACATTGCTTAATAATCGCACGGCGAATAAATCCCCTATTATCTTTACGAGCAACATCGTTGATGGCACGCTGCTTGAAAAACGTTATACCGAAAAAATCTCCAGTCGCATTTCTGGTATGTGTGAGCCGTTTCAATTTATGGGCGATGATATCCGCACAATTAAGACGCAGGTTTGAGTTGTCTTATTGTCTAAACAATCTGGGCGGAAAAGCATGTTATAAAAAGCAGTCAACATTTTCCAAAGCGATAAAATCAACTTGAATTTAATGCTAGGTAAGAATGAAAAGAAGCAAGTGGCCGGCAAGTGATTTCACTTGTCGGCCACTTGCTTCTTTTTTAGAGATAAAACGTGAAATTGCGCCTTCATTTATAAAAATCAGTTTTATCGCTTAATTTTCTACTAATTCCCCACGGGATGCAGCCTTTAGGTATGCAAATATAAACCCATCAATATCGCCATCCATTACAGAATCAACGTTACCTGTTTCAAAGTTTGTGCGATGATCTTTGACCATGGTATAAGGCATAAACACATAACTGCGAATCTGATGGCCCCATGCAATTTCATTTTGCACACCTTTGATGTCATCAATTTTATCCATGTGCTGCTGCTGCGCAATCTGATACAGTTTCGCTTGTAGCATTTGCATTGCATAATCGCGGTTTTGGAATTGACTACGCTGTGTTTGACAGCTTACTACAACCCCAGTGGGTTTGTGAATTAAACGCACAGCACTTGATGTTTTATTGATATGCTGACCACCTGCACCCGAAGCACGATATACTTGCATATCAATATCTTCTGCGCGGATATCTACCTGGATAGAATTATCTAGCTCTGGCATTACTTCTAGCGATGCAAAACTAGTTTGTCGACGTGCATTTGAATCGAATGGACTTACACGTACTAGGCGATGTACACCATTTTCGCTTTTTAACATGCCATACGCATTGGTGCCCTTAAACATAATGGAAGCGCTCTTCATCCCAGCTTCATCACCATCTTGGTAATCCAATAATTCCGCAGTGATGCCATGTGCGGTTGCCCATTTGTTATACATACGATATAGCATTTCTGCCCAATCTTGTGCTTCGGTGCCGCCTGTACCAGCATGAAAGGTTACGATTGCATTGCAATGATCGTACTCTCCATTAAGCATTGTCATAAGCTGCAATTCATCAATGGCCTTTTCGACTGCAAGTACAGCTTCTTCCCCTTCAGGGATTAAATCTGGATCATTTTCTTCGGCAATCATCAAAAGCAATGTTTCTGCATCATCATACGAAGCAGCTAGGCTTTCAAATCGACCAAGTTTACCTTTTAAATCGCCAATTTCTTCAAATACTTTTTTACTGGCAACGTCGTCATCAAAAAAGCCTGGCATTGTCATTTTGTGCTCAAGTTCTTGCATTCGTTTTTTGCTCGCTTCAATGGCAAGAGCCTCTTCTAAATCATCTACGGCCACTTTAAAGCCACCGAGTTTTGCTTTTAGTTCATCTACTGTGATCATGCTTAACCTCAAAAATACATAAATTATATACAGATACTTCATTAGTATACAAAATTTTACTGTTAAAGTAAATAGTGAAATGATAACCTTTTTTGTTTTAAACGCTTCATGCTTTGCTTTTTTGAACAAATAATGGTATAATATCTTCGTGGATAATTCCGAATTCATCCATTTTATTTTACTTTCAGGAGGCGCTTTATGTACGATTTCACCGGTTGTGAATGCCCTATCTGTCATCAGCATTTTAAAATAGACAGCGATGTTGTAGTATGTCCAGATTGTGGGACTCCTTATCATCGTGATTGTTATCAATCGCTTGGGCATTGCAAATTTCAAAATGCGCATAGTGACACATTTGAATGGCAACCACCAGAAAAAATCAAACGCAGTACCATGTTGCATTGCCCTCGTTGTGAAACAGAAAATGAAAAAAGCAACGAATATTGTAAGCACTGTGGACTATCGTTTGCTGAGCTAGCGGAAAATACAAATGATGAAAAAGAAAAAAAGAGCACACTGACATCATCATTTGTGCAAAAAAAGGACGAGTCTGTTGATACACGCTATCATGGCTTGCCACTCTATGGCAAACCGCTCAATTTAAACGAAACATTTGAGGAAATTCCGGTAGCAGAGTGGATTTCCTATATCGGTACGGCAAGCCCCGCATATCTTACGAACTTTCAGCAGATGAAATTGCGTAATCGCAAGTACAGCTTTTCATTTAGTGCGATGTTATTTGGTCCCCTCTATTTCTTTTATCGAAAAACTTGGGGTTGGGCATTGGCTTTTAGTTTAATTGCAATTCTGTTGAACATACCTGCGTTTTTAACGGTTTTGATTTATAGCGAAAGCGCTTATGCGCCTGTCATCGGGGAAACTACATTAAATGTTCTTTCGCAGGCATCTGTGGCGATTAGCTGGGCAGTTATCATGCTGCGTGGATTATATGCAAATCATATTTATCAAAAGGCGGCAGCCAAATCAATCAAAAAAATCAAAGCAAGGGCAAAAAGCGCGAAAGAAAAAACGTTATTATTGCAAATGTACGGTGGCACAAGTATTGCGGCGGTTATGCTTGCAATTGTAACAGCGATTGTCATCGCAAACGGCTTCAGTGTTCTGTTAGGGCCTGAGTTTGACGCCGTGTTAGAAATGCTATACTATTAATCCCCTACTATCTTAAGTGTGTAAAAAAGAGGAGTGTAAAATGAAAAAAATTACAAAAGCGGTTATCCCTGCGGCGGGGCTAGGTACGCGTGTTTTGCCTGCCACAAAAGCGATGCCAAAAGGTATGCTTCCAATTGTGGATAAGCCTGCAATTCAATATTTAGTAGAAGAAGCGGTTGCAGCAGGCTGCACCGATATTTTAATCATTATTAGCCGCAATCAAGATTTAATCGCGGACCATTTTGACCGTTGCCCTGAATTGGAAGCGCGCCTTGCGGTTCCTGGTAAGGAAAAGTTACTAGAAGAATGTCTGGGCATTGCAAATCTTGCAAATATTATGTTTGTGCGCCAAAAAGAAACGTTGGGTTTAGGGCATGCGGTGTTGATGGCCAAGCCATTTACTGGCGCCGACCCGTTTCTGGTGGTATACGGCGACGACGTTATCATTGGCGAAGATCCTGCTTGTGCACAACTTATTCGTGCATACGAAGCATTCGGGCGCCCTGCCTGCGCGGTAAATCCGGTGCCATGGGAAGATGTTTCCAGATATTGCAGTTTGAAAACAACCCCTATTCATGATAACTACTTTTTTGTAGATGATATGATTGAAAAGCCTAAAAAAGGACAAGAGTTTAGCAACTATTCTATTTTAGGGCGTGTATTATTGACCGCAGAAATCTATGATATTATCGAAGGTCTAGCGCCTGGAGCGGGCGGTGAAATCCAACTGACCGATGCAATGGCTGAAGTTTCCCGTAATCGCGGCGGAATGACAGCGGTGCATTTTACGGGAAAACGGTATGACATGGGCGATAAACTTTCGGTCGTGCAAGCGCAGGTTGAACTTGCGCTACAACACCCCGAAATCAAGGATGCATTCCGTGCATATTTAAAAGATTTTTGCGCTGCATTATGATATTGCTCGTCTCAGAAAAAGTTTCCGAAAACATCCAAAAAAAAGATAATGCGCAAACCTTGACAGTAACGTGTTAATTTGGTATAATAATCTTGCTGTCCATTCGGATGGCTGCGGTATTTTCCGCAATCCTTAGCCTTTTTCAAAAGGCTCTCATGTCCAAAAGGAGGTGTACAGAAATGGCAAAGTACGAAACCATGCTCATTACCAGTTCTGCACTCGACGAGGAAGCAACTGCTGCATTAGTTGGCAAGTTCAAAAGTCTTATCGAGGCAAATGGTACCATCGATTCTGTTGAAGAGTGGGGCAAGAAACGTCTTGCATACCCAATCAACGACGAGCCCGACGGCATCTACACATTGATTCACTTCACATGTGATGGTAATTTCCCCGCAGAGCTTGATCGTGTTTACAAGATCACCGATGGTGTTCTTCGTTCCATGATTATTGCAAAGGCTGTTTAAGCGTTAAACCTAACGTCTAAAAGGAGAGTCTACTATGTTAAATATTGTTGCAATTATGGGTCGCCTTACCGCTGATCCTGAACTAAAACGCACACAGAATGGCATTAGCGTTGTTACCTTTAACGTTGCATGTGACCGCAATTTTGCGCGTGCGGGCGAACAACGTCAGGCTGATTTCATTACAATCACTGCTTGGCGCCAAACCGCTGAATTTGTTTGCAAATATTTCCAGAAGGGTTCGATGATTGCCATTGATGGCAGCCTTCAGAGCCGTTCCTATCAGGATAAAAACGGAAATAACCGCACAGCAATCGAAGTTGTTGCAAACAATGTTAGCTTTACTGGCTCAAAGTCTGCGAGCGGTGGTAATTCCCCCGCGCCCTATTCTCAGAATGTAGCACCCGCTGCCCATGCCGCACCTGTTGCAGAAGCTGTTCCTAGCTACTCTGCTGGTGCAAACGATGACTTTGCAGTGATCGATGACAGCGAAGACCTACCATTCTAACAAAATCGATTGACCTAATTTTAATAGGAGGTATCAGCAATGGCTTATGAAAGATCTGAAGGCGCTCGTCCTTCTCGCCCTATGCACCGTGGCCGCAAAAAAGTTTGCAGCTTCTGTGTAGATCGTATCGATGAAATCGATTACAAAGACGTTCCTCGTCTACGTAAATACGTTTCTGAGCGTTCCAAAATTATCCCTCGCCGTGTAACTGGCACTTGTGCATTCCATCAGCGTGCATTAACGATTGCAATCAAACGCGCTCGTCAAGTTGCGCTAATGCCTTACGTAAGCGATTAATTTTTCGCTTTTTCACGTAATTTAAAAGCCGTAGCACTTCCCTTCTGGGTTGTGCTACGGCTTTTTGTTTTGCTTGTGGATATCATTCTTACTGGTGTATATTTCGCTTTATTGCTCGTGTACAATCTCGTGTATCACAGAGTGTTGCGGCACTGGCTCTTCCTTCGGTGTCTTAGGCAGATGATACGAAATATTTACAAGTAGGCCAATCAAGACGCCCACACCGGTGTCAATGACACGTGCGATGGTATAGCCAATATAGGTTTCTGGGGGTTGGGTGAAAATAACCACAAAATACACAATACTACCTGGTTGGATTGCGTTATAGGTGCCGCACAGGACATTAAGATAAATGGTACAGAATGCACCGAGGGCCAAATAAATAGAAGCAGGAACTGAAAGAGGTGTGTTTGCATAAAGCCAGTAAAATGGTATGACCACCAAGCCACCGAGCAAGGTGCCTACAAAACGGTTGAAGCCGTTACGCGCACCTTCTTGCAACACACTGCCGACTCCATAAATTGCGCCGACACAGGCAAAGCAGGCATTGCGGCCGCCTAGCAAATACTCGTATGCCAACGCAACGAGTAAAACTGCAAGCACTGACTTTACCATACGCGCGCCTACCCTAGGCAGCGCAAACTTCTTTTTTTGTTTTGTTGATTCCATTTTTACAACCTCATCCCCAGATAACATTTATTATAGTAGCTTATTCTACCGTAACACTCTTTGCGAGATTACGGGGTTTATCTACATCACACCCACGTAAAACCGACATGTAATATGCCAACAATTGCAATGGGACAATCAACTGCAACGGCATAAACAACTCTTCATACTCCTCTAAGCGCACCACAAAATCCGCAACACCTTCTGGCACTAAGGCCTCTTTTGTGGTAAACAAAATCACCTTAGCGCCACGCGATTTAGTCTCTTTGACATTTGAAATCGCTTTTTCATAAACTGATTTTTGGGTTGCTAGCGCAATCACTGGTACACCTTCTGTAATAAGGCTGATGGTACCATGTTTTAGTTCTCCGGCAGGATACGCATCTGAATGGATATAGCTAATCTCTTTTAACTTCAAGCTGCCTTCCATAGAAAGCGCATAGTCAAATCCGCGCCCAATAAAAAAGCTGCTATGCGCATTTATGAATTGGCTCGCTAAGTATTTAATGTCCTCGCATGCATCTAGGCTTGGTTGAATGAGTTGTGCTGTGCCACGCAATGCACTCGTTAAGCGCTTGACTTCCGCTGCATCAATCTTTCCGCGGGCATAACCCATACGCATCGCGAGCAAATAAAGCACACATAGTTGTACCGTATATGCCTTGGTAGAGGCAACCGCTATTTCAAGCCCTGCGTAGGTATACATCACATAATCCGCTGCGCGTGCGATAGAACTACCCATGACATTTACAATAGCAAGCACTTTATTTCCGTGGCTTTTTGCTAATTTTAAAGCCGCCAAAGTATCGCTTGTTTCGCCCGATTGGCTGAGAATGACTACCAAATCATTTTCAGCTAAAATTGGTTCGTTGTAGCGGAATTCACTTGCGATATGTACCTGCACTGGTACACGTGCGAGTTTTTCCATTGCAACCTTACCCACAAGCCCAGCATGCATTGCGGTACCACAACCAATCATGTGAATGGTGCCAATTCCTTTTAGTATATCATCCGTTAATTCTGGTACTTGTAATTCAGGCATGCCATCTTCAGCAATGCGCGGGTTGACAGTTGCAGTGATAGCAGTTGGTTGCTCTTGGATTTCCTTCATCATAAAATGAGGATATCCCCCTTTTTCAGCTGCTTGTAAATCCCAGTCTGCCGTTAAAATTTCTTTAGAGATAGATTCGCCAAATTCATTGTAAAAATCAATTTGGTTACGGGTAATTACTGCAATATCCCCTTCATCTAAGATGCTATACGCTCGGGTGTACTTTAAGAGCGCGGGGATATCCGAGGCCACAAAGTTTTCCTCTTGACCGTGCCCTACAATCAAGGGGCTTTCTTTGCGCAAAGCGTAGATTGTATCAGGGAATTCGTGGAAAAGTACAGCGATGGCATAGCTGCCACGTACCTTAGAAAGTGCCTGCATAATCGCTGCTAGGGGTTCGCCCTTATAATAATAATCAATCAGTTTTACCAACACTTCAGTGTCAGTTTCACTCTCAAAGGTATAACCCTTACTGATAAGGCGGTTTTTTAAATGACCATAGTTCTCAATAATACCATTGTGTACTAGGCTAATGCGAGGGGTTGATTGGGGGTGGCTGTTCACATCACTTGGCTCGCCGTGTGTTGCCCAACGCGTGTGCCCAATGCCACACGCACAAGCTGGTAAAGCCTCTTGTGTCAGCCGATTTTCTAAAATCGCAAGGCGCCCTTTTGCTTTCACGATATGAATGCCGTGCTCCATTGCAAGGGCAACACCAGCAGAATCGTAACCACGATATTCTAATTTGCTTAACCCTTCAATCAATACTTCTTTGCTATCTCGCTTGCCAATATAACCTACAATACCACACATAAATAAGTCCTCCATTAAAAACAGGGACAAGCGTTTCACATTTTAATATTACAATACTCGGGTGAAGATACACTTGCCCGATAAAATTCAAAATAGTTGTACATCGCTTTTATATAAAACAAAATGACGCGATATTATGTTTGGTTTGTTCGCCACGAGTTTGTTATAGCATTGCTGCTATTTTTTCTCGCTTTGTTTCGACTGCATGAACCTACAGCCGGAAAGACATCCGCCGAATATTTCGATCATCCTTCTCCTCGTCACCCTCACAGCTGTCACCTGCGTGGCCCGGCGCTCATTTTTAACAGAAAAACACAACTCCCCCTTCTAACGTATATTTTTGATTATCTTTTTCGCTTGAGAAATTGCCCGAAAATCTTTTTGCGCCACCGATAACGGTATAGTCGCAAAAGATTAACAAGTGCTTTATCATACACGAAAAAGGCAAATTGGCACACTGCAAAGCCTGCAATGATAATCGGTGTCCCAATGAGGGCTATTTCCTGTGCAATAGAAGCAACTGGAAATACCAAGTAAAATAACATCACATTCAACGCAATGGCAATATTTAAAAGCAAACACTTGCATAATACCCCGAAAAAGTTCGGGTGTAATCGCTCAAGCGCAGCTTTTAACAATGGATAGTACCCTAGCAGTAGGGTGAATAAGAGCACAACTTCTTTGTCTGGCACCAAAATAAAACCAAGCAGAGCGATTGCGAAATAGGAAGTAAGTGCAAACTGAATGCCCAATTCCACACGAATAACTAAAACAAATAACCCCGCAATACATGGCACAATCACACCTAAAACGGGGAACAAAGAAGCTATCAGCATACATACAATGGCGAGTGCAACTAAAACCCCACAAAGAGCCACAGAGAAACTGCGGTTGGATGGATAGTGTTTCATTTAAATGCCCAAATAGTGGCAGAAGAAGTCTGTCCGAGTTCTTCCACAGCATGCTCTAACCCTAGATAAATAATATTATCTAGTAATGAACGATTCATCTGCATATTGAGCAATGCGCTTGCCTTTGCTAAATCAACAGCAGCAACGTTACATTGATGTTTTGCGGATTCAATCGCAGCTTGTTTGGTTAATCCATTTTGGATAAAAACATTATATGTGCCTAGTTCTTTATCGCTGTCATACCATTTCACAGAACGAATAAAATAACAAAGGCGCCCTAGTTGCTGACCAAACATCTGTAACGACTTCCAAGATGCATCGTCTGATGCGCAGTGCAAGAATAAACCACTGAACATATTTGCAAATGGCTGTGATGCAACTTCATAATTGGTGCATCCTGTCATTGCAATCGCATACGCATGGTCGCGTTCTTGCTGAATAAGACGTTCTATGCGTGAGCCTTCCTCTGAAAGGGCTTTTTTGTATCCTGTACGCAGAAAAACTTTAATCAACTCGTATTTTGTTTTTACAAAGATATTCTGCGTACGAGTGGACATATCAATCAATTTGTGCCATGTTAAAATCACCTGCATCTTAGCCGCCAAACGAATTCCTTGTGTTTGGGATAGAATGGTGCATCGATGAAAGCTGTTATATGGGCAACGCTTTTTTTTACAAGTCCCCTCTCGCCCTGCTAAGCTATCGCAAAGTAGTGCAAATAAAATCGAATCGCCCGATACGATAGTTCGTGCAAGTGGACCGTAATCGGAAAACAAACGGCTACAAAGACCGCAGCGGAACGCATGATATGTTTTATAATCTTTGATTTTTAGTTCTGGAATATATGGTTTCAAAAAGCCATCCAATATCAAGCGCCCCCTTTCTAAGAATGAACGTATAGTTCATTATACCCCTATTTATGGTTTCGTGCAACCTAAAAATGCTATATCTTGTGGGAAATTCGACTTTTTGAATGTTTTTCAAAGGAACTAACGCGCAAATCGCAAGATTTTCAAAAGAAAAAAGCAAAAAGAGTAGTAAACAAATTAACATTACCACTCTTTTTGCAATCAACTGAAAAGAGATATTCCAAAATTTTTGAAGAACAGTTTAACGCTTGTTTTGAAAAATATTATCACAGAAACGCATAATTTTATCTTCTTAGTGCTCTCCACAAGTGCTTGCGTGTTCGTGGTGATGGCAAATAGAACCTGTCGATTTCAAATGACCAGCAAGGTATTGTTCCACAGCAACTTTCGCATCGCCCGTGGCACCCAAGACAACTTCTACACTGCGTTCATTAAAAATATCAACAGCGCCGCCGCCCATACCACCAGAAATCATAACTTCAACCCCCATATCTGCTAAAAAGTTTGGTAAGAAACCAGGTTTATGACCAGGGTTTGCCACGGAAGTTTCTGCTATAATCCCTCCGTTGGCTACTTCGTAAACCATAAAATTTTCACAATGACCAAAGTGTGCCCAAATTTGTGTTCCGTTACAAGATACTGCGATTTTCATAATGTTTTCTCCTTTTATTTTATATCGTTTTTTATAATAAGAATTTTTTCATAGATTTCTTTGACAGCATGTCCTGCCGCACAGTCAACATCCGCCACGGTATATCCCGCGTTGACGGCGCGTACAGCTGCTGTATCAAATGGAATTTTCCCTGCAAAGCAAATAGCCTTTTCCTTACAATAAGTTTCAATCGCTGTGGTATGATCGAGGCTAGTATCGTATTTATTCACGCAAACCAAAAGTTTTACTTGAAAGGTTGCAAGCACCTGCACCAATCTCTTTAAATCGCTGATGCCACTGTCACTAGGCTCTGCTACAATTAGCACAAAATCCATACCACCGACAGAAGCCATCACAGGACAGCCAATCCCTGGCGAGCCATCTGAAATTGCCAAGTCACATTCTGGTGCAGATTTCAGCATGGCAAGTTTCACTTCTGTTACTAATTTCCCAGAGTTTCCGCGTCCCATTTTTAGCGTTGCCGTAGAAAAGACATCATCATCGACATATAACAATTTCTTGCCGGCCACATCCGGCACAAGTGAAATTGCGTTTTGGGGACAAATATATTCACAAACACCACAACCCTCACAGGAAAATTCATTGATCACTGTTTTTCCATGCGATAATACAACGGCATCGAACTTGCAATTTTTCTGACATATACCACAACCGATACATAGACCGGGGTTTACAATAGCCTTGTCACCACCCATAAAATCTGTTGTGTGAGGGTTGACTGTTTGTTTCATTACCAAATGCAAATTGGGTGCATCCACATCGCAATCTGCAATTGCTTTTGCATTCATTAAACGAACAAGTGCTGCACAAACTGTAGTTTTCCCCGTTCCACCTTTGCCACTCAAAATTAAAAGTCTTTTCATGCGCTACCTCTTATTTTTTCTAAGAGCGCTGAAAAACGCTTTCTTTCTTCTGGAAACATTTCTGCCACAATATTACCATTTGCAATATATGTTGCGAATTTTGGATGATATGGAATTCGCTCCAAGATGCGAATGTTTTTTTCTTCGCAAAAATTTTCTAGAGGCAAATACCATTCTGTTTCTTTATTGATAACCATTCCACAAGATTTTCCTAAGAGCGTTACCAATTCATATATCATTTTAATGTTATGAAAGCCAAAGGCTGTTGGTTCTGCAACTAAAACGCAATAATCCACATCCATCACGGTTTCCATAACAGAGCAGGCGCTCCCTGGTGGGCAATCTAAAATGGTTAACCCTTTGGCGCACTTTAAAG
>JAWXUQ010000098.1:0-8208 GCA_044426225.1 Faecalibacterium sp. | reverse complement strand
TCCAACAAAGGGGCAGAAAGTAACCGGGTTCTTAGGGGCGGGCGAGCCCCTGAGCCGGGATCAAACGCTCCGGACCGTTTGCACTTTTTGTTACTTTTTGGTGGCAAAAAGTAAAACCCGCTGCCTTGGGAAAAGGCAAAGATATTCGGCAGTCGAACACCAAAAAGAAAAGCAAAATCCCGCAGTGCCTTTAAAAAAATCACTGCGTATTGGCACGCAAAACCAAAAAAGTATAGCAATCATCCAAGCAACCTTGGAAAAAAGGCAAAGCCGTTCGGCAGCCGAACAACAAAAAGAAAAGTAAATCCCGCTGCCTTCGGGAAAAAGGCACCCCCACTAATTATAGCGTATCAACAAACTCCCCAATCCGCTTAAGCGCTTCGGTCAAATGCTCTACTGAATAGGCATAGCTAATGCGGATATACCCCTCGCCCGATGCGCCAAAGGCATCGCCCGGCACCACCGCAACTTCTTTTTCTTGCAATAATCTGGTGCAAAATTCTTGGCTTGTCAGCCCAGTGGACTGTATGCTTGGGAACACATAAAACGCGCCCATCGGCACAAAGCAGGTCAACCCCAAATTGTTAAAACCTTTTACGCACAGACGGCGGCGCATATTGTATTCATCCCGCATGCGCTCAATCTCGGCATCACATTCCTTGAGGGCAACCTCCGCCGCATATTGACTGGTGGTCGGGGCGCTCATGATTGCACTTTGATGAATTTTGGTCATCACCTTAATGATGGGCGCAGGCCCGCAAGCATAGCCAAGGCGCCAACCCGTCATGGCATAGCTCTTGGAAAAACCATTGACGGTAACCGTCCGCTGCCACATATCGGGCAGAGACGCAAAAGAGCAATGGGGCGCGATGCCATAATTTAATTCTGCATAAATTTCATCGGACAGCACCATGATATCAGTGCCGCGCAGTACATCCGCAATTTCTGTTAGATGTTCCTGCGCCATCACTGCGCCAGTGGGGTTATTCGGGAACGGCAAAATCAACAGCTTGGTGCGGGGGGTAATCGCCGCCTTGAGCGCAGCCGCCGTTAAGCGAAAATCATCCGCGACCTTGCACTCTACATGCACAGGCACCCCGCCAGACAGGGTGGTGATTGGCTCATAGCAGACAAAGCAAGGCTCTGGGATAATCACCTCGTCCCCTGGGGCGACAAGGGCGCGCACGCACAAATCAATCGCTTCACTGCCCCCCACCGTGACAACAATCTCATCCATGGGGTTATAATTCAGCCGAAAACGGCGGCGCAGATAAGCCGCAATCTCGGTGCGCAATTCTTTGAGCCCTGCATTGGCGGTATAGCGGGTTTTGCCGCGCTCTAGGCTTTCGATGCCTGCCTCGCGCACTGCCCAAGGGGTTTTGAAATCTGGCTCGCCCACACCAAGGCTAATGCAATGGGGCATATCCGCCGCCAAATCAAAAAATTTGCGAATGCCAGAAGGGCGCATCGCGCGCGCGCCCGGAGATATCAACGCGTCATAGTTCATCACAGTACCGTGCACTCTCTTTCATCAACTTCTTCTGCCATGTATAATTTGCCCTCGCGCTTATAGGTGCGCAGGACGAAATGGGTGGCGGTGGAAAGCACGTCATCTAATGGCGAAAGGCGCTTTGCCACAAAGAAGGCAATGTCTTGGAAGGTTCTGCCACGGATGACCACCTGCAAATCATAGCCGCCGCTCATCAGCATTAGGCTTTCGACCTCGTGAAAAGAAGCGATGGTATTGGCGATTTCCTCAAACCCACGGCTTTTTTTGGGGCTGACATGTAGCTCAATCACGGCTTCTACTTGGTCTACCCCTGCTTTTTCCCAATCGATTAAGGCACGATATCCTTTGATTAATCCCTCGCGACGGGCGGTATCCATCATGGCGGAAACTTCTTCTGTGGTTTTATCAAGCATGACCGCGATATCTTCTAAAGGCAGGCGGGCATTGTTTTCTAAAATTTGCAATAATTTTTTCATGGGCGGGCTTCTCCTTATCCTCTTTTTGAAATTGCACAAAATATTCTTATTTTAGTATAAAAAATTTTTCACCTAAAGTAAAGCAAAACCAAGTGAAATCTGTTATAATAGCCAAAAAGAGACAGGAAAAACTGCGATTGTAACCGTTACCATCGCTTGTCACCATGTAAAAATAATAGGAGTAACTAAGATGAAAGCATTTATCACCGTCATGGGCAAGGACACCGTGGGTGTCATCGCCAAGGTAAGCGGGCTATGCAGCGAGCTAAGCATTAATATTGAGGACGTAACCCAGAGCATTTTGCAAGAGATGTTTGCCATGATTATGCTCGTAGACATCTCTGCTTGCCCCATTAGCGCAGAGGATGCCCGCACCAAATTCAATGACCTTGGGCATGAGATGGGGATGGAAATCAACCTAACGCGCCAAGAAGTATTTGACGCAATGCATAAGATTTAAGGCGGTAACAAAGAAATGAGTATTTTTAACACAGGCGATATTTTAGAAACCATTGAGATGTTCAACCGCGAAAGCCTTGATGTGCGCACCGTTACCATGGGCATCAGCTTGCTCGATTGCATTGACCCTGACCCAGACAAGGCATGCGCCAAAATCTATGATAAAATCACCCGCAAAGCCGCAAACCTTGTCAGCGAGGTGGAGAACATTAGCCGCGAATACGGCATTCCCATTGTCAACAAGCGCATCAGCGTGACGCCCATTGCCATGCTGCTGGGTGCTTGCCGCGATGCCGACCCTGTGCAGTTTGCCAAAACGCTTGATGCAGCGGGCAAAGCCGTGGGGGTAAACTTTATCGGCGGGTATTCCGCATTGGTGCACAAGGGCTTTTCGCACGGCGACCGCCGTTTGATTGAGTCTATCCCTGAGGCGCTTGCCACCACCGATATTGTATGCAGCTCGATTAACATTGGCAGCACCAAATCGGGGCTAAACATGGACGCAATTAAGATGATGGGGCAAGCAGTGCGTGCCGCCGCAGAGCAGACTGCTGACCGCCAATGCATTGGCGCAGCAAAACTGGTGGTATTCTGCAACGCACCAGAGGACAACCCCTTTATGGCGGGCGCGTTCCATGGCCCCGGTGAGCCAGACTGCGAAATACACGTGGGTGTTTCGGGCCCTGGCGCAGTCCGCGCTGCCCTTGCAAAGCTGCCCAAGGATGCCCCCATTGATGAGGTGGCAAACCTGATTAAACGCACCTCGTTTAAAATTACCCGCCTCGGTCAGCTTGTGGCAAACCTTGCCAGTGAGCGCTTAGGTGTGCCAGCGGGCATCATTGACCTTAGCCTTGCGCCCACCCCTGCCATTGGCGATAGCGTGGCGAACATCCTAGAAGAGATGGGGCTAGAAACCTGTGGCTGCTGCGGCACCACTGCCTGCCTTGCACTGCTGAATGACGCAGTGAAAAAAGGCGGGGTCATGGCATCCAACCACGTGGGCGGGCTTTCGGGCGCGTTCATCCCGGTATCAGAGGATGATGGCATGATTAAAGCGGCGGCAAGCGGCTGTCTGACATTAGAAAAGCTAGAAGCCATGACCGCCGTGTGCAGTGTTGGCATTGATATGGTGGTGCTGCCCGGCGACACCCCCGCAGAGGTAATCAGTGCCCTGATTGCAGACGAAGCCGCGATTGGGATGGTCAACAGCAAGACCACCGCCGTGCGCGTCATCCCCGCAATTGGGCGCAAAGCGGGCGAAATGCTCGACTTTGGCGGGCTATTAGGGGTCGGACCCATCATGCCGATTAACACCCACAGCCCTAGCGTATTCATCAACCGTGGCGGGCGACTGCCCGCGCCCATGCAATCGCTGAAGAACTAATTCTTTCCTCATCCCACCCAACACAGAAAGCACCAATCACTATGAATGCAACCAACACCCCCCGCACAAGCCTGTTGCAGCGCTTGCGCTTTTTTGTCCTGATTAATTTCGGTTTACTGCTCTGTGCCATTGGCATTGCGATTTTCAAAAGCCCCAACAACTTTGCCTTTGGCGGCACCTCTGGCATCTCGATTATCCTATCCACCCTCATCCCCGCACTGAACGTTGGGCAGGTGATGTGGATTGTCAACCTGATTTTGGTTGTGCTCGGCTTTGCGTTTTTGGGCAAAAAGGTGATTGGGTGGACGATATACTCCTCCTTTGCACTCTCTGCCCTTGTCAGCCTGTGCGAGGTGGTATATCCCCTCGCCGCACCGCTGACGGACGATACCCTGCTAGAGCTGTGCTTTGCCGTGCTGCTGCCCGCCATTGGCAGTGCCCTGCTGTTTAACATGGGCGCTTCTACGGGTGGCACAGATATCATCGCCATGATTTTGCAGCAGCACACTAGCCTTGAAATTGGGCGGGCGCTGATGGTGAGCGATGCCCTTGTGGTGGCAGTTGCCGCCTATTTATACGGTCCTGCCACAGGGCTGTACTGCGTGCTTGGGCTGATTGCCAAGGCACTGGTGGTGGATGTCGCGATTGAAAATATCAACCTGCGCAAGGTGTGCACCGTGATTACCCCCACCCCTGAGCCAGTGCGGCAATTTATCATAACAAACATTCACCGCTCTGCCACCATGCACGAGGCATGCGGCGCGTACACCCAAAAGCCATTGCATGTGCTGACAAGTGTGATGACCCGCCGCGAGGCCGCTCGGCTGCGCAATTTTCTGCACACCGATGTGCCCAATTCGTTCATTACCATTGTGAACTCTAGCGAAATCATCGGCAAAGGCTTCCGTCAAGTATAAAAATAAGGAAGCGGGGCAAACTACCTCTAACAACACGCCATTGGGGCGCTGTTTGAAAGGAGGAATGCTTGTGCAAACCGTATTTAAAATTTGCCTTGTGCTGCTGATTATCGGCGGCATCAACTGGGGGCTTGTGGGCTTGTTCCAGTTTGACTGTGTAGGCTGGCTGTTCGGCGGGACAGATTCGCTGCTTTCGCGCATTATTTTTGTGCTGGTGGGTGTGTCTGCCATCTGTGCTATCCCAGGGCTATTTTCAAACCAAGGCGCAGAATAAAAAAAGAGTGCTGTTTCATCTGTGCGTCATGCACAAATAAAACAGCACTCTTTTGTTTTTTACACCTGCGTTGCCGCTTGCTTTTCGGGTTCCTCTGCCAGTTCCGCCTCTTGCGCGGGTGCAGCGGCGCGGTGGGCAGCAAGCTGCTGGCAAACCGCCTCAATGGCGATGCAATCCTCTGGCAAATCGGTGATGCTGCGCCCACGGTGGGCATAGAGCACCTGCCCCGCTTCGCCCATTACCATGGTAAGGGGCAACAGCTGCGGCGCACCTTTTTCGGGCTGATACCCTTCTTTTTTGGCGGCTTTGATGATACGGCGCGCCGCAAACGTCCAATCCCAGATACTGGTGGTTTGGCGCACCTCAAAATAATCGTAAAGCACCCCTTCTGCGTCACAAATGACCTCAAACGGGAAGGCTTGCCCCGCCACACGAGCGGCAATCACCCCAGGGTCTGAGCGCACCACACAGGCAAGGTGCCCTGCGGTAAGGCTTTGCAGGGTTTGCATATAGCCCGCAAGATAATGGCGGCTAATCGGGTGTCCGAAATTAGGCAGGAACACCATCACAAGGGGCACTTCGCCCGCGCACAGGGCATAGAAATCGTTCTCTGCGCTGTATGGTGTATCGTAGGTAAACTGTGGTACTTTGCTGCCGGTCAGCTTTTTTTGTTTCAAGATTGGTTCCCTCTTTTTTGGTATGGTAAACTCTCATCACGATAACATGTTTCGTATGCTTTGCTTTTCATGCCGGCGCGCGAAAAAAAGCAAAGCGCAATCAATATGTTAAGCCGTAAGGCAATCATTTTTAGAGATTAGGTATACAAATACCCCGTTCAGTCGTCTGCGGCTAATCAACCTACCTGTATGAACAGGTGGGTACCCTGCAGCCAGGTTCACGCTCCCTCATCGAGCCTCTACGTTCAAATCGTAGCGGGGAGGTCTGCAATCCACTGGCGGACATCGGGTTCCCTTTAAATGATTAGTAGGATTCCATAAACCGCAACAAATCGAGCTGAACAGGGCGTAAACTTTTGGCTTAGACAAAAGGAACACAAACAAAAAATCATCTTTGTGCGCCGCCATTTCTCTATCCGTTTTGCACTGTATTGCTATGGGCAAGCGCGAACAACAGCCGCTTTACCGCGGGATACCTGTTATTATTATCATCGCTTGCCAATTGGTTATTCTATTAGTTTTCGATTTCAAATTGACCTTCTAGGCGCTTTTCAAACAGCTTGCTGACTGCCAAAAGCTCCTCATCATCCTCTACGATGTCAAGGAATTCGCCTTCTTCGTCCTCGCCCACCTTGAGTAAAATCAACTGTGCGTTTTCGTCAAGGTCGTCCTCGTCCTCTACATACTCTACCGCCGCAAGGTAGTGTACACCGTTATAATCGAGATTATCAATTACTTCAAAGGTGACTTCGTTGCCATCCTCATCCGAAAGTGTCATTAAATCAAGCGCCATTTCCTCATCTTGGGGGGCGTTCTGTTTGTTTTTTTCTGCCATAGTCATGCTCCTGTGCGCCGAAAAAGGCGAATGATGTGATGAATTTTATTTGTGCATCCAAGCTGCACAATCAACAAGAATAGTGTACAATGTTTCACGCGAATAGTCAAGAGACAAAAGTTTACAGTGCGCAGGTACGCAAAAAAATTATCGCGGCATTTGCAAAAAGCCGCCGGGCTGCAGGCGCGATAAAAGTTTACAGCTTAACCCTCGAAACAGCGGCTATAATATGATATACTAAGAAAAACCCGCGCCGCGACGCTGTGGCAGCGTACAAGCCCTAACCCACCACCTTATACCATGATATGAAGAAAGGTTTTTGAATATGCAAAAAAAAATCCTTGCCGTTTTGACTGCCCTTATGCTCTGTACCAGCTTTGCCGCTTGCAGCGAAGAAGGCGAGCCGACGATTTTTAGCAGCACCGAAACCCGCAGCACCGTAAGCAGTGAGGAATTGCAATTTACCACCCCCGAAGCGGGCGATACCGTGGCGATTTTTACCACAGATTTGGGCGAATTTTCGGTGGTGCTTTACCCTGACCTTGCGCCGCAGGCCTGTGATAATTTCATCGCCCTTGCAAACGAGGGCTTTTATGATGGCACTGCGCTGTACCGCGTTATCAGCGGCTTTTGCGTGCAGGGCGGGCTAGATGCCGATGGGCAGACTGACAGTGCATGGGGCGGCAGCACCTTCCCGATGGAAGTGAGTGATGCCCTGCACCACTATGCGGGCGCACTGTGCGCGGCACCCGATGCAGACGGCACCGCCGCAAGCCCTTTTTATATTGTGCAAGCCATGCCAAGTGACGTGAGCGATGCGATGGTCAGCGCCATGGAAGATGCCGCCTATCGCGAAGAGGTGATTGCCGCTTATACCGCCGCGGGTGGTGTGCCCTATTTAGATTACACCGACACCGTGTTTGGGCAGGTGTATGATGGGATGGACGTGATTGATGCCATCGCCGCGCTAGAAACAGACGAAAACGATGCGCCACTCGAGGAAGTATTCCTCACGAATGTCACCATCACCACCTATTAATCCACAGTGTTGCCCTGTCACGCTTCACTGCGCACCGCAGTGCGCATTAAACCTCCCCCGGATGATTTTTGCGCCAGGCGAGATAGGCTTCTAAAATAACCGAGGCGCTCACCGCGTCAAGGCAGGCTTTGCGCTTTTGCCCAAAGGTGCCGTTTTCGCTTAAAATGCTAGCGGCGGTGATGGTGGTCTGGCGCTCGTCCCACATCCGCACAGGCAAACCGCTCTTTTCGGCAAGCATATCGCCAAACTTGCGGCTTTTTTGCGCGCGGGCACCCTCTGTGCCATCCATATTCTTGGGCAAGCCAAGCACCAATAGTTCGGCATGGTTTGCCTTTGCTGCTTCTATCACCGCATTGACCACCTTGCCCATGCTGCGCTCTTCGATTTGGGGTTTTAAAGGGGTGGCGAGTAATTCACTGATATCGCTGACGGCAAGCCCAGTGCGTTTGTCGCCGTAATCAACTGCTAAAATTTTCATAGTTTATTTCCTTTCAAGTGGGTATTTTTACAACCCATAGATAGCGTACTGGGGACACTTTTTGCCGCGGCTAAGACGTTCCCGCGCCCGAACGCGGGAAACTGCAAACATCTACAAGATGTATCGCGGAAAAAGTGTCACCACGTGCGCGAAATACCG
>JAWXUQ010000097.1:0-8208 GCA_044426225.1 Faecalibacterium sp. | reverse complement strand
CTTACATTGTTTGTTGGTAATTTGGTTTTTAAGCAACTCTATTTTACTACAAAAAAAGAGAAACAGCTAATCCTTTCGGAAAAGTTGTTTCTCTTTTTATTTGGCGCTGTGCAACAGCCCCGTTTTGTGAAAAACGGACGTTTTTGTATAAAACAAAACAGGGAGCTAGATGAGCGACGATCTGCGCACGAACGGACGGTTTTGTATAAAACAAAACAGGGAGCTAAAAAACTCCCTGTTTATTTGGTGGACGGTAAGGAACTCGAATCCCTGACCCTCTGCACGTCAAGCAGATGCTCTACCAGCTGAGCTAACCGTCCATATTCACTTTATGCGATTGCCACTGCAATCAGCCTAATTATTTTACCAGAAATTCACGCAAAAAGCAAGCCCTCTTGTGCAAAAAAATCAAAAAAACACGCAGGTGAAAAATCAAGGAAAATCTTGGGGATGGCAAACTGGGTTTATTCAAAACGCACAAAGCCGTTGCCGCACTTTTGTGCGAAAGAGCTATAAAAATTTTACAATTATGGGTGGGGTAAAATCGGGGGCAATCGTTGCTGAATGGCGCATTTTATGCTATACTAATAAGGTTAAGGTGGGGAGGTATTACAATGAGGGTATTAGGCATTGACCCAGGCTATGCAATTGTGGGTTGGGGCATTATAGATTATGAGGGTAACCGCTTTACGCCAGTGGCTTATGGTGCCATCACCACTGCTGCGGGCACCTCGTTTGAGCTTCGCCTCAAAGAAGTGTATGATGATTTAACCCAGTTAATTGAAACCTACCAACCAGAAGTTCTTTCCATTGAACAGCTGTTTTATTACAGTAACCAAACCACTATCATTGGTGTGGCCGAGGCACGCGGTGTGCTGTTGCTTGCTGCGGCAAATGCCGGCATTCCAGTGTATGAGTTTACACCCATGCAGGTGAAAATGGCGGTGTCGGGTTATGGCAGGGCACTCAAAAAGCAGGTGCAGGAAATGACCCGCCGTCTGCTCAGCTTACCCGGTATTCCAAAACCAGATGATACCGCCGATGCCCTTGCCCTTGCGATTACCTATTGCCACACCAGTCGCAGCCAAATCCAAAAGCCGCGTAATATCGGACCCATCCGCTAAGTTTGGCTTTGTTTTACCGTTTTGCACATGCGCTAAGTTCGAGTGCAATTTGCCTTCTGTAACCCATCGTAGTTTGCTAGGTGCGCCTCTGTGTTTTGTTTATTGATACCCTGTTGCCGAAAGGAACCCTTATGATACATTGCTTAATTGGCACCATCCTGAAAAAAAATCTTGATTCCGTTGTCATCAACTGTGGCGGGGTAGGCTATCTTGCGCAGGTGCCCGCCAGTGTGGGCGGTGCCTTGCCTGCCGTGGGCAGTGAGGCGACTTTATACACCTACATGAACGTTAGCGAGAACGATGTCAGTCTTTTTGGTTTTGCCACCGAGGAACAGCAGGCGAGCTTCAAAATGCTAACGAGTGTTTCGGGGGTGGGTCCTAAGGTGGGGCTTGCGATTTTGAGTGTGCTTGAACCTGCGCGTGTCGCCCTTGCCATTTCAGCGGGGGATGCCAAAGCCTTCACCGCCGCAACGGGTGTGGGGAATAAACTGGCACAGCGTATTGTGCTTGAGCTAAAAGATAAAGTCGGCAAAGGCATGGTCGATGGCATTTCCCTTTCGGATGTGTCGAACATTGCCCATGCAAATGCCCCTACGGCGGGTGCATCCCAAGCGATTGCAGCCCTTGTATCGCTCGGTTACAGCCAAAGCGAAGCCGGACTTGCTGTGGCAAAGATAGACGAAGCTCTACCCGTAGAAGAAATAATCAAACTTGCCTTGCGCAGCATGGCAGGAAGGCGGTAATGCATGATTGATGAAAACGCACACTTTGGCGCACAGATGATGCAGCCAGAGCTCACTGGCATTGACGGCGAGGAAAACAGCCTGCGCCCCAAAGTCCTTGAAGATTACATTGGACAAGAAAAGGTCAAGCAAAACCTGCGCGTTTACCTAGAAGCCGCCCGCCTGCGCGGTGAGCCAATGGATCACGTGCTGCTCTATGGCCCCCCGGGGCTTGGCAAAACTACCCTTGCTGCCATTATAGCGGCTGAGATGGGGGTGCAAATCCGCATCACCAGTGGTCCCGCGATTGAAAAACCGGGCGATTTGGCGGCATTGCTTACCAATTTGCAAGAGGGTGATGTCCTGTTTATTGATGAAATCCATCGCCTTTCCCGCCAAGTAGAAGAGGTGCTTTACCCCGCACTAGAGGATTATGCCCTTGATATCATGATTGGCAAGGGTCCAAGTGCACAGAGCATTCGCATCAATCTGCCGCGCTTTACCTTGGTGGGCGCAACAACGCGGGCAGGGCAGTTGACTGGTCCGTTGCGTGACCGCTTTGGGGTGCTGCTCAAGCTAGAGCTATATAGCCCGGAAGAACTTTCCCAGATTATCACCCGCTCCGCTGGCATTTTAGAACAGCCCATCACCCCTGAGGGTTCGTATGAGCTTGCAAAATGCAGCCGTGGCACCCCGCGCGTGGCAAACCGCATGCTCAAGCGGGTGCGCGATTTCGCGGTGGTACTGGGGGATGGCATGGTGGATTTAGACACCGCCTTCCTTGCACTCAAGCGGATGGATATTGATGCCCTTGGCTTAGATGAGCTTGACCGCAGTTTGCTGCGCGCCATTATTGAAATGTACAACGGCGGTCCTGTCGGGCTTGAAACCCTTGCCGCCGCTCTTGGAGAAGAAGCTATTACCCTAGAGGATTTGAGTGAGCCATATTTAATGCAGATGGGCTTTTTGACTCGCACCCCGCGTGGGCGCTGTGTCACACAGCTTGCCTATCAGCATTTGGGGATTTCCGCCCCAGTACTGCCCGGCAAAGGGCAGGGCGCGCATGACCCGATACAACAAACATTATTTTAAATTGAAACAAGAATAAAGAGAGGTTTAGATATGGGCAAATATTTTGGAACTGATGGTGTACGTGGTATTGCGGGTGAAGATTTAACTTGCGAGCTTGCCATGAAACTTGGGCGCAGTGCAGCGGCAGTGCTGACCGAGAACACCCACCGCAAACCCCGCATTCTCATTGGCAAGGACACCCGCATTTCGGGTGATATGCTAGAAGCTGCCCTCACCGCAGGGCTTTGCAGCGTGGGCGCAGATGTCGAAAGTCTTGGTGTGCTGCCCACCCCCGCAGTGGCATATCTCGTCAAAAAATATAAGGCGGATGCTGGTATTGTCATTTCGGCAAGCCACAACTCAATGGAGTTTAATGGCATCAAAATCTTCGCAAGCACTGGGTATAAACTACCCGATGAAGTGGAGTTAGAAATCGAAAAACACATCGACGATAACTGTGCTGATATTCCACTTTCTGTGGGTGCGGGTGTGGGTAGCGTGTCGGGACGCACCGATGGCATTGATGATTATGTAGATTACGTTTGTAAGGCGGTCAATGGTGATTTAACAGGGCTAAACATCTGCCTAGATTGTGCAAATGGTGCAGCAGCAGCTGTTGCGCAGAAAATTTTCCCCCGCCTTGGTGCGAACTGCCACTTTATTGGCATTACCCCAGATGGCGAAAATATCAACGATGGGGTAGGTTCTACCCATATTGACAACCTTGCTAAAGCAGTGGTTGCAGGTGGCTATGATTGTGGTGTTGCCTTTGATGGTGATGCAGACCGCTGTCTTGCTTGTGATGAATTAGGGCAAGAGGTAGACGGCGATAAAATTATTGCCCTACTTGGCATTGAGATGAAACGCAAAAACCGCCTCGATAGTGATACGGCGGTGGTTACCGTTATGTCGAATCTCGGCTTTATGAAATACATGGAATCGCAGGGCATTCGCACCGAAGCTACCGCAGTTGGTGACCGCTATGTGTTAGAAAACATGCGCGAGAATAATTATGCCCTTGGTGGTGAGCAGAGCGGACATGTTATTTTGCTGCACCATGCCACCACAGGCGACGGTGAATTGACAGCGGGTAAGTTGCTCAAAATGCTGTCGGAACGCAAATGCAAAATGAGCGAGCTAAATGCAGTGTATGAACAATATCCACAGGTCATGATTAACATGGAAGTGACCAATGCACAGAAAGCCGCCTACCGCAACGATGAAGTTATTGCGGGCTATATCGAAAATGAACAACAGAAGATGATGGGCATGGGGCGCGTATTGGTGCGCGTTTCGGGTACAGAACCCAAAATCCGTGTCATGGTAGAGGGCAAAGACCCCGAAACCATTCAGCAATGCGCAGAGCGCATTGTAGATCGTATCAACCGCCGCATCGCAAACGTATAACCGAAAGGGACTCCTATTATGCGCCCAGCAGATAACTGGAAAGACTATGAGCTCATCGACGCGACCAAAGGCAATCGCCTTGAGCGTTGGGGCAAAACAATCCTCATTCGCCCAGACCCACAGGTGGTTTGGCATAATCAAGAAATTAGCCCGCTTTGGCAAAAGGCAGATGCCAAATATCATCGCTCTACCCAAGGTGGGGGCGAGTGGGAATATCGCCATGCCCTTGCCGAAAAATGGAAAATCAGCTGTGGCGATGGACAGGATAAGCTGACCATGATTGTCAGCCCCACCGGCTTTAAGCATACGGGTGTATTCCCTGAGCAAGCGGTTAACTGGGCATGGTATGCCGAGAAAATCCGTGCCGCCAACCGCCCGATTAAGGTGTTAAACCTATTTGGCTATACTGGCGGTGCTACCCTTGCTTGCGCAGCAGCGGGTGCGAGTGTCTGTCATGTTGATGCCTCTAAGGGAATTGTCCAGTGGGCGCGCGATAATGCCGCTGTCAGCGGTTTGGCGCAGCATCCCATCCGATGGATTGTGGATGATTGCGGTAAGTTCGTTGCGCGCGAAGCCCGCCGTGGCAATACCTATGATGGTATTATCATGGACCCTCCAAGTTATGGGCGGGGTCCCGGCGGCGAAATCTGGAAGCTAGAGGATAACGTGTATGAGTTAATTAACGAATGCGCAAAGCTGCTCAGTGATACTCCACTCTTTTTTGCCATTAACAGTTACACCACTGGGCTTTCCCCGGCGGTCATGGAATATATCCTTAAAACCACTGTCCAACCCGGACGCGGTGGCAAAACAAGCTGTGATGAAATCGGCTTGCCTGTCACGGTCAGCGGCGGGGTGGTGCCTTGTGGCTCCACCGCCATTTGGGAAGAATAATTTATGTTGGCGCATAGCCCCCTCCATAGGGCAGGGCGACCAGAAAGCGGAAATGATATGAACGAAGTTTTATCAGCGGAACATTTAATCTTCCGCTATGATACCGAAACCGAAGCACGTGCCCTCAACGATGTTTCTATCTCGGTGCAAAAAGGTGAATTTGTGGCGGTGCTTGGCGCAAATGGTTGCGGCAAAAGCACCCTTGCTAAGCATTTCAATGCCATTCTCTGGCCAGAATCGGGCACGGTGTTGGTCGAGGGCATGGATGTTACAGATGAAGAAAATGTTTATGATGTGCGCCAAAAGGTGGGGATGGTGTTCCAAAACCCAGACAATCAGATTGTCGCCACTGTGGTGGAAGAGGACGTTGCCTTTGCCCTTGAAAACTTAGGAATTCCCCCCGTAGAAATCCGCACCCGCATTGATGAAGCCATGCAGACGGCAGGTATTTATAAATATCGTGAAAAAGCACCGCATCAGCTTTCTGGCGGGCAAAAGCAGCGTGTTGCCATCGCGGGCATCCTTGCTATGCGCCCCGATTGCCTGATTTTGGACGAAGCGACCGCCATGCTTGACCCCCACGGGCGCGAGCGCGTTATGAAAACCATCCGTAAGCTCAACCATGAGCAAGGTATTACGGTGGTTGCTATCACCCATTACATGGAAGAAGCCGTAGAGGCTGACCGCGTATTGGTCATGAGCGAGGGCAAGGTTGTGATGAGTGGTACCCCCAAAGAAGTGTTCTCCCAGACGGATGCCCTGCGTGCGTTGCACCTAGATGTGCCTCAAGCGGCAGAGCTACGTGAAGAGCTCGTCAAGGCGGGCATTCCTATGCCAGAGGGCATTATCTCGATTGAGGAATGTGCAGAGGCACTCCAAGCCATTTTGATGGGCGGGGAGGTAGCACAATGAGTATGATTGAATTAGAAAACCTAACCTATGTATACAATGCGGGCATGCCAGACGAAACTACCGCCATTGAAAACATCAATATCCAGGTGCAAGAAGGCGAATTTGTCGGCATCATTGGTTCTACTGGTAGCGGTAAAAGCACCCTTGTTTCCCACCTAAATGGACTAAACAAGCCTACTTCCGGTAGGGTGCTGATTGACGGCAAAGATATCTGGGAAAAACCTGCTGATATTCGCGCCTTCCGTTTTATGGTGGGTTTGGTGTTCCAGTATCCCGAATATCAACTGTTTGAAGAGACCTGCTATAAAGACATCGCCTTTGGCCCCAAAAACATGGGCTTAGACGAGGCGGAAATTAACCGCCGCGTGCGCGAGGCTGCTGCATTTACAGGGCTAGACGAAGCGCTATTGGAGCGCAGCCCGTTTGAGCTTTCGGGTGGGCAAAAGCGCCGTGTTGCGGTGGCAGGTGTCATGGCGATGGAACCCCGTGTTTTGGTGCTTGATGAGCCCGCCGCAGGGCTTGATCCAGAAGGGCGCGACACGCTATTGCGCCAGATTAAACAGTATCACAAAAAAACAGGCACCACCGTTATTTTGGTGTCACATAGCATGGAAGATATCGCGAAATATGCGGATAAAGTCATCGTGATGGATCAGAAAAAGGTTGTCATGTATGACGAAGTGGCAAAGGTGTTTGCCCATGCCGAAACCTTGCTTGCGCTTGGGCTTTCGGTGCCACAAGTCACTAAAATCTTCTTGAAACTTCGCGCCCTTGGGGTGGAAATTGATACGGATGTCTATACCATTCCCTATGCCGTCAAAGCAATTTTAGAGGCAAAGGCGAAACGAGAAGGGGGGCAGGGCTAATGTTACGTGATATTACAATTGGGCAGCATTTCCCTGGCAATAGTCCAGTGCATCGGTTTGATCCGCGCCTAAAAATCGTCTTGACCATGGTGTATATCATTACCCTGTTTGTGGCGAACAATCTGCTTGGGCTTGCGCTTTCTCTGCTCTTTTTGGCATTCTTATACAAAATGGCAAAAATACCATTTAAGATGATTACCAAAAGCCTAAAGCCGATTTTACCCATTATTATGTTCACAGCGGTGCTCAACCTGTTCTTTATGACAGGCGCGGGTGAGCCACTGTTTGCCTTTTATTTTATCAAGGTTTATGCCGAGGGCATTGAATATGCAGTCCTGATGGCGGTGCGCGTGGTGGCATTGATTGCGGGTACAAGTTTGCTGACCTATACCACCAGCCCCATTATCTTGACTGATGCGATTGAGCGCTTGCTCAAACCCTTTGAAAAGGTCAAGCTGCCTGTGCATGAGCTTGCCATGATGATGACCATCGCACTGCGGTTTATCCCCACCCTCATCCAGGAAACCGATAAAATCATGTCCGCGCAAAAGGCGCGTGGTGCCATGATTGATAGCGGCAAATTACCCGACCGCGTCAAGGCACTTATTCCAGTGCTCATTCCGCTGTTTATCTCAGCGTTCCGTCGTGCGGACGAGCTTGCCATGGCAATGGAATGCCGCTGCTATCGCGGAGGTGATGGGCGCACCCGATTGAAAGTTTTGAAATTTACTAAATCTGACCTTTGGTGCACCCTTGTCTGTGCGGGTTGCTTTGCAGTGATTTTGGCAACCAAGCAAATTTTCTAAAGGCAATTTAAAAGAAAGGCGCCGCAATGAATTATCTCTTGACCCTTGCTTACGATGGCACCAATTATTGTGGCTATCAGGTGCAGCCCAATGGGCGCAGTGTGGCACAAACCTTTCAAGAGGCGCTTTCCCGTGTGGTTGGATGCCGCCCCGATATCAAAGGGTGCAGCCGCACCGATGCCGGGGTGCATGCACAGGGCTTTGCCCTCAATTTCCGTTTGGAAGGCGGGCTGAAATTTGCCCTGCATAAGCTACCACTTGCGCTGAATGCGCATTTGCCGCAGGATATCCGTGTACTCAGTGCGCGGCAGGTGCCAGAAGATTTTCATGCACGCTATGCCGCCCACACCAAAACCTATCACTATCGTATCCGCAATAGCGCGGTCGAATCGCCCTTTGATGCGAG
>JAWXUQ010000096.1:0-8249 GCA_044426225.1 Faecalibacterium sp. | reverse complement strand
CATTGTTTGTTGGTAATTTGGTTTTTAAGCAACTCTATTTTACTACAAAAAAAGAGAAACAGCTAATCCTTTCGGAAAAGTTGTTTCTCTTTTTATTTGGCGCTGTGCAACAGCCCCTTTTATGATAGTAACGTTGTAATTAGCGCAACAAAACAAACCAAAGATATAGTGCGCCATAAATGACCGGCTGATGGAAAAGGTAAAGGACGAGTGAATGCCGCCCAATCCATTCTAGCACAGGAACAGGATGGCAGAGCGCCCGCCAAAAGCGCCCACCCTCCACGCAATATTTCTGCGCAAGCTGATAGGCAAAATAGCCCACACAGAATAAAAAGAACCATGGCAACAGTGGGTAGTAATCCGTTGAATAAAACCCGCGCTGCGGAAAGCCGAGATAGGCCGTCAGATAATTTTGATAAAGCCAATCTGGCACAGAAACCGACCAGAACGTGCCAAAGCCGAGTAAGCCATCGCTCAAATTGCGGGTAAACCAAAACAAAATTGCCGCGCCTGCCATGCCAAGTTGCGGAGGAATACGGCGAAACACACCATCCAAGGGCACCATTAACATCATGCAACTGCCCAGTAGCGTGAGCACACCAAACACCACTCGATTTTCTGGCATGATGGCAAGGGTGATGACCGTCATCAGCGCACCAAAGCCAAAGCAAACTGCACCATGGCGCAGGGGTTTGCGCCCCAAGGACCAACAAAACCCCGAAAGAATGAGAAACGTCCACGCGCTTGCACTCTGCCACAGCGTGCCAAAGGCTGTGCGCAGGAGATTGCTGTTCACCCCAAAGATATAAATTAAATCCCACGCGGTATGATAGCCTAGCATTAGCACCATGGCAATGCCACGCACGGTATCTAATAAATGATATCGCTGTTTCATAAATTCGCCCCCAGTAAATTACTCTCTGTTTATTTTTG
Source organism: Faecalibacterium sp. (assembly GCA_044426225.1). Lineage (GTDB taxonomy): Bacteria > Bacillota > Clostridia > Oscillospirales > Ruminococcaceae > Faecalibacterium. The sequence continues at coordinate 7,316 of JAWXUQ010000096.1, read as the reverse complement.
CACTAAAATTACAAAACGCAGCCTTGTTTGCCCTTAGCTGACAAACTGACTTTCAAAAATTTGGCGGTAAATGCCGCCCTGTGCAAGCAACTGGGTATGGGTCCCTTGCTCTACCAAATAGCCATCCCGCAACACCAAAATGCAATCCGCCGAGAGAATGGTCGAAAGACGATGCGCAATGACAATGCTTGTTTTACCTTGTAATACGCGATTGGTCACTGCCTGTATGCTATGCTCGGTTTGGGGATCGATGGAGGAAGTCGCCTCGTCCAAGATAAAAATGTTTGGTTCGCACAAAAATGCCCGCGCAATGCTGAGCAACTGTTTTTGCCCTTGTGAGAGCGCCGTGGAATCATTGCGCAGATAGCAGTCATACCCGCCGGGCAGCTGTTCAATCATTTCTTCCACACCAATTTCGCGGCAAAGGGCACGCACCTTTTCGCGTGAGCGGTCATGCTCTGGCATGGCATAGGTGATGTTTTCATAGACAGTGCCATCAAACAGCCATACATCCTGTAACACCATCGCAAAACGACGGCGCAGCGCACCAAGCGGCAATGTTTCAATGGGAATATCATCAATTTTAATTTCGCCACCCGTCACCGCGTAAAAGCGCAGCAGCAGGCTAATCAATGTTGTTTTACCCGCCCCTGTTGAGCCAACCACTGCAATCTTCTGCCCGGGCTGAATGGTAAAATCGACATCCCGCAAAATAGGCTTTGCGGGGTCATACGCAAAGGCAACATGGGAAAATTCGATTTTCCCGCTACACGCAGTGCCCTCAGCGGCAGACGCTTGCAGCGCTGTATCTTCTGTTGCCATCCTGCCACTATTCTGCACCTCGCTATCCGCATTTGTTTGCGCACAATCCTGCACCGCTGCAATGGCAGCGGAACGCTCTGCCCCGCCGCTAGTTTCCTCGATGGGTGCATTCAGTACCGCAAAAATACGGTCACATGCCGCAAGGGACGATTGTAACATGCCAATGATATTCGATGCATCCGAAATAGGTCCACCAAACTTTTTGGAATACAGCGCAAAAGAGGAGATATTACCGATTGATACCACCCCCGTCAAGGCAAGAAAGGCACCAGAGGCCGCCACAAGGGTATAGTTTAAGTTGGTGATGGCATTCATGGCGGGCATCATCAGGCTAGAGCAAAACTCCGCCTTGGTGCCCTTGGTGCGTTGGTCGCCCGAAAGCGCAGCAAAGCGGGCATAGCTGCCTTCCTCTTGCCCATAGACAAAGACACTTTTTTGTGCAGTTAACATTTCTTCAGAATAGCCGCACATTTTACCGTAAGCAGCCTTGCGCTGATGGTGCAATCGGCGGGCATTTTTTGAAATGAAATAAGTCACAATCCACATCATGGGCACTGTCACCATAAAGATAAGGGTCATCAGTGGGCTGATGCGCAACATCATGATACTTGCGCCAATAATCGTAACACAGCCTGTCACCAAGGTGACCAAATCAGTCGAGATCGTTTCGCTTAGGTTGCTCGTATCCGTCACCATAATACTCATCAAATTGCCTTTGCTCATCCCATCATAGTAGGAAACAGGCAGATGTGCCATGTGGGCAAATAGGTCATGCCGCAACGCAGAAATGACCGACTGCCCCACCGAAACAGCAAGAACATTTTGCAATGCGGTCAACACCCATGCAATCACTGCTGCGCAAATCATAAAGAGCACAAGCTGCCCCACACCTGCGCTTTGGACAGCGATCATATCAATGACCACACCAATTTGCCCAGGGATATAAAGGGCTGCAATGTTAGAAACCACCATGCATGCCATCATGACAGCTAGCTTGCCCCAATGCGGTAACACATAGGGCAATAGCTGCCGCAATGAGCCGGCACTGCGTTTTTCTTGCGTGACATTCTTATTCTCTTTTAACATGATACCGCCTCGCTTCCTGCGCGCTGTACACGGCACATTTCTTGGTATTTTGTGCAGGAGACTTCTAATGTCGCACGGTCGCCCATCCCAACAATCTTGCCTTTTTCAAGAACAATAATTTTATCCGCCTGCTGCACGCTGCTGACGCGTTGCGAAGCAATTAGGATGGTTTTTCCTGCATAATTTTGAGCAATTGCTTTGCGCAAGGCTTGGTCTGTATAATAATCAAGCCCGCCCGAGACATCATCTAGCATGGTAATTGCGGCATCGCGATATAGCGTGCGTGCCACACTGACCCGCTGTTTTTGCCCACCCGAAAGATTGGTGCCGCGCTGTGTCACCACGCGCTCACCCTTTTCATCGGTTTCAAACAGAGAAGAAAGCTGCGCCGTGGCGATCGCCTGTGCAAAAGGCTCCTCTTGCAAGGGCAAGCCAAGGCAGATATTCTCCGTTAAATCTGCCGCAAACATATCGAACTGCTGTAATGCGGCGGTAACGCTCCCGCGCAGAGTATCTTTATCATAAGATTGCAGGCTTTTGCCACGGAATAAAATCGTGCCCTGCTGTGGGTCATAAAAGCGCAGCACAAGGGCAATGAGCGTGGTTTTGCCACAACCTGTATCCCCTGTAATACCAAGGGTTTCCCCTTTTTGCAACCTAAAGGAAAGGTTTTGCAAGCAGGGCGCAGGGGCACCCGGATAAGTAAAGGTCACATTGCGGAATTCTAGCTCTGGCACACCCTCATTCAGTGTGGCAGCGCATTCTTCACCGTACTGCATGATATCATCGCATTCTAGCACCTGATTGATCCGTTCTGCGGAAATATTCGCACGGCTTAACATCATAATCACGCGTGGCATCATGTTACTTGCCATCAAAATCATGCTGACATAAGAAGTAACGGTGACCACATCACCGACCGAGATTTCCCCTGTTGCAATGCGGCTTTCGCTCACAAATACCACCATAATCATGACGGCATTTGCAAGGAACTGCACCCCAGGCTGTATGACACCCTGTGTCTTACCAGCTTTTTCTTCACTTTTGCGCACCTGCATAACAGGCTGCACAAAACGGTTGATTTCATATTCTGATTTATCAAGTGCTTTAATAAAGCGAATGCCATCGATATTTTCACGCAATACTCGATTGAGTACATCAATCCCTTTTTGCACCTTGCGAAAAAGCGGACGGGTAATTTTATAGACCATACTACTTGCAATCGTCACAAAAAACATCCCAATAAAAATAGGAATGGTCAAGCCAACATCCACAAGCAATGATAAAATCAGCCCCACCACAATAAACACAATCCCGCGCATGAGCGGACGCACACACATATTCACCGCTTGCTGAATATTTTCGGTGTCATTGGTAATGCGGGTGATTAGGGTTGGGCGGTCAAACTGTTCTAACATTTTAGGGGTGAGCTTACCCACCTTTGCAAAGATGCGATTGCGGGCATATTCCCCCATTTGCTGCGAATAACGCGCCGAATAATAATGTGCTGCGCCATTGCTGAGCAAACTAATGACGAGGCACAGCAACATCAGCCCAATCATCTTATAAATCATGCCGACATCCCCAGCGGCGATGCCATCGTCAATTAAAATTCCGAGTGCGGTTGGGATGAGCAAATCCATCACCGCACCAAGCCCTTTGAGTGTGCCTGCTAGTAGCAAGCCGCCCGCCACAGGGCGCAAAAACACAAGCAAGTGCTTCATCTTATCTCCTCTCTCCCTCTTTTGTACGCGGCAATTTTCCTTGCCTGGCACTGCCACCATGCAGCACACCTATGCGTACTTTCCCATCATTAAAAACAGAGCGCAGTCTTGCAAAGTGCAACACGGCGCTCTGTTTTTTTACGATAACGTTCCCTCTATCCGCGCAATTCTTGCGCGCTTTTATTCGTAGGCAATGCCCCACTCTTTGAGCATGCCGTCATAAATTTCTGCCATGCGAATGGTTTCGCTCCAAGGCATGCGTGGGCTTTCGACTGCCCCCGCACGCCAAAGTGCCGCAAAATGCTTCACCTCATGGTAGAAGCCATTTGGCTGGTCATCATGATAGGTTTCAACCACTTCGCCATCGTTATTATAGAGATTTGCATCAGGTGCCTGCCAGAAATCGGGCAGTTTAATGCAGCCCTTATTCCCCTGAATGCAGGCTTCTGGGCGAGTTCTGGCAACAAAGCCACAGCTGCTGAGTGCCATGGTGCCATCTTCAAACTGCATTTGCAACGTTGCCATTTCATCTACACCAGTATCGGAAATCTGCGCCATACCAGAGCATTTTGTGAGCGCACCCTGCCCAAAATCAAGTGAGAATGCGATGATATACACACCGACATCTAGCATCGCACCGCCCGCGAGTGCACGGTTATATAGGCGGTTTTCGGGACTTGCATTGTTGCTAAAGGCAAAACTCGATTCTAATAGGTGCACATCACCAATTTTGCCTTCCTTCACCCATTCATGCGCTTTTTGCATAGCGGGTAAGAAGCGCGTCCACATTGCCTCTAGGAATAGGACGTTTTCTTCTTTTGCAGTGGCGATAATCTGTTTTGCCTGCGCTAGGTTAATGGCACAAGGTTTTTCGCACAGAACCGCTTTTTTATTGCGCATTGCCGCAATAGCAAGTTCAGCATGCCAGTTGTGTGGCACTGCAACATAGATGGCATCAATATTAGGGTCTTGTAAAATAGCTTCGTAGGTATCGTGCACGGTAGGAATATCATATTTTGCGGCAAATGCTGCGCCGCGTTCTGGGTTGCGCGAGGCAACTGCACCGATAATGGCATCGTCACAGCGGCTAACGGCATCCGCAAATTTGTTGGCAATCACACCAGGTCCAATTACACCAAAGCGAATCACTTTATCTTGCATTGTTTTGTTCCTTTCTCTATCTGCAGTTTGTCTATTCCGCACTCTTTTCTTAAATTAAGGATGCGATATTAATGTTTTCGCCCGTCAAACCAACATACGCGCCGTTTTGACTTTCACCACTTTCTGGGTGGGCAAGCAACCATTTATTGCAGGCAAACAGCCAGGTATCTTCGTCATTTAAAGCGGTAATGTTTTGTTTTGCACCATTGGTGCCGCGAGGCAATAAAATCAATACTTGGAAGCCTTCGCCCGATTTTGCGCTGCAAGGGGCATAATGTAAGGTGGTTGCGTAGAACTCTACCATCACACCCGCAGGCACATAAAAGGCTTTTACCTTGGCAGTGTCTAGCTTGCCGTCGATGATTTCATCCTGCTTTGCGACAAGGGCAACGAAATCCGTGGCGCCTAGGTTGATTTCGCTATCGCGGTGATATTCTAGGCAGTTGAGCATGGTATTGTGCCCATTGCAATAGCCCATCTGCATGGGCATGCCGCCCGCCTGATTGCTCGAAAGCTGTGCAAAGACAGGCAGTGCTTCTAGCGCGGGTTCACTTGCGACATACACCACACCTTCGGGCAGCGGAGTGCTTTCTTTAAGCACCTGCATGATGGATGCATTGTCATAACCTTCTACTACTTTACCGTAAGCTGCAAAATCTGGGTCTTGGATGGTCTGTAATTTCATGATAAACTCCTCCTCTTGTTGTTTACGCTGTTATGTTTTCGTTTGACATCATTATTTCTATTGTAGCACCAGTGCCCCTACAATACAATGTGAAAAACGCACAAGGAAATGGTGTTTTTTTTGCCAAGCGCAACGTTTAGTAAACCATATAAAAAGCCACATAAAAGAGAACAAGCCCTAGGATGCCACCGATCCCACCGAATAACAGCCCTGCCACTACATCGCGCACGCTGTGCACCCCAGCAAGCACCCGCAAGGCAGCAATCACCACTGCAAGCAGCAAAAGGCAAATTGATATAGAAGGCCGGGTAAGCCACCACACCACCGCAATGACCATTACAGAAAGGACATGGCGGCTTGGGCAGGAATGCCCAGACCTATTTTTATAGATTAAAGGGGTAAATCCCTCTTGCTCATACGGGCGCGGCGCATTGATGATTGCCCGCACCACAGTACCTAGCAAAAACACTGCCGCAGGGACAACCAAAATCGCTAATAAATCGGCCTTGTACTTTGTGGCACTCTCTACTGAGTCAATCATCTGCATCAGCGCAATTCCAAAAAAGCAGGTCTGCGCTTTCAGCGAAAACAGCAATAGATATGCCACAATCACAAGGCTTGTGCACCCTGTGTATAATCTGCGAAAACACCACAGTGCAATTGGATTTTCTTGAAACCATGCATATATTTTTTGATATTCTTCTGCTTTCATTTGTTCCTCCTTGTTGTGTACCGCGCATAGACGCACTTTTTTGCTCTTTCTTTTCATGGTACACGATAACGCTTTATTTTTCAACTATATTACCTATAATTTCTGTATAAAACTTGCCAAATTTATCCTATGCTTTGCCAAAAAATGATAGCCGTACTCCCTATTTTCGTGGTATAATAATCACAAAGTGATTATTATACGCTTTATTTAAAAGAAAAACAACATTCCTAAATACCAAGTCAATGCAACAAAATGGAGGTTGCCTTTATGGCGAATGACGATTATATCCACGCATTACACCGCGCAAACAGAGAAAACCGTGCACGGATTTCTGCTGGACTTTCCCCTAATTTACAAGTACTAGATGAAATGCTTAGCATCGAAAATATCGCGACCCAAGAAAACCTTGGACTTGTTAACATTCCGATGGAGCAAATTGTCGGCACAAAAACCAGTGGGCGGCAATCTGCTTTTAATGCAGGCTTTATGCCCACCCTACCTGCGGATACCGAGTTTTCGGATAAATGGTCAAACCTTTCCACCATTCATCTGCAAGAGGGCATTCGTGTGCCCATCAAAGCATACGAGTACATGAACAAATTTTATATTGAAGAAGGCAACAAACGTGTTTCTGTCTTAAAATATTTTGGCGCGGTAAGTATACCCGGTACGGTAACGCGCATCATTCCACAAAAAGATGGCAGCCTAGAAAATATGATTTATCATGATTTTTTAACCTTCTATCGCTATACTGGCATTAACTATATCTGGTTTACCCGCGCGGGCAGCTTTGCAAAACTTTGCACCGCCACCTATAAGGGCGCAAACGAACTATGGAGCCAAGAGGATCGCCAGAATTTCGCATCCTTTTACTATATGTTCCGCACCCAATTTGAAATGCTTGACGGTAACGCACTCGGCTTAACTGCAGCGGATGCCATTTTGGTATACCTCTCTGTCCACCGCTACTCTGATTCGATTGCTGCCCCTGGCAATATTATTTTGCAAAACCTAAAAAAAATCTGGGATGAAATCACGGTACTCACACAGCCCCAAGCGGTGGAGTTATCGCTAGAACCCCAAAACTTACCAAGCAGCACCCCATTGCTCTCTAAAATCTTGCCCG
>JAWXUQ010000021.1:0-40127 GCA_044426225.1 Faecalibacterium sp. | reverse complement strand
GCTATGTGATATACTGTTTTATAATAACGAAACAATGGCGTGTGAGTTCAAATCCACCTTAATTTTTGCAATGACATCTATTCTGCGTGGATGGGAAAAGTAAGCCGCCCCAAAGGGGTTTCCATTTTGGAAACCCCTTTGGGGCGGCTTTTTTATTAACTCTAAAAGAATTACAGTGATAGTGTTCAAACATTTATCGATATTCAATTTCAGATACTGCAACCTTGTCAATTTTTCCATTTCTATACAATACCGGAGCAACCTTGCTTGGATGATATACTTTTGGCCCCAAAACACACCTATTAAAATGAATATCTTTATCCAGATTGATATAAAGTGTAGGCAAACCATCTCCAACGGAAAATTCTTTTACAATAGGATTGTCTATAGAAACTCTTTTTAAAACTCGAACTTCTTTTTCGTGCATATAACTATCTAATTTAAATAAATATTGCACTTCTGACAACAAATCTTTTATTATTTCATTAAATATCGAATTCGCTATCTGCGCTTCATCCTGATCCGTTAACAACTGCTTGCTAGCAAGAAAAATGTTATTTATCTTTTCTAAGATATCATTAATTTCAACATTTTCTTCCGCACTTAAACTTACAACCCCATTTGCCGAATTAATATACGCCACTCTATACAAGCAATATGTATCTTGCGGTAACTCAGCAAGATTTTCAAAAAACAATTTTTCAAAAAGATTAAATACTTTCGATGCATTTGGAATGTCCGCCATCTGTGCAATCAAATTCACACTTGCTTCAATCCCTTCTGGTATGCTTCCCTTATCACCAATCCGAATTTTTGAAATAGAGTCTTTTATATCTTTAAATTGATTTTCAATTCTTTTTTCTGTGCGAAGAAAGAATCGTTTCAGCAGAGTATTATCCGCCAACTTCAGGTTGTATACATTCTGATAGAAATCATTGTCTGTCTTATCAAAAAAATCAGAATCTAATTCGAGTGAACAGCCTGTTCCATCTGTAGCATATTGAACCCACAAGGTCAGTTCATCACCAGCAGAGCAAAAGCTTGTTAAAAATACATTTGGTGGACTTATACTATCCACTTCATCAAAAACAGGTTTTATGTCATGCAAAAGGTTGAAAATTGCAGTTCCCTCTAAGGGATCATTCATATGTGCGGCATTATTTAATCTTATCCTTGCACCATCCTTAATTAATTCTTTCAAAACCCCTACTCTTGTATAATGATACACGGGCATTGCATCTGTATATCTTAAAATATTTTTTATACGACAGACACAAGATAGAATTTCAAAAAAGTTTAGCATGAATTCCATCTGAATCTCTATCGTTACTTGACTTCCTTCAAACTTATCCGCAAAATACTTCAGCGGCATTACCTCATCAAAATTGTCGCATTCATTCGCTTTTCCAATAGAAATTGCAGCATCTGCTTTTTTTCCTAAGTACAACTGCTCAATTGCTAAGTTATACCAATTTTCTGCATTTCTTCCACCGTTTTCACAGGCAACTTTTAAATATTTTAAAGCTTCATCTGGCTTTTTTTGCTCTCTATATGCCAACCCTAAACATTTTGCGACATCCTCTTTATATACTACATACTGATTATCATTTATATCAATGTTTTTTAACAGGTCAATGCAATCTTGACTCCAGTTTTCCTTTTTTAAATAAAACAAGGAAAAAGCTTTATATAACACATCAGCCTGTTGCGGAAATCCACCGCCATTGATCGTTGGCAGTATTTCAGCAATTGCTTGATAATTCCCCATTTTCAGATTCAGTACCACTTTCATCGCTTTACTAAAATCATCATTAAACGCCAAACGATAGTGCTCTGTTTCCATCAAATCTAAAAATGCCTGCGCACTTCTAGACATAACATATGCATACAATAAACTCCCTTTTAATTCCTGTTTAAACACAGTATCTTCTAGCTCTAAATCAAATGCTTTTAACAGCTCCAATTTTGCATCATCATATTCTTCGAGCTCGCAATGAACAAGTGCAACCTGATTTAACGTCTGACTATTTTCTAAAACAGAAAGTGCTTTTCGAGCAATTTCCAAAGCTTTTTTCTTGCTTCCAATCGTCAACAAGCAATCTACATACACTTTATAATATTCCAGTGTGTTACTATCTATCAACAATGCTTTTTCAAAGTATCGAATTGCTTTTTCGTGCTCGTTCGCAAAACAAAACGTTCGCCCGACAGAATAATTGTAAAATGCATCCGTTGGCTCTAATTCCAATGAATACAAAGACGTCTCTATCGCCTCTTTTGTTTTCCCTAAAATCCTATAAAAAAGCCCTAGCATGATGTAGTCATTTGCAGTTGCTCTATGACCTACCTTCAAACGATAAAACAAATCGATCCCTTTCTGCGCTTCCATTTTATTATCATTTGAATTCAACAAACAAATCATAGCCTTTCTCAAAAGCTCGCCATCGCCAGGTCTCAGCCTATACGTTTCTAACAAGTAATCATATGCGTCTGAAAATCTGTTAGAATCGTAATAAACTAGTGCTAAGATTTTATTTGCTGTAAAATTTTGTCCATCCACGGCCAAAACCTTTTTATAACATCGCACTGCCTCATCAAAATTATCTTCTGGATTTGTTTTTAGCATCATTAATGCATAGTTGCACAAAGCATTAACATCATCTGGCATTTCCGATAGAATTTCTCTTAAAATCGGCAACGAATGTTCAAGGTCATCCATATTGCTATACGTGGCAGCTACATCATTGCGATACTTCTTATAATCCCCGTCCGCTAACTTCAAAAAAGTTTCAAGTGCCTTATCATACATTGCTAATGTAAAATATGATTGTGCGATTAGTTCTAATATTCCATAACTAGCGTCATTTTCACTTAACACAATTTTATCCGCAAGAGTAATCACTTCCGCTTCTTTATTCAGTTCGATATAACTATACATTGCCTTATAAACTACTTGCAAATCGTCAAAGCAAATGCCTAGCTCAACGTTTTGTATCGCCTCTTGATACATTCTGCAACCATAGAAAACTGACGCCATTATGCCATTTACATCGCGCTGCTTTTCGGGCAACAACGCAACTAACCGCTTGCAATAATCTCTCGATTTTTCCCACTTAAATGCGCTCATATAAAATCTTGCAATGCGCTCAAGATACTCCGTGTTTAGTGGAGCAAGATTAATTGCCTTTAAGTACGCTTGTTCTGCTCTTTCATGGTTCGAAACACTTTGATTCACTCGCGCTAACGCATACCAAACCGCATGGTTATACCCATCAACATCAACGCGCTTTTCCAAGCATATCAGAAGTGCAGAAACTGTCTGCTCATCTTTATTTTTACAAACTAAACAAGCCAACTCATTGATTTTTTCCAGAGCGAAATCAAATTCATCATTGCTCATATCAGCGAGCACTTTCTTTAAATTTTCTAATTTGTCTTCATATTCCAAACAATTCACAGCCGCCCCCTACAAGTATACTCCCTAATCCCATGCAAGCTAGAAATCACAAATCTTCCACTTCAAAAATCCGAAACAATTCATCATGTTTTCGAGCATACACATATTTTCTTACTTTGTCATATATTTTAGCCTTAACACTTCTATTTTTCTGAATCACGCCAACAACACCGCTAACGCTCATAACAGCCGTCACTCCCGCACATACCTTCAAAATAGCATTCGATTGATTAATTACACTTTTCCCACTCGTTATAACAACCGCTACCAATGCAACATATAAACCAATTAGTGCTATCTTGCTTACCACATCTGCGCAACGTTTTGCTTTTTCTTCCGCCTCTTTTTTAAGTGCTTCGCGTTGCTTTCTGATGTTTCTGGTGCGTTCTTCTTCTACAGCGTTTTCCATTTGTTGTTTTGCACACTTTGCATCCTCTTTCTTTTGCCGTGCAAGTTGCTGTTCTAACACTTTTATCTTATCATTCGGTTCCTTTCTGCAAGTCTCCTCAAACTCCTTTAAAACACTCTTTGCCGATTCCTCATTGACCCTGTTTTGATCATTTTTCACGCTATCGCACATTTTTTCTAAAAACAATCTTGTCCGAAGCAGCCTTAGCTCTGTTGGTGACACAATATTTAATTCTTCAAGTTTTGAAATTGTTTCGTAAAATTTTTCTATAAAATCATGCGATGGATGTAATGCAGCATTAGCATACTCAATTAATTTATCCTTCAAAACTTCTTTGTTATATGAAGCATAACTTAGCCATAACAAAACCGTCAACTTCACATCATCTATCGCTATTGGGATATTTTTAACGTTCAATGACAAAAAGCAATTCGCCTGATAAGCCAATTTTTTATTAGTTGTTACAAAAATCGCGCAAGAGTCAAACAGACGATCATACACCTCTCCATTGCGAAAAAAATTAATAGAATAGATTGCCTTTACATCATTTTCTAGTTTTTTTGTGTTCCCACTCTTATATCCCTTCATCTCAGCCTGTAAATGCTCAACAAAACCTGTATAATCCATATATTTTTTATCTGACGCTACACTGTCATCTTCTCTGGTATCCACCAAAGGCATTGTTCGAATAGTTATTCCATACCCCCCCAATGCTTCAATTTTTTCTTTAATAGAATCAATGATCAGTTGAATTTGATAAGCCTCTATATCCAACTCATCAAATTTTTCTAATGTCATTCCAAAACATTCATCTGCACCACTTTGCTTCCTGCATTTATACGCAAACAAAATATCAGTTACTTCCTGCACATTTTCTTCAAAGCATGCTATTTGAGCATCATTTTTATAAAGCAAGGATAACAATTCAAGAGCGCTTCTTTCTTGACGCTCCGTTTTATATCCAAGTGCATTTAACAAAAACGCCGTATCTAAGTAAAAAACGACACCTTCCAATCTAACTTCCTTATACTTTCGCGGTGTATTGTCAATATAAATCGCAGAAGCGAGCATTGAACCCATTGCAACTTTATTAATATACGCAAAAACAACGCTGTTTTTTTGTTCCTCTTCCAAAATAAACTGCGCCACAGTATACATGCTCACACTGCTTTTTCTTTGAATTAAATCTAGTTTTGCTGGGTTTTTCATTAACATTAGCCCATTATAATCTAAGAACGCAAACAATTCTTCTTTTGCGTGTTCTAATGCGCTAGCATCTTCACACCGATCTTCATACTGAAGCAACGCTTTTGCAATTTGCTCTAATTCGCTTTGTTGCGCCAATCGATCCTTTTCAAAATCCGCAACAAATGCACTAATATCTTTTGACAAAAAATATCCGACTTTCTTTCTTCCCAAAAAACTGCCATATTCTTTTTCCCGACAGTTTTCTAAAATATGCTCCAACATATTATAAGGAAAATCCTCAAACGCAAAATCTTCCTTTAAAGCCTTTAAAACAACGTCAACATCTATCACATCATCAACAAGAAAATTTTTCCCAACTGCATATTTTATAAAATTCGACAAAATCGTCAAACTATCCATGCTTTTTTCATTCCAATACGTAGCTAATAGCGCTATGCTTGTAAGGGCATTATCTTTTTTCATTAAAACCTCTCATTTTCTATCCATATCAACATCAAGCGCAGCTATCTCCATTTCAGAAAACATTGCCTTGTTAAACAACTTCATTATGTAATTATTTCGACAATTTATTTCAGTATAGTCTATTTGATTTTAAAAATCAAGTTGATGAAATAATATCTAAGCTCTATCTGGTTTCACCTCAAAAAACGCTGCTTTTTCTAATAAAGCAGCCCCTCCTGCATATCTATCATTGCTTTTTTTATTTTCATATGATAAAATTAACATATTAGCTAAACCGTTAATTTTATGGTGACAAAATGACTTTTGGAATTTATTTAAAACAGCTGCGGCAAGTTCGCAATTTACGGCAACAAGACTTAGCAAAGAAAATCAACGTAAGCATTCCTTATGTTTGTGATATTGAAAAAGACCGCCGTTATCCACCTGATTTTTTAATTTTACAAACATGGGAAACACAATTAAACTTAAACGAAACCGAAAGAGCACAATTTTATAATTTAGCTGGAATCGCTAGAAACTCACTTCCACCCGACATCTGCAAATATTTAAGCGACAATCCTTCTGCTCTTACCGCAATACGCCGTATTATGGTACTCCCCGAAGGCTATAATTGGAATAAGCTCACTACTACTTAATTTATTTCTCAATGGCCTTTGCTATCTGAGACCTCATCACAAATCAGCAAAAACAATTACTAAAACAAGGAGACCCCCTAATGAAAGGCAATTCCATTTTAAATAAAGCAAAGCATTCCGAAGACACCGATGAATGGTACACTTCCTATGAAACCATCGAAAAAGAGCTATGTCATTACACTACTCAATTTCACGGAAAAATTGTATTATGCAACTGTGACGATCCTTATGAATCTGCTTTTTCAAAATATTTCCTAAAACATTTCAACACATTAAAGTTAAAAAAATTAATTTGCACCTCATTTGCAGGCTCCCGAATCGCCAAAGAATTTGTGCAGAAAACCTCTCAACCAGACGAAAAGAATGCTCCTCCTGCATATGTCATGGTTATCGAAAAAATGTTTTATCAGTCAGATGAAATCAACGATGCAGACATTGCAAACTTTTTACAAACATCTGCAAATATTAAATTATTGGCTGGAAACGGAGACTTTCAAAGCAATGAGTGCATTGAATATTTAAAAGAAGCTGATATAATAGTAACAAATCCACCTTTTTCGAAATTTAAAGAACTTTTTGCGCTGATAATGACGCATAACAAGAAATTTTTACTAATTAGCAACCAAAACGCTATTACCTATAAAGAAGTTTTCCCTTACATTAAAAATAGTCAAGTCTGGATTGGCTATCATTTCGGCGACATGGCTTTTAAAGTCCCACCTTCAACAGCTCCGCGAAAAACTCGTTTTTGGATTGACGAAACAGGTCAAAAATGGCGCAGCTTAGGAAATGCAATGTGGCTAACCAATTTAGATACAAGCAGACGTCACGAAAACTTAGTCCTGACAGCTCTTTATTCCCCTACGAAATATCCGTCCTATGACAATTACAATGCTATTAATGTATCAAGAGTTGCGGACATTCCAATGGATTATCCTGGCATTATGGGCGTTCCCCTTACCTATCTTAAATATCATAATGACGAACAATTCGAAATTATAGGTGAAGCAAATCATGGTTCAGACAATAAGTTTGATCTGTTCAAACCAAAAATCAACGGAAAAGAAATTTTTAAACGTATTTTAATACAAAATAAGAGGTGTTCAAAAAGTGACTTTTAAGATATTAGATTTATTTTGTGGCGCAGGCGGAATGTCTTACGGGATGCACAAAAACCCACACTTCCAAACCATGGTAGCCTTAGATATAGAAGAAAAATATTCACAAACCCTAAAAAAGAATATGCCCGATGTAGAAGTTGTTTCAGGCGATATTCGTGATGCCCATATCAAAGAACACATTATTGCCTTATCTAAACAACACGGGGTAAACATGATTGTTGGCGGCCCCCCATGTCAAGGCTACTCTTTAAAAGGTAAAAAACTTGGTCTCGATGACCCTCGAAACTTTCTATTCCTTGAATATCTTAGTTTTGTAGATGCCTTGCAACCCGATGTTTTTGTAATTGAAAACGTAAAAAGTTTATTATCAACATCCAAGGGGTGGTTCAAAGAACAAATTATTTCAGAGATTAAAAATCTAGGTTATAACGTTGAGGTCGGCATTATAAAAGCGTCTGATTTCGGCGTGCCACAAACCAGAGAACGTGCTATTTTTATCTGCTGCAAACAAATGAAAATCGAACTCCCAACGCCCACACATAAAACAGTAACCGTTAGAGATGCTATTGGAGACTTATCATATTTACACTCAAGCGAAGGTTCTTTTGAACAAAGCTATTCAACCGAAGCCACTTCAGAATACCAAAGATTAATGCGAGCTGGTAGTTCTAAATTATACAATCACAAAGCATCTAATCATGCTCAAATTGCAATTGACAAATTAAGTCAAATTCCACCCGAAAAAGGAAGAGAGTGCTTACCTAAAGAATTACACGGAAAACAACAATTCCATTCAACATGGGGACGATTAAAATGGAATCAACCCTCCCCAACCATAGACACAAGATTTGATGCTGCATCCAACGGAACAAATAATCATCCATACTTGAATAGAGCTATTACCCCTAGAGAAGCCGCTAGATTGCAATCATTTGATGACAGCTATATATTTTACGGAACAAAAGTTGCCGTTCGAACACAAATTGGCAATGCCGTACCACCTCTAATGGCAAAATCGATTGCGGATACAATATACGAACAATTGCACACATATAAGCAAGGAGACGTAAAACAATGAATGTTGAAATGGCGTATTTAATTGGAATGATTTTAGGCAACGGTGAGGTACAACGAAACACCGATACTACCACTGTAACAATAGAACTTCCTCATAAAAACCTCACCGATGATGATGGTCGAGAAGTTGCAATTTATGTACAAAGCAGCTTGGTTAACATCCGAAATATTATCGAACCTCTCATCGGAATTTCTCTGCCAATTGCCCAAACCAATCGTGCTACGCAAATATCTTTCACCAAAAGCAATCAAGATTACACAATACGCGAAATCATGCGTTTTATTGGCAGTGGTGTCCATCATTCAACTATGACTATGAGCCCCGACTTATTCAATATCACAACCGATGAAAAGAAAGAATTACTGCGCGGAATATCAGATGTAACTGCCTATATTCGCAAGAGCAATCTTGCTTTCGGGCAAGACGGTTGTCATAGAGTGTATATTGAAATCCCTGCAAATTGGCAATTAGTTATAGATATCGCCACTATGTTAAAATCGTTAGATATTCCTGTCCAGACAATTGATTTTGGTCACCCTAATTTCAGAGACTCTAATTTAAAAAAATACAATGAAAATAAACCTTATTATTGGAAAAAAGAACATCAAGTGAAAGTTTGGGCAAACGAATTCATCCCAATTGGATTTAATATCGTGCATAAACAAAGAGCGTTGGAACGTTATTCTGATGAATTGCTCGAATTTCTGGACGAAAACAAAACCCATAAATTCTATTGGGAAAAACCTATCAGAAGGAAAGTCAAACCCATTCATCCAATGGAAAGCGATGAATCCTTACCTGCAACTATAAGAGGTAGGCATTTTGATTCATGGACAGAACTAGCAAGGGAACTCGGCTATGGTGAATAATGTCGCAAGAGAAACTGAACTATACGCAGGAATGTGCAACTGGTTGCAAACATATTTAGAGGATAAATATTCTCGCACGACTTGCAATGTTATTGTTGTTGATTGTCACTCTGTTAATTTAGATGCCGTCTTAGAGCAATATGGCATCATTCAATATTATCCTCAAACCGTAGGGTTAAAAATAGAAATCGATGTTTTAGGCATGGTAATTTGGGATAACAAAGCAGAAATTTATTTCATCGAAGCAAAAAAGACTCAATTAACACTTCAAAATCTAGGGCAGCTTTTAGTCTATTGCAGACTATGCAATCCTCAAGAAGCTTACTTGCTATCGTCTGCTGGGCTTGGTAGCTTAAAAAAAGTTTTGACTATTTTAAACAGAGAAGATTTATTGAATTTTGGCACTGGAAAAACAATTAAAAAGATGAAAGTTGCAAAATGGGATATTCGTAGAAATACGATTGACAATCATTCTCTTATTCCTAAACTATAAAATTTCAAAGGGTGCCCTAAAACAGGGCTCCCTTACCCCAAGGGTAGAACGTTTCGTTCTACCCTTTTCCACACACATACAAACCGTAACAAAACCAGTCAAAGCGGGAGTGACCAAATCGGTCACCCCCACTTTTCTTTCGCTTTTCCACAGGGCGCACCGTTTTAATGCCCCCTACACCAAGGGTGTCGCGTTTCGTGACACCCTTTCTCTCACCCCACCAAAAAGGGGGTGCCCAAATCGTTCCCCCCTTGCAAAACCCTTATTCTACCGCACTTTTTCCGACTTCTTCTTTCACACAGCCACCACCTACACCCCCAACCCTTTATGCAGCTGCTCACTCGCCGCCTTCTTATTACTATCAAACGCATGGGCATAAATATCCAGCGTGGTGCTCACCTGCGCATGTCCGAGCAGGCTTGAAACCGTCGCCACATCTGTGCCGTTGGCGATTAGCACGCTAGCCACACTATGCCGCAGGCTGTGCACGTTGAGGTCTTGCGGCAGGCCGTTCTCACGCAGGATTTGATTGAACCGCTGGGTGAAGGTGTCGGGCGACATGGGTTTGTTCTGCTTTTCTTTTTGGAACAGGTAGCGGCCTTGCATTTGAGCGAGGTTTGGCACACCCTGCCGTGCGGCACAGAACGCGCGATACTGGGTGAGCAGCGTGCCGAGCTCTGGCGAGAAATACACCCATCGGTCGCCTGCGGTTGTTTTGGGGGCTTTGGTGAAAATCGCCTCGCCGTTGACCTTGACTGTGTTGCGCTGGATGTGGATTTTGCGCTCGTCAAAATGAATGTCTGACCATTTGAGCCCGCAGCACTCGCCACGGCGGATGCCTGAGGCTAAAATCAGCTTGAAGAACACCTCGTATTTGATGGGCTGTGTTTCTAAAATGCCGATGAGCTGTTGCAGGGTTTCGGGGTTTGCCACCTCGCGCTCGGGGCGGCGCACCTGCCGCCGAAAGGTGCGCCACGCAGGGTTGTGGGCGAGGTAGTCCTCTTCCATCGCACTGCTGAGCACGGTGCAGACAGCGGCGTGTATGCCCTCTACCGTGCTTTCTGAAATCGGCTCGCCCGTTTGCTTGTTTTTATCTTGCCGCAGCTGCTGATACATCTGGCGGAACTGCTCGGCACGCAGGGTGTTTAGATGCAGATGCCCAATGTATGGCAGCACACGGGCAAGGTCGATGTGGTTGCGTGCAATGGTACTTTTGGCGAGTTTGTAGGGCGCAATATCGGCAAACCAATGCGCGGTATAATCGGCAAAGGTGATGGTTTTTTCGGTCTGCGTCTGTGGCGATCGCCTGATTTGCAGGGCAGATAACGCCGGCATGGTATCGCCACGCTTGGCGGCAGATTCGAACAAAATCGCCTGTTCTTGCAGCCATCGCTCGCCTTGTTTGGGGGTTAAATCAGGCGGTAGTTTCACTGTTTTTTGCGCTGATTTGCGGCGTTTGCCGTTGGCATCGTACCCCATAGACACCACGATTAGGTAGCTGTTGCCACGTTTGCGAATGCTTGCCATTGCTTACACCCCCAGTTTCTTTTGCAGACGCCCAAGCGACATTTTTTTGCGCAGCGCGTGGTGATAGTGATACAGTCGCTCGATGGTGAGGCCAGTTAGCCCATGCTTTTGGCGCAACAATCGCGCACGATAGGTAAAAGAGGACGGACACATCGGCGCGCCACAGGCTTGCGCAAAGATGAATCCATCCTCTATTTTTGCGGTTTGGGTTTCAAAATATTCTGCCAGTCGGTCGGTGGTGGGTTGCGAAAGGCGGACGCAGATGGGCGGGATATCGCGCAGCATCCACTCGCCTGCCCTTGTGGTAACCACGCGTTGCCGTGCCACCAAGGTACGCCGTTTCCAGTGGATATCTGACCAGCGCAGGGCGAGGCACTCGGCACGATTTAGCCCACTGCCAAGTAGCAGGGTGAAAAACAGGCGGTGCTTTGGCTGCTCGGCAGAGAGGCAAGCGAGGAATTTTATCACCTCGGCATCGGTCAATAGCGGTTGCTTTTGCGGTTTTTCTTGATACGAAAAGGTGTGGTAGCAGGGGTTTTGCACCAGATACCCGTGCGCGACGGCATAGCCACAGATGGAAGAAAGTGTGCCGTGGATTCCCTCGCGTGTGGTGAAGGCAAGGTCAGTTTCGGCTGCGAGGGTGGCGTAAAATTTACGGATAACTTGCGGTGTGAGGCTTTGCAGATGGCTCCGCCCAAGGGCACGGAGGATATAGGCAAGGTCGATTTCTTTGCGCGGTTGGGCGAACTTTTCAACACTGGCATACCACCGCTGTGCAAAACTTTCTATGGTGATGGGCTGTGTTTTGCGTGCGGCGACCTCGGCGTGGAACTGCTCGGTTTGCGCTTGTAGCCACGCTTGATATTCCAGATGGGTTGCAATTTTTGTGGCGCGTTGCTCTGCTTTTGTTTGGGGTTGGGTGGGGTTTTCTGTTGCATTTGGCGCGGTGTCTGCATTATTTCCGTCTGGTTGTGCCACCCATTTTGCAGGGACAGGCATGACTTTTTCTAAGGCTGGGATGCGTCTGCCGTTGCTATCCCACCCCATTGGGCAGGATAGAATGACGTTGACCTCGCGTGCGCCTTGTGGGGTAGGTGCGCTGAAGCTAAGCTCCATTTGCGTTAATTCTGCGGATTGCGTGGATTGCATTGACTGGGCGATTTGCATTTTTTCGATTGCGTTCATCTTGACTTCCTTTCGGTTGCGGTGTATTCTACTGTGCTAACGACACCAACATACCGAAGAAAATTGCACAAGTCTAGCGAATCGGGCAAGGTTTTTGCGTTGGGCGAGAGATTCTACATAAGCACTAAATCGCTTTTGTAACACGGCGTTTTCTTTGCTTTTTTAGCCCTGTTCTCTCTGTAACATTGAGGGCTTAGTGGGTGTGCAGTGCCCCTACCTGTTCTGCCTCTTGCGTATCTTCTGCATCATATTGCGCTGTTTTATCCGTCGCAGTTCTCATCGATTTCCCACCTTGCACCACGCGCAGGGTGGGGATTTCTTTTTCTACCGCCGATGGAAACGCTGCCATCTCTTGCAATGTTTTGCCCAAGCACTGCGCAGCGTTTTGCTTGTGCGTGTCTTCTGGGTGGCAATAGGTGCGCTCTAAAAAGCTGGTATCACCATGCCCTGCCAGCTCTGCTACGGTGTTTTTATCCACCCCTGCGTGCAGCAAGGTCGTGACAAAATAATGCCGTAACGTGTGCAGATGGTACTCTTTGGAAAAGCCAAGCTGATTATAAATACTGCGCAAACGGCGGCTGAAGCTATCGGGAAATGGCAGGTTGCCGTCCTCATCAGAGAAAAGATACTCGGCATTTGGCAAGCCTTTGGCTTGGTGGTTTTCCTGTTGCTGTGCGCGGTATTCCCACAGCATTGCTGCCATACGCTGCTCTAAAAAGACAGTACGCGCGCGCCCATTTTTCGGTTTGCCCTCGACGATGCCCAGCCCTTTTACCGCACTGCGTGACCGCGAAACGGTAACTTTTGCGCCAGTTCCCATTGAAACAATATCGCTCCAGCGTAGAGCACACAGCTCGCCACGGCGGCAACCTGTGTAGATTGCCATGAGATAGTAGATGCGATAATGCGCACGTTCGCCCGAAAGCGCGCCCACAAAGGCGGTGATTTCTGCGGTGGTTGGAATGATTTGCTCGGTAGATTCTAGCACAAAGCGCGGCAACATCTGCACGGGATTGTGCAAAATCATCCGGTTGCGCACTGCATCGCTGAGCACAGCGGAGACAGATTCTAGGTAGCGTTTGACGGTGACTTCTTTGATGGGCTTGCCCTTCACCTGCCGTTTGCGCAGCTCTGCCACCAGATATTCAAGCGCAATCGGGCGCAGTTTGCTCAGCGGAATTTCGCCGATGTATGGGTAAACCACCGCCAAGCTTTGGCGATAGGTGGCGAGGGTGCTGGGCTTATATTGCACCTGCCGCGCCAGCCATTGCTCGGCAAAGACGCGGAATTTTGTGTTTGCATCTTCGCCATAACCCTGCTTTACTTCGCGTTCAAATTCTTCTGCGGTGTAAAGCATATACTGCCGAATGCCACGCTTTGGCACTATGTTTGGCACGATAAATGTTTTGGCGCGTTCGTTCTTTTTGCCGTCTGGGCGGTACCCATTGCTGACCCTTACCTTGAATTTTCGGTCGCTTATTTGCTTAATGCATGCCATCGGAAAACCTCTTTTCTTTTTTATAAATGTTTGAATATTGTTTCGCACGTTTTTATATTTGCTAAAATTGCACAACGCATCTTTTGGCTACCATGCCAATCCGCTGCCAATATGCGCGTGGGAAATCGCTTACCCACCAACATATCGAAAAAACTTCTTGTCGTCTAGTGGTTTTTGCAAGCTGGCAAAAACTTTGACATTAGCGACAAGACCTTGCGTTTGTACGCTGTGCAACTTCGGCAAAGATAAAAAAAAGTGGGTGCTACTGCCCCACTTTTAAAATCATCTTTATGCT
Organism: Faecalibacterium sp.; assembly: GCA_044426225.1. Classification (GTDB taxonomy): domain Bacteria; phylum Bacillota; class Clostridia; order Oscillospirales; family Ruminococcaceae; genus Faecalibacterium. The sequence continues at coordinate 25,889 of JAWXUQ010000021.1, read as the reverse complement.
ATTTTTCATGCTGTTTTTTCTGGCAGTTCTATCGCGCTGCCAAATAGCACCGCACCCAAACAGCTGGCAGCCGCCTGTTTATATTGCTCGTCTGGGTGGCAATAGGTGCGCTCTAAAAAGCCTGTATCTGCGTGCCCCACGAGGGATGCAACGGTTTGCTTATCCACCCCTGCGTGCAGCAAGGTGGTGACATAATTGTGGCGCAGGCTGTGCAAATGATAGGCCTTGGGCAGAGAAAGTGCATCGCAAATTTTGCGAAAACGATTGGTAAAGCAATCGGGTTGCATCAGCTCCCCTGCCGCATTGACGAACAGATATTCGCTTTGTGCCCCACCCTTTACCTGCAACTGTTCGAGCTGCTGCGCACGATATGCGCGTAAGATATTGAGCATTTCTTCTGTTAAAAAGACACTGCGCGCCTTGCCATTTTTGGGTGTGCTTTCGATAATGCCCTGCCCGACAACTCTAGTACGGGCGCGGCGAATGAGAATTTTTGCGCCAGTATCAGCCAAAACAACATCACTCCAACGCAGGGCGCACAACTCGCCACGGCGGCAACCCGTGAACATCGCCAGCAGATAATAAACACGATAGCATGGTGTTTCGTGCTCTAGTGCGGCGATAAATTGTGCGAGTTCTGCCTTGGTTGGCACCTTTTGTTCGAGGTGTTCTTTGGGTTTGCCTTGCACCATTTGGGCTGGGTTATGTAAAATCAGCTGATTACGTTTGGCATCGGAAAGCACTACAGAGACAATATCGCGGTATTTTAGCACGGTGGTTTCTTTGATGGATTTACCGTTTACCTGCCTTGTGCGCAGCCCAGCGAGCAACTGTTCTATCGCCGCCGGGCGAAGTTTTTCGAGTGAAATTTCGCCGATATATGGGTAGATATGCGTCAGCCCACGCGCATAGTTTGCGAGGGTGCTGGGCTTATATTTGGTCTGCCGTGTGAGCCATTGCTCGGCAAATGCGCGGAAGGTCATGCTGGCTTCTTCGCTATACCCTAGCTTTACTTCGCACTCAAATAGCTCGGCTTGGTGGTTCACATATTGCAGAATTGCTTTCTTTTTGATCTCGTTTGGAACGGTAATGGTCTTCGCTTTTGCGATTTTTTTACCGTTGGCGAGGTAGCCATTGCTGATGGTAATTTTAAATTTTCGTTCGTTTAGTTGTTTGATACTTGCCATAAATCTCCTTTGATTGGGTGCGCAGTGGTGTGCGCTACGTAATATTTTTTGCGTAATTTTTTATTTACTTCCTTATCTGTATCTGTAACCGGCTTCGGAAGCATCGGCATCTGCTTCATCGGAATGTTGAAAGCGCATCGCTTTTTCCACTTTAATATTGCCACGCATGCGCTGCACATCTTTCTCTGCCGTCTTTCGTAACGCTTCTAATTTTTTATCATCCACATCAATAGTCGCCGCAATTAAATGCATCAACATATCGATTTCAACTGCAAGACGATATAAATTTGTTTGAATATAACGTAATTTATTTCCAATAAACACCTCGATAAAATCAGTAATTACGTGGCATAAAAAGGTGCTTGCATTGTTTGATTGTAAATATCCGCTATAAAAAGTCACTGCATTGGATATAAATTCGCTGTCGTTTTTCATGTTTTCTTTCCCTTGTAGCATTCTTAATTCCGCAATTTGCGTTGGCGTTAAGTAGGCAACAACGCGTTCTCTATTGCCTGTTAGATTTTTCGGGGTCTCAGATGTTTTCATTTGTATTTCTCCTTTTTGGGGGTGATATTTGCCCAACTGCACGTCGATGATATCACGATAAACGGCTGAACACCGCTATTTTTGCCCTTTACAGCACCTAAAACAGCACAAAGTCGATTTTACAGCACCTAAAATGCATCGTTGGCATATCACGATTATGTTCGAATAAACGGCGAAACTCCGCCACTTTAGACGCCCAGCACTGCTGGGCGATGTCAACGCGAGGGGCACAACAGCACCTCGCTTTCTCCTGCTCTATTTTCACACCCTTTTGGGGGTGAATTGTGGCGTTAAAGCTACTTTTTCCCAGTAACTGCGAAGTGGCCTATATAAGGGATAAAATAGCGTCACTCGCGTCACCTTAATGTAAAACCACCGTGGTTCCAATGGTTTCTGCGTTTGCATCGCGTCACTGCTGCCGTCACTGCTGCCGTCACTGTGTAACAGATAAAAGCGTCACCGATAACGCTTTTTGTAACACCGCTGCCCTGAAAAAATTCAGCACGGCATCAGACAAATATTATTTTGTAACACAGGTAACGCATTTTGAAATTATGCACCCTCTAAAAACTGTGCGAGCTTTTCTTTTGACAAAAATGCAACCCTTACATATTGCCCACCCGAAACATTTAAGGTTCGGGTGCGTTTGCCATTGCTGCAATCTAAATACCCATGCTCGGCAAGCTGTGCAATCACACCACGTGCAGTGGCAGAGAAATGTTCGCCTTGTTCCTCACATAGTTTCTTGACCGCCTTGTGGCAGGTATCAAAAATAAGATAGTAATAGACTTCGTCTTGATAGCCTGCGATGCTGAGCCGCGCACCATCTAGCCCGCCCTTTGTTGCAAAATGCAGATTGCCACTGGCGATGAGGGTGGAGAGTTTGGAAAGGAACTTTTCGTGAGGCGTTTCTTGTTTGATGTTTTCGCTTTGGCGCACACCAATCTCACAAAGCAGCTCGGTGAAATAGCTCTGATAGCATTGCGCCTCTTCTTCGCTTACCAAATCGCAGGCGAGGAGATACTGACAGAAAAAGAAAAAGCCCACAGCCAAATAGCTGAGCGCTTCCGGAATTCTATCATGAAATTTTACGTGGCTTAACGAGGTGCGAAAGGTATTACGCTGTGCAATCAGCATCTCTTTGAGCATCTGCGCAAAGGCATTGTGGTCCTCTAAATAATGCGTTTGCAAAAAGGAAATGTACCCCGCCATCGATTTTGCAAAGGCACCTTGTCGTGCCTGCTCTTGTAGGTCGGACAAGGTCTGCATATTGATTTGCTCGGGCTTTACGTCTAGGCTTAAGTAACGCGCCCCACCGCTTTCGCTGACGGCTGGTGGTTGCTCTGCCGTGATGATGCCGCAGCCACGTGGTGGCTTTGGATGTGCGATGCTTAAGTCACTGCGCATACGCCCACGCGCTGTCTTATCGCCAAAGGCACGGAACAACAACTGGGCGGTTTTGGTCATATCAATTTCTTCGTTTCGGGTGGATGGGTGGAAGTCATCAATGACGGTTGGTACATCTTTTAAGAGATAGAGTCGCTCTAAGATGCTGTTGGCGGTGTCGCGGAAGGTCAGCGGTAGGCTGTCGTGGGTGAAGTCGCCAAAGTGCGAAAGGAACAAGGCGGCGAGGGTACTTTTCTTGCTGCCCGTGGGGCCGATGAGGGCAAGGATTGTTTTGATTTCAAAGCCGCCCTGCTTGAAGAATTCCATCAGCGGTGCGGTAAACATAAAGCCAATCATAGAAAAGACAACTGGTTCTGGTGCCACGCCACTATGCAATAGGCCAAGGCTCGCCCCTGCATCGGTGGGCATCCACTCGGTTGGGATGTTATATTTCAGCAGGGTTGGGTCGGTGGCAAAGCAGTTCTCAGAATTGGCGGTGAGGTATTGCCAGCTGCCGTGCTCGTACCGCCAGCCAAGGTGTTGGTATAGGTTTTTCGGTGTGACCACCGCGCCTGTGGTTTGGATGGCATGGCGCAGGTGTTCTTTGATGGAATGGCCTGCCTCTAGGTTGCAGCTGGTACCCCAGCGTTCGGTGATCCAGTTCATCGCGCTGAACTCGGCAATGCTAATGGTGAGGTCTGGCAGCGTTTCGCCTGTTGGGCGCACACCGCCAATTTTCAAATAGCGGATTTGCTCTGCGCCATTGTCAAGCAAGAGTTCTTCTTTGATGTAAGGGGCGAAATTGCAAAGTCGCTTGATGACTTCGCGCCCTGCTACCTCGGTCTTTTTGCAGAGGTAGCCATCTTGGATTACGTAGGGCTGTGGATAGGAAAGGTCTTGCATTGGGTTCTCCTTTTTTTGTTCTGGTGAAATGGTGAATGGTGGTGTGACAGCTGCATTTGCCGAAGCTACGCAAAATTGCCGCACCGCGAAACTTGTCGCTTTTTAGGCTGTTTTGTTATGTTTTCGCTTTGTTTCGCTTTACACTTGTATTATGTGGGAAAACACGATAAACTAATAGTTCCGCACGACAAATTAAAACTGACAGATAAAACAAATTAACAAAAGGAGCCCTCGCATTGTTTGTTACCGCGAAACTTACCATCTCTCGACATCACGTTGAAATAAATGATCAACGCTTTTTATTGGGCGAGATTGCCACCGACCTTTTAAATATGCGCGAACAGTTTGCCCCTCTTCGGGATGCATGCAATACCTTTGCGCCCTACATAGCCGTTAAGGAAATCCCAGATACCAAAACACTGCAAATGCTGCATGACACACTGACCAAAGCCGATGATATCTTAATGCAACATAAGCTATTCCGTGCCATACGAGATGAATCTGTTGTCATTCTTTCTGATGTGAAACAGCTACTAGATAGCGATTCCTTTGCGCAAGATATTTTTCCTGAGCATTTGCAAGTGGACGAAGGAATGAGCGGTGAAGATCAGCTCGCTATGCTTGGCTCTTTTTTAGAAACCGTCAAAGAGGAAGAGCCGTCACTCTTTACCATACTCACTCCAGAAAAACGTTGGCTGACCTTCCGAAACCATCTGCGTTACTACCGCGATTTTATCAACGATATCTATGCGTTCAACGCCACCATCTCTAACTTTCTTTCATCCTCTATCGTACCGCTGACTAAACTTTCAGCAGATAGCTATGCGCGCGCCTATTATGAGTTTTTCAATTCCCCCATCGCATACAAAGCTGTCGTCAATCCAATTTCTAGCATGGGATGCGGCGCGGATTATTATAAACCGTCCGTCACCATCATGCACTGCGTACCGATGCAAACAGAAGACGGAAGCTATGAAATTGCAGATTACGTTGAAATGGGTGATGTGCTTGCCATTCTCAAAATTGATTTTTTACGCGCCATCCAAGCTGGACACGTTGTGCGAAAGTGTCAACATTGTGGACGTTGCTTTTTGTTGACCAAGCATTACAACACCCTGTACTGCGATGGCAAGTCGCCCGTCAACCCGAAATATGGTTGCTCGCAGGTGGCAGGACAAATCAAAAAAGAGAAGTCGAAAAACTTCCCTTACAATCAGACCAAAAACAAGCGACTTTCTCTGCTGCGCAAACACCTAGAGCGCGAACTGATTACGACGCAGGAATTTGAACAGGTGAAAAAAACACTCACCCAAATGCATTACCACGCAACCACCCAAGCAACCCCTTACTTAGATTTTGGAGAACAGACAGACCTTGACAAGCTATACAAACAACTCGGCATCTGCCCCCAGCACAAACAGCGCGGCAGACCCAAAGCCTGATACCACCAGCGCACCTGCGGTATCGAACGAAACCCTTATGCAGCAGTACCTCGCTGGTGATGACGATGCCCTTGGGCTGCTTTGCGAACAAAACAAAGGCTTATTCTATAAAATCGCCAACAATACCATCGATAAATTTCAGCGACCACGCAAGCAGTTGCCAAAAGATATTGCGAGAGAGCTTTGCGCTGAGATGCACCTTGCATTTGTGACGCTCTTGCGAAAAAAAGAATATTGCGAAAGTCGCGCCAAGCTGACGACCTATATTTACCCCTACCTGTTACATGCGGCGACAAAGGCGCTTCAAAAGCATTTGGATTATTCGGAGCAGCTATGCCCCATGGGCGATGTATTGCGCGACACTGGCAAAGCCTCGGCGGACAGTGCGGAGCGGCAGGCAGATATTTATCGGATGGGGCAATTAGAGCAACCGCCCGAACTGCAGGTTCTCCAAAAGATGACGATGGAGCAGCTGAAGCACGGATTTTTCGATCTGAGTGAACGCGAGCAAAACATTCTTGGGCGGCACTACGGCGTGTTCGGCTATCCGTATACGACGATGGAAGAAATCGGCATGATCGAACGCTTGAGCGTAGATGGCGTGACCAAAGCGGTTAAGCGTATTATGAAAAACCTAAAAGGCAATTTAGGCGAGCTATATGCGTTTCGGGAAAACTGGTTTGCTGCGCAATGCTTGATTGCGGATGCAAAACGTGAGGCACAAAATGATTTGCGCTTTGGGTATAAGTCTGTGGTCTGGTGTGCCGATGAGGTGATTGCGCAGGAATCCGCTTTGCTGACCGCTTGGTATGAATTACGGAACGTAGGCTGTGGCGATGGGTTGGACGATGAAGACGACTTATTGTATCCACCTGATAGCATGGATGCTGATGGTGATACTGCTGATACTATTGCGCCTAGCCTAGCGAGTGCGGTCGAGCGTAGCGTCACCGAAACAGGTGCTGATGAACAATGCTTATCCGAAGTACCACAGGTTGATTCTGAAACATAAGTTTTTATCGGCCGTTTATTCTAATTCTACAAACCAAACAAGCCGCGCTTCCCTTGCAGTTTTGCATGGGTAAGCGCGGCTTGCTTTGCGATTTGTATTTTATTTTTTCAGATTTATGGGGTGGATCGCTGTGCCTGTGTACCATCGCGTTTGAGGGCGTTTGGAGGTGTCTGCGGACTGCTATTTTTCGTTTGATTTAGGGGGTGGGGGTACTACCCTTCTTTTGATAGAAAAAGCGTCGGGCAGTGTTCGTCGCCTGCTCTCGACGGGGTGTTTTGGGGAATGGTGCGCATATGATTTCGTTTTTTCAAAAGAAATTGGTGCATGAGGCGTAGCGTGCGTTTTCAGCCGAGTTCACCGCTGTCTGACCCCTCAGTTTTCGATTTAAAATGCTGGGGTGGGGTCTTACCCCTACCGAGGGGTTAAGGTGCTTTCATCGCTGTTACAACAGGGGCGAAACGGGGTAGTTGAGCAACGGCATCATTGCTAACATTTGCTTGCTGCGTGTTTATCAAATTATCCCGATATCTTTTCAACAACTATATTTTCACTCACATAAATCTTTTTTAGAATAATTCTCGTCGCAGTTGACAATATTACTTATATGTAATATAATGACTGTAAAAGTGGTGATGTAGTATTTGAACATCGTTAAAACAAAAGGTTTTGAAAACATTTACGAAGTCGATTATTTTCGAAAAGAATTTAAAGCCATAACGGATGAAAAGTGGAAACTATCCGAACCGTTTCCTCGTTATCAAAAGTGGCTAATTGGTCGATTAGCCGTTTTGGACAAAAACCCACAAGAAGCATTACATTCCAATCATTTTGAAAAACTAAATGCTGACCCAACCATTTATGCTATTCGATACCCAAAATCCAAACTAAACCCCAGAGTTTTATATGTTTGCGTTGAAGACAAAAATATCATTTTACTTACCGCCTTTAAGGAAAAGTCATCTTCTGACTACGCTAATGCTATTTCGGTAGCTCAGTCACGATGGAAGTTGCTCAATGATTGATCACGCTCACAAAACATATTATAATATTAAAATTCACACCATATAGGAGGGTTCTTTTATGAGTCTACAAGACAAATTAAAAAATGCATCCACCAGCGATTGGTTGTTTGACGGTCTTACGGAAGAAGAAATCAAAAACATTAAAATGCTCGCACATGTTGCCTTGAAAATCGAATTAAAACGAAAAGAAATGGGTATGAATCAAAAAGAATTTGCTGCAATGATGGGCGTTTCTCAAGGTATGGTATCCAAATGGGAAAGCGGCGAATACAACTTTACTATTTCCACTTTAAATGCAATTTGCACAAAATTAAATTTAACGTTTTCACCTAGTATTACAGAGACTCTTCGCATTAGCGGCGGGCAAAACTTCACTCGAACGCCTATTAAGATTGCATCTTCGTCGCAGGGCGCATCCTCAAACAACCGCACAACTCTTTTACGTATTTGCTCAAAACGCGATACACTACAGGAGGGCCTTGCTCAATGAAATTTAATCAACTCATGTCTGATTTTACTTATCTCGGTGATTACATCAAAGAATTTCAAATCACAAATTCACACATCAAAATTGAAGACGACACCGAAAAAACATGGGGTCTAGATGTCGAAGTTGGAACCATCGAATCTACCGAGAGCACTTTCCAAGGAACTGTTCTCTTGAAAACGGAAGTCACTATATCTTCTGACGCTTCAACTCCTAGCATTATCTCTTTGTTAATAGAAGGATGCTTCTCTGCACCTATCAGCGTTGGAAAAGATGAATTTGAAAAACTTCTTTTAGTAAATGGCGCCGCTTGCTTATATTCCATCGCTCGCAGCAAAATTGAAGCCATGACCGCGCTTTCCTTTTATTCGGGGAGCATTAAATTGCCACTGATTAACATTTTAGATTTTTATAAAGATCGACTAACGGAACAAATGCCGTTAACCGACGAAAACTAAAGCGGCTTTCATTACTTCATAATCCCTTGAATGGATTCGCCCCATTTGCGCTACTAGCAGTGGAAAAAATGCATTGACCTCTCAACATGTTTTTTGTTGAGGGGTTTTTTATTTATCAATAATAAAATATTGCCATGAAGGTCGTAGGGCGCGTTTTCAGCCGAGTTTACTGGCAGCATTGCCTTAGTTTTTGAGTTTAACTGCTGGGATGGGGTGTTAGCCTTACTGTGAAAGTAGGCTGTTTGATTACTGGCACCATTGGGGATAAATGGAGTAGTTAAGTAGGGATGTTATTCGTTTGAAAATAGCGCGCATTCTTTCTGTATTGCCTTGGGAATATGGTTCGTTTTTGATTGCGCCCCCTGCTGAACTTGTCTTTTCGTGTCAAACTAGCACTTCTGAACCTGCTTTTTCGTGTCAAATCGCCCTATCTGAACTTGCTTTTTCGTGTCGGCAGAAATATTTTCAACGTTTATACGCCTCTTTTGTCGCGCGCTATTTTTTCACCTAAACCCCTATTTTCTGAAAAAATTTTTTCTTTTCACATAATGCGTTCATCTGGTTGAAAAACTCGTTGAAATAACAGAAGATAAAACGATGCCTTATTTCAATATAGGCCGTTATTTTGAAATAAGGGGGCTAAAAACGGCCTTATTATTGCAATTCGCAGAGGGATTTTCACGCTAGAAGAACACTTTGCCAAAAAATTCTTGGTAGACATTAAAATACCCCTGCAAATATCATAAGTGGACTTATAATATTCGCAGGGATATTTGAAGATTATAAAATTTTTGTTCCCGACTTATATGTCGGGAACATAAAACATTGCACTTTACTGATTTCTCCCGTCTAGTCTTTTAGGAAACCATGCCTTCGCAATGTGTTTTGCACCACATCAGAAAATGACAACTCGCCCACTTGCCATGCATCTAAATCTACGCGCATCTCATCACTGATGGGCAAACCCTCAATACTATTCATCGCATCTGCAAAGTCCAGACTGTTTTGTTTTTGCGCTGGGCTTAACGCATCCATATTTGCTGAAATTGTTGGATCTAACACCGACTGTTTCAGCTTTTCCTTGTTCTGTTCCATCACAACACCTTTTACACTCTTTCCACGATATGTTTCAGCCGTTAAAACATGGTTTTAAACATCTTGGCGATTTCTTCATCTGATATCTCTAAGCCAAACCGTGCGCCCAGCTTAAATCCCATACTAAAGTTTTCTAACACCATCTCGCCATTCATCGTGCCGTAGTGATTCACAAATTCTAGGAACAGTTTTTTCTCGGTGCCAGTGAGCAACTGTACCAGCTGTTCTTCTCGCTCGGCGACCACCTGTGCTGCGTCTTGGTAGTTTTTGTTGTCGGTATAGCATTTGCCATTGGGATTTATGTTGCCGTAGTATAGCTCATCTAAGATTTTCATATTGACCTCCTTTGTTTTTTGTAACAAGTACAATATCACAAAGGTGGGGAGATAGCTATATGGGAAATTGGACAAAGATATTGAAATTGGTCAAAGACCATTAGAAACGAAAATATCCTCCACGTATCAAACATGTGCACTTCGCACTAATTTCTTGCTTCTTTTAACAACTCGTGTCCTGTTAACTCTTTATGTACTTTCCGTACCACGAAATTCGCATCATCCTTACACTTTGAAAAAATATACGCTCTTGTGTTTTCACAAATTCCCTCCTCTCCATTAATTTGTCGCATAATTAACGTTTTTATCTCTACGCTCTCAGATTCTATTAATTTGATCAACTGTTGATTAATCAAATCTTGATACTCTTTATTTCTCAACAAAAAAACGAGAATGCGCGTCGATTCCCATCTTATATTTAAATTCTCCGAACAAAGCCATTGCAAAACATTCTGCAAAATTATTGACATCACGTCTGCAGAAAAAATTATATTTCTCCCAACATCTAAGTATTCTGCAATTAAATGTATAACCGTTTCTGTCGTTGGTATATCATTTCTTATATATGGCATCAATTGTAATAGCTCTGTATATATGCTTTCCCCTATTGACATGCGCAAAAACTCCATGCCTATTTTTAATGATATTCCGTCAATGTTGGACGAAAGAATGGAGCTCACACCCAATTCCATCCATTCATTTTGTTGTATAATATATTCGTACGCAGCACGATTCTGCTCCAAGTCTATTGGATATTTTACTGCTATGCATATTAATAGCATAATTGCGTCAAGTTTTACTGACACACTTTCTTTTGAATACAAAAGCGTTTCCGATACCACCGATACCATTTCACCTATTGTTTTACTGTCAATGACCAAATCATTATCTAACAGTAACAATCGGATCCTCTCTATTTCGCGTATAGCGTACCCATAGTATATCCCACCCTTACCCTGCTGTTTATTTCTCTGCTTAATGCAAGTTAGTCCTCGCGTAATTTTTCCCAAACAATCGTCATTAGGGAATGCAACCAACTTATAATTGTTCTCAAAATATTGCGGAAAATACTGAATAATTTTTTCTTCCCAACACTGCGTTAATTCAGTATTTTGCTTCCGCAAAACTGCAAGAAAACGAGGTTCTCTGCTCATTGCACCTCGCTCTTTTTCATTTTCCAAAACCAAAGATATTTTATCTACCAATTCTTTCGCAGCTTGTTCACTCATTTCTTGCAACTTGATATGTTGAGCTATAAACTCAAACATATTAGTATACCAACGACAATAATGCTGCTCCATAAAACCACAACATACCGCACTCATTTTCTCTTGCATTACACGGTGTGCAACCCCCGAAAGTGCATCAAAAATACGATCGCCAACTGCTAACATTAATATTTTATCTTTTAGGCAGTCGTCAACATCTGCAAAAAAAGTCTTTTCACAACTCACAAATTTTTGATCACTTAAATAATATCCTACTGTTGCAAATGCCAATAAACGACGTTTGATCCTTTTATGCTTCGTTGGATGATTTTCACAAAAAAGCATAATTTCACTTGCCTCTTGAGATGTTAATTTGTTTAAAACTTCTGGGTACGTGTTTTTTAATCCAGTTATCTCTTTTTTGTTTCCTGTAAAAATCGCAAGTTTATATAAACTCAACCGGCAACTCCAATCATCATGCATACAACATAAATGAAACAAAAAACTTTTCATTTTCTCATAAAACAGAACAATATGCGTTAATGAACCATTGTACATCATTACAACAAATGCACTTGCTAACATCTGCCCATACTGCTCTACATTTCCACCTATTACAACAGAGTACGGCGATTTTATTTGTTCTTTATAAGCATCTTCTATATATTTTTCATTAATGGAATCGTTAATACGATCAAGTATGGGATAGTACAGACCGTCCTCACTATCTGTTATTTCTTTTTGCGCATCTGATTCCGAAAACACATTTAGCTCTTCACAGTAAACATAATGTTGATTTCGCAAATCTATTAAAATATCTTTAATAACCCAAGATGGTTGATTCGTAGATCTCGCTAAGTCTAATGCAACATTAAGGTGTTTCATGCACCCTTTAGTATCTCCTAAGAAATACGACTCGATTGCACTCCATCGAATCTTTACGATGTTGTAATGCTCTTCACCTTGCTGTTTCTTTAGCTCATCCAAATACATCGACGTATTAAAATTTTTAATGGACCGCCCTTCAAATAAGATTGAAAGAAATTGCACACACCATTCATCCATTGTCCCCGTCTTTTGTAATTTATCAAAAGACGCAGTATATTTCACCGCAAAGGCCAAAATATATGAACTGCATTTATCTACATTATCAAGCATTATTTTAGGAATGGTTTGCATTTGATATTTTTCGATGCTATCAAGATCGGTCTTTTGTGACTCTTCCAGTACACTTTGAGTCTCGGAAATTCTATCTCGACAATAGTTATGATATACACGCACTATGTCGTCGATGAATCCTTTTGCACCATTTTCACTTAACTCACTAAACTGCTGAACCGTTTTTGTCTTTGCAAAACAAGCTCCTATCAAGCTTTTCTCTAACATTGTTTTCTCTTTTGATTGTTCGTCACAAAAATAATATAAGGCTTTAATCTTATTTCTTTTTACAACATCAATTTCCTTTGCCACTCCGTCTGAAATACCATCCGCGTTATCTATCAAAAAAACGCAAATATCGCTATCCTCTAACTCAGAAATATAGTGCATCCCCGCCGATAGCGACGATGCGTTTTCATCTTCAAAAAGATAAACCGTAGCTAGCTGTGTCCGCTCAATACGATTTTTTAACTCTTCACGAATCTTGTCATATTTGGGGAGGCCACAAATAGAACTAATAAATACTCTTATTTTTCTACTAGGAATCATATCCATTTCATCCAATCTTGGCTTTTTCCCTGTGTATTCCCATGAAGCTCCACCAACGGGTGTGCTAAGTCCTGTTAATCTAATGCCCATATTTCACCTTTCATTCAACTACTTGCACCTATAAAAAATTATAATTTTACAAATTAAGTATAGCACTTCGCCAATTTTCACACAAGTTTATCATAATGGATTTTGCTAATGAAATACTATCTCATCTACTCTGTCATGAGTCAAGCTCTAAATTTTTCAACTGACTTAGCACCACATCCAGTGATTTCTCCCATCTCTCATTTTACTTCTTTTTATTTTATCAATCACATGTTTCGGCTCTGCCCTCTTTAAATAACACCCAATAAAACAACCCCTTATTTCAAAATCACGCGCTATCTTGAAATAAGGGGTTATTATCTTTACACTATTAAATTTATTTTACGGTCATTCGCACTCACCTAGCGCACACATAAAATGTGTTTTTCCCTGCACCGTGTTTTACAATGACACCTTCGTCCAGTAGCTTTTTCATTGCTGCCAATACCGCCGAACGCCCAATCGCTGGGCAGGCTTCCATTACATCACTACTGGTAAACTTACCAAGCTTTTCTGTGGCGTATTGCTTTACGAGCAAGTACGCATTGGGCTTTGCGTCACTCGCACTCTCCAAACCGACGCGTTCTTCAAACGCAAGGTATGCTGCCAAAATTACTTGCAGCATATACTTGATAAATGGTGTAGGGTCGTTTTTCTCTTGGTGCCAACCTGCGTCGATGCTTTGTAACACATCGCAATACACATCTTTGGTTTGCTCAATCTGTTTTTCAAGACTGATATACTTACCGATTTCGTATCCGTTTTGATAGAGCAACAGCAAGGTCAGCAATCGACTCATACGCCCATTGCCATCGTTAAATGGATGGATACACAAAAAGTCGCAAATGAAAACGGGAATTAAAATCAGCGGATCGATTACTTCTAATGCAAGCGATCTGGTGTAACTATCGCAAATTGTCTGCACAGCTGCTGGGGTATCGTATGGCGCAACTGGCGTAAAGCGTGTGATTTGTGTGCCGTCTGGGTGCATCTCGTTGATATAGTTTTGCACGTTCTTAAATTGCCCACCATACGAAAGCCCTGCTGGTTTGAGCATATCTCGATGTAATTGCAGCAGATGCGTCGGTTGCACAGAAATAAAATCATGACTTTCGTGGATGGTATTTAGCACATCGCGATAACCCATAATCTCACATTCATCACGGTTTCTGGGCGTTGTTTTTTCTGCCATAAGCTGTTTCATGCGAGTGCTAGTGGTGACAATTCCCTCGATTTTATTCGAATATTCTGCACTTTGAATCCGTGCGACTTGCACCAATCGTTCTAGGGCAACAGGCTTTTGCTGCACAAATAAGTTTTGTCGCCCTTTGCACTCGTGTATCTTTGCAACCAAAGATAGAATTTCGGCATCCCATAATTTATTTGCTAATGTTGTATAGTCAAAGTTTCTCATAAGAGCCCTCCTTCTTCCTTTTGTTTGTTTCGCATTTTATTATTCGTCCACATTATACACCTTTTTGGACGAATAATCAAGATTTGGACGAATACAAGCGCGATGTTGCGCCTGTTTCAAATTGACACGTTAGCAAAAATATGTTATTCTGTATATAGATCACCGATCGCGTTGCAAACTCTTAGCCTTTTGGCTGGGTTGCGACCTAAAGGCTCCTGAGGGGGCCTTTTCTTTTTATAGATTTTTAGCGCGATTTACGCGAATTTCTTTTTGTTTTATGCGAATTTCTCTTTATTTTACGCGAATTTGAGAAGAATTACGCGAATTTCTTTTCATTTTATGCGAATTTCAGAAGAATTACGCGAATTTTCCTTCATTTTATGCGAATCTCAGAAAAATCACGCGAATTTCTTTTCATTTTATGCGAATTTTCTTTTAAAATCCGCATAAAATCACTTGTAAAAACACAAACCGTTATAGCGAGGAACCTACCATGACCAAAATTTTGATGATATGCCACGGGAACATCTGCCGCAGTACCATGGCGGAATTTGTGATGAAAGAGATGGTGCGTGCGGCTGGGCGCAGTGCGGAATTTGAGATTGCCTCGGCAGGCACCAGCCGCGAGGAGATTGGCAACGACACCCACCACGGCACCAAGGCGAAACTACGCGAGCAGGGCGTGCCTTTTACCCCACGCAAGGCGCGGCAAATCACCAAAGCGGACTATGCGTATTATGACTATCTGATTTGCATGGATAACGCCAACCTGCGCAACTTGGCGCGGATTGTTGGGGCGGATGCACAGGGGAAGATTCATCTGCTGCTTGATTTTGCGGATGGCGCAGGGCGCAACATCGCTGACCCATGGTACACAGGCAATTTTGATGCAACTTATGCCGATGTGGTGGAAGGTTGTGCTGCGCTGCTGAACCATTGCGGCTAAGCGACTATACCCTGTACCAACCCATTACGCCAGCCACCAAAAAAAGGTTCAAACACGTCGTTTTCGCATTTGCTGCATTTCTTGTTTTTCAGATTCGTCCAAATCGCACCCTATTTTGGACGAATAAACGACAAGCCGAACGAACGAGAACCACCTCGAAAAAACAACCATTTCATTAACAGAAGGAGTACCCTCATGACCATCGAAGCGGCGCACAATCCAAACATCACTTACACCGAGGAAAAGAACTTTACCGCCGAACAGGTGCAAGAACTATTTCTTGCGCTTAACTGGGTATCGGGCACCTTCCCCACTCGCCTTTATAAGGCGCTGATGCACTCATCTACCGTGATTACCGCGTGGGATGGCGACAAGTTGATTGGGCTGGTGCGCCTGCTGGACGACAGCGAACTGACTGCCTTTTTACACTATGTTTTGGTGCGACCAGAATACCAAGGCAAGGGCATTGCAGGGCATATGCTAGCGATGGCAAAAGAGAAATACAAGGACTTTTTGTACATCGACGTCATGCCAGAGGAAAGCAAAAACGCCGTATATTACCAGCAGCAAGGCTTTACCGTGATGCCCGATGGCGTTGCGCTGACGATTTACAATCCCGATTCGCCCAAGGTATAAGTGAATCACAAACGCGCATATTCATATTGACAGAACACAAACGGAAAGGACAACGCCATGCCTACCACCAACTTGCTCAACACCCTGCACCTAGAAATGGTCGCCTTTAACAATGCTGACCCTGCGCGGATTCAGCACCTGACCAAGGTGCACAGCTACGCCAAGCTGATTGGCGAATGCGAGGGGCTTGCCCCAGATACACAGTATATTTTAGAAGCCGCTGCGCTGACGCATGACATTGGCATTCGCCCTGCTGAAGCGGAATTTGGCAGATGCGACGGCAAACTGCAAGAGCAGGTGGGCCCTGCGCACGCCGAGGCGATGCTTGCACGGCTTGGGTTTGCGCCAGAGGTGATCACCCGCGTTTGCTATTTGATTGCGCACCACCACACCTATACCGATGTGGATGGACTGGATTATCAGATTTTGCTAGAGGCTGATTTTTTGGTGAATTTGTTTGAAGATGGCGTGAATGAAGGTGCGGTACATGCTGCGCTGACCAACATTTTCAAAACCAAAACAGGGATTGAAATTTGCAAAGCGATGTTTTTGCAATAAAACAAACCGCAACCAAACAGAAGAGGTTTCTGAATGGGTTTTGATTTAGACGTTACCATCCCCGTGATGACGGTGCTGTTGCAGGGCGTGCTTAGCTTTTTTTCGCCCTGCGTGCTGCCGATTGTGCCGCTGTACGCCAGCTATTTATCGGGCGGCGCGACGCAAGGCGAGGATGGTACCCTGCACTATTCGCAACGGGTTATTTTGCGAAACACGGTGTTTTTTATTGTTGGGGTGAGCTTTGCCTTTTTTTCGTTGAGCCTAGGGTTTTCTGCCCTTGGCACACTGTTTACCGAAAACCAGATGCTCTTTTCGCGCATTGGTGGTGTGCTAATCATCTGCTTGGGGCTGATGCAACTGGGCGTATTTGGCACTGCCTTTTATGGCAGAGAGTTCAAGCTGCCGATTCAATTAAATGCTTTAAAAATGAGCCCACTGACCGCGTTTTTGATGGGCTTTACCTTTAGTTTTGCTTGGACGCCCTGCGTGGGGCCTGCGCTTTCTACCGTGCTGATTATGATTGCCAGCACAGGGCCGAGCAGTTGGGGGCTGGTGCTGATGGGCGTTTACACCCTCGGCTTTACCCTGCCGTTTTTACTGGTCGGGCTGTTCACGACCAAGTGCTTGAACTTTTTTAAGGCACACCGCAATGTGGTGGCGTACACCACCAAAATTGGCGCAGTGATTTTAATTTTGATGGGGCTGCTGATGTTCACCGGCACCATGAACCGCTTTAGCAGTGCTCTTGCAAACCTTGGGACGGAAAACGCGCAAAGTGCGCAAAGCGAGAGTAGCATGGGCGCATCGGACGTATTGGTGGATGATGCAGATGTAGGCACAAATACAGACGAAACTGCGAGTGCCAACGGTGCAAACACAGAAAACGCGGCATCCTCGCAAACGACTGAAAGCGAAAATGCCGCGGAACATAATGAATCGGAACCCGAAGAAGAAAATCAAGAAGCGCAAAGCGATGCCATCCCTGCCATTGATTTTGAACTGCAAGACCAATATGGCAACACCCACACCCTTGCAGATTACCAAGGGAAAACGATATTTTTAAACATTTGGGCGACGTGGTGCCCTGCTTGCTGCGCAGAAATGCCCGATATTCAGGCGTTGTACGAGGCGTGTGGCGAAAACCAAGGCGATGTGATTGTGCTTGGTGTCGCCTTCCCCACTGGCGAGAATTACTACACCCAAGAAGGCAGCACACAGGATGTGATTGATTTCCTTGCTGAAAATGGCTACACCTACCCCACCCTGATGGATACGGACTGCGCGCTGCTGTATGGGTACGGCATTATGTCGTTCCCCACCACCTTTATGATTGACAGCGAGGGCAATGTGTACGGCTATGTTTCGGGCATGCTAAGCTACGATATTATGGAAAGTATTATCGCGCAGACACAGGAGAGTATGCAGTAAAAATGCTAATCGCCTTGTAAAGCCGCCGATTATCTTGCCGTTTTATTTGCAAGCAACCTTGATAGAATACGATAAAAAATGCCGCGCTATTTGCTGAATGAAAAGCAGATAGCGCGGCGTTTTATGTTTGGGTTTGTATTGTAGTTTATGTGGGATTTTATGCTGATATTTATACAAGCATCAGCAGCGTTCCGCCCACCATTAGCACAAGGCCGAGGGTTGCTTTTTTGCTGAGGGTTTCGCGGAATACTAGGTACGAAAACGCAATGGTGATGACGATGCTGAGCTTATCAATCGGCACCACGATGCTGGCAGGGCCCGTTTGCAGGGCGGTGTAATAGCACAGCCACGATGCCCCTGTCGCCACGCCAGATAGAGCGAGGAATAGCCAGCTTTTGCGGTCGATTGCTTTTACTGTGTGCTGCGTTCCAGTCGCAAATACGACACCCCACGCCATGCAGAGTACCACGATGGTACGGATGGCAGTGCCAAGGGTTGCATCGATTTCTTGGATGCCGACCTTGCCCAAAATAGAGGTGAGGCTGGCGAAGATTGCCGAGGCGAACGCATAGAACAGCCACGCATTGCTTTGGGGGTGGGTGGGGTTTGGATTCGATGTATATTTCGCTTGTGCGGCAGTTTGTTTTTCTTTTTGCTGCGATTGATTTGCCTGCACTGGTTGCGCCTTAATTGATGTTGAAACAGATTTTTTCTGAATCATCAAAAATGTTCCAACGGCGATAAGCAACATAGCCGCACATTTAATACCCGTAATACCCTCTTGCAAAAAGATGAGGGCAAGCAGCATGGTAATAACGGTGCTGCTTTTATCAATCGGGGTGACTTTGTTGATGTCGCCCAGCTGCAATGCCTTAAAATAGCACAGCCACGACGCACCCGTCGCCGCGCCAGAAAGCACCAAGAACACAAGCGTTTTTGTGCTGATATTGGCAAGCCCACCCTGTGCGCCCACCACAAAGACCATCACCCAAGAAAATGCCAAAATCACCACGGTGCGGATGGCAGTTGCCACGTTGGAGTCGGTATTTTTGATGCCGCATTTTGCCAAAATTGCCGTGAGCCCCGCAAAAAATGCCGAGCCGAACGCAAAGAGTATCCACATTGGTTAGTTCCCTTTTCTGCCAGTTGCCCTGTATTATCACGCACAAAAAACGGCGCGGTGTTTGTCACAATCGCCTTTATTATATCATAAAGCATAGTATTATGATAGGATTTATTGGCAGTCGCCAAAACACATTACTTCCCAGCCGTGCAGCGAACCGCAACATCTTAGCAACATCCCTTACCGCAAGAAAAACCGCAAGACGGTTTTATCTAGCTTTGTAAAGGGCTGATAGCGGAAGGGCAGGTCAATCCAGTTATACCGCTGCAAGATGCTTTTTTTGTGCGAGAAAGTCGCAAAGCTATCGGCGCCATGGTACTGCCCCATGCCGCTTGCCCCAACGCCGCCGAATGGCATGTTAGAACTGGCAAGGTGGACGATACAATCGTTGATGCAGCCACCGCCAAACGCCATTTGCTCGGTAAAATAGCGTTGGCGGGCGGCATTGTTCGAGAACAAATACCCTGCAAGTGGGTGTTCGAACTGCTTTATCATCGCTTCGGCATCGGCAAAGGTTTCATAGGCAATCACTGGCAAAATGGGGCCGAAAATTTCTTCTTGCATCACGGCATCGCTTAGGGTGACGTTGTTCAAAATAGTGGGGGCAATTTTGCAAGTGCGCGCATCGTGCTGCCCACCAAAGGCTACCTTGTCTGCATCGATGAGTTGCAACAGGCGGTTAAAATGTTTTTCGTTGATGATTTTGCCATAGCTTTCATTTTGCAGCGGTGCCTCGCCCAACATCCGCACAAGTTCCGTTTTCAGCGCAGCAAGTAACGCTTGTTGCACCTTTTTTTGCACCAAAATATAATCTGGTGCAACGCAGGTTTGCCCACAGTTTAAGAATTTGCCAAAAACAATCCGCTTTGCTGCCATTGGAATGTTGGCGGTTTCGTCTACGATACAGGGGCTTTTGCCGCCAAGCTCTAGGGTAACTGGGGTGAGGTATTTGCTTGCTTTTTGCATGACGGTTTTGCCCACCGCGACGCTACCCGTGAAAAAGATATAGTCAAATTTGGTTTCGAGCAAGGCCTCGTTTTCTTTGCGCCCACCCATCACCACGCAGACATATTCTGGTGGGAACACCTTTTCGATGATTTGTTGGATGATGGCCGAGGTGTGCGGCGAGTAGGCAGAGGGCTTCACCACGCAGCAGTTGCCCGCAGCAATCGCGCCAAACAGCGGCTCCATGGTCAGCATAAAGGGGTAGTTCCAAGGCGACATAATCAGCACCACGCCATAGGGGTTTTGCACCGTGAAGCTTTTGGCATGGAACTGCACAAGGTCTGTGTGCACGCGCTGTGGCTTTGCCCATTTTGCGGCGTGTTTTATCAGATACGAAAGCTCGGATAAACACAGCCCCACCTCGCACATATAGCTTTCGCAAGCGCTTTTGCCAAGGTCTGCATGCAGTGCGGCTTCGATTTCACTTTGATATTGCTGAATGGTTTTGTATAATTTTTTCAGATACGCAAGCCTTGTTTTCACGCAGTGGGTATGCCCTGCTTCAAAATAAGCGCGCTGTTTTTCTACTTGTTCCATCGGTTCCCCCTTTGTTTGTTATGCCATTACTTTGCGTAACATCGCTGTTAGTTCTTCTTTGCCCATCAGCACGGGCACTGGGTATAGCGGGTTTGCTTCTTTCTCTGCATAGGCGACGAGCTGTGGCACATCTTTTTCCTGTATTTCTGGCAAGGTGGTGGGGATTGCAAGCTGTGCGTTGATTGCCCACACCCACGCGCGAAAAGCATCTGCTTTTTGCTTGGCGCTTGCCGCTTCGTCTGGGCAAAGGGCAAGCAGCTGTGCTAAGTGCGCTAGTTTCGCATCAATCGCCTCGCCATATTCCTCTAAAAAATAGGGCAAGATGCAGGCATTCGCAAGCCCATGTGGGGTGTGATAGCGCCCACTGATGGCATGGCTGAGCGCGTGCACATACCCAACATACGATTGCGAAAAGGCAATGCCTGCCTTGTATGCGGCAATCTGCATTGATTTGCGCGCCTCGATATTTTGCGGCTGGGTATATGCCACCCACAAAGATTGATGGATGCGCACAATCGCCTCTTCGGCAAGGGCGCGGGTGTATTTCGTCGTAGAGCGACCAATATATGCCTCGACCGCGTGCGTTAAGGCATCTAGCCCTGTTGTGCTGGTGATGTGTTTGGGCAGCCCCACGGTTAAGCGGTAATCGAGCACGGCATAATCGGGAATCAGCGGAAAGTCGTTGATGGTATATTTTCGCTTGGTTTCTTCGTCTGTAATCACACTGGTGAGGGTGACCTCGCTGCCCGTGCCTGCTGTGGTTGGCACCGCAAAGAAAAGCGGCGTGCGCTTTAGAATTTTTAAGATACCATGCATTTTTGCGATGGGCAAATTGGGTCTTGCAAGGCAAGCCCCCACGCATTTTGCGCAATCGATGGGCGAGCCGCCGCCAAAGCCAATGATGGCACCGCACCCATGCGCGGTATACAGTTTCTTTGCTTGCTGCACGTTGGTGATGGTGGGGTTTTGCACCGTGTCATCATAAATATAGCACGCAATGCCCCCTGCTGCAAGGACTTGTTCCAATGGTTGGCTCAGCTTTAATTGGCGGATATTTTTATCTGCCACCAATAGCACTGCGTTTATTTGTTTTTCTTGCAACACCTGCACAATTTGCAAGGTATTTTCTAAAATGACAGGCTCTCGATATGGCAAAAAAGGCAATGCCACTTTTAGGCACAGTTGAAATGTTCGGCAATATAATTGTTTCAAAAAATGCATGGGGTTCCCCTCTCCTATACAAGTACAATGCGCCAGAGGAACACGCCAAACGAATTATTTTGGCTGTTTCTGCGCAAACCTCAATTTACATCAATTATTTTAACTAAATGATTAGAAGTATTGTAGCATCAATGATTTAATTTGTCAAAGGGATTTGGAATGCTTATGCTTGATACGCCCAAATGGTTGCGCGATATAAACCATTCACTCTCCCCATCTCGTGGGTGTGACTGCATTAAAATAGAGGCTACTACAAGTTGCAAAACTTGCAGTAGCCCCCTTTTTGTGCGATTTATATTCGTTTTTTTATTGAAACTGCGCGCCGATTGTTCCTTTATGTTTCTGCGCCCTTTGCTAGGTTTTCTAATACTAAACCATAATATTTTTCTTTTCCTATTTTTTGTACACGAAGCAAACCAAAGTCTTCTATAACATCCAGCCGCTTCATCAATGTTACGCGAGATAACCCACAATGCTCTAATAACGTTTTGGTCGAAACTCCTTGCTCTGAAAATAACTGCGCCTGGACGAGCACATAGATTAATTGATTAATTTCACCAGAAGTGCCAAACACATTTTGCTGCAAAATATTTTCATAATAGGAAAGTTTTTGCACACGCTTTTCCAGCGCAGCGTGCAACTGCACAATTGACTCATGTACAATTTTGATGAAGAATATCACAAAAGGCGTAGTGTCGCCATGATTTTCTGGGCGGTTACATTCTTTAAACGCTTTATAATACTCGTTGATATGCTCTTTGATGGTATAAGAAATACGGTAGCTCAACAGTGGGTCTAACTCTTGTGTCAACAAATAACTACTGATAAAACGGTCTAAGCGCCCATTGCCATTATAAAATGGATGAATAAACCCAAGCAAATAATGAAATACTGCAATCCGAATCAAAAGATCCTCTTGCTCATTGTCTAAAAATAGCAACGCTTTTTTCATGGCATCTTCGATTGCTGCTTCGGGCATAATCCCCCGATGAATTTCTTTATCCGCAGCAGAATACACCGACACAGGGCCTTTGCGAAACAGCTTACCATCTGGTGCGTCGTTAGAATCTTCTTCTAGTACCTCTGTTAAGACTAACTCGTCATACAGGTTACGGATATCTTCACAGGTAAAAAGCTGCACTACTTCTTGCTCTTGTAATTTTTTATACTTTTGCGCTAAACCCTGCAAGCGAGAACGCTTTTTATTATTATCTGGGGCGGTTAACAAAGCATCAATATCACGACGCGTGCTATGCACGCCTTCAATGCTGTTGGTCAGGAAAATTTCATCAATTAAACAGCGATGCGTAAATTCATTGATTGCAATGATAGGTAGGATCCGACGCAGTTTTAAAATGTTTTTATCTATTTTATGAATCTCCAACAGCAATGCATACAGCTCCTCTGTTTTTACACAAAAACAAGTATCACTTAAAGCGGGGAAATCGATCTGCAGGGTATTCTCTTGTTCGTACCGTGCAGCCAAGACATTTTGATAGCTTTGCGCATCTAACTTATAATAATATTTGCTTAATAATTCATACGCCATACCAAACCCCTCTTTCATAAAACACGCTTGCGGTTTTTATAATGCTTTTCATTTTGCACCCATCATTATAAAATTGGTGATTTTTGTCAGCATTTGTAAAAAAATAAGATATACAGTGATAAAAAAGCCGTTTTTTATCACTGTGCTATAATATTACCTTTTCACAGTGATAAAATCAAGCCTTTTTAGTCGAATCCTAAAATAAATATATCTGATACCCGTGCTTGCTACTACCGTAGTGAGCAGATAATTCCCCGTGCAACACACAACTTGACAACCTTTGCCCCATTTGATATGGTACTTCTCGTAAATAAAGATTACTACGCCGCACTAAAAACAGAGTTCTTACACCGAACACAAACCGAAGAAAACCGCATAATAACGCTTGATAAGGCTTCTGCGATGCACCTTTTTATCCCTTTCACATAGGATTTATACCATGAAAATTAAAACCGAATACACCTGCGCCTTATTGTTATCGATGGATTTGCTGGGCGGAAAATGGAAAATGCGCATTTTGTGGCATGTGTTGCATGGCGACAATCGGTTTTCGTTGTTGCAAAAAGGCATCCCTGATATCACGCATAAAATGCTGGTGACACAGCTAAAAGAACTAGAGCAAAGCAATATTTTAATCCGCACCGTGGTATGCGAAAAGCCGCTGAACGTCGAATATTCTTTGTCGACACAGTACAAGGCGTTGATTCCCTTGGTGCAAGGATTTTGCGATTTCTCGAAAGAATACGCACAGGAAAACGAAATCACCCTTGCAGACGGATAGGTACCAAAAAGTACGTAATTGCCCTCGCTGCCAGTATCGCATATACTGAAAGCACAACAAAAGGAGGGCATAAATATGAATTATCCAAGAGCATTTTCGCACATCGGTTTATCTGTACCGAACCTAGAACAGGCCGTCGCATTTTACCGCGACGTGATGGGGTGGTACATCGTAATGCAGCCATCGGTCATCAAAGAAGAGAACTCTTCTGCGATTGGCGTGATGTGCGAAGAGGTATTCGGCAAGGGGCATGGGGATTTTAAAATCGCCCACATGGTCACGTCGAATTCCATCGGCATTGAACTGTTTGAATTTGCAGAGAACGACCAAGAACGGCAACCATTTACCTTTAAAAACACGGGGATGTTCCATTTTTCTGTGCAAGACCCAGACATTGACGGGCTGGTTGCAAAGATTGTAGCGCACGGAGGCAAGCAGCGTATGCCCATCAAGGAATATTACCCCGGTGAAAAGCCATACAAAATGTGCTATGTAGAAGACCCATTCGGCATTGTGTTTGAGGTGTATACCCATAGCTATGAAGTGACCTATTCGAAGGGTGCTTATTAAAACGAATTAAAGATCGCAGCGAAGGCGGCAAGTTTGTAAAATGTATTTTATAAACTTGCCGTTTTTGCCTGTTTTGTTAAATGTATTTTACAAAGCACGCAGTTTTGAGCAGTTTGTAAAATACATTTAACAAAATTGACATTTTCATTTTGTTATGCTATCATGTAACCAAAGATAACTACGCAGATACGAGGTGTTTCACATGATCGCACGCAACGAATATTTAGACGAATTAATCGCTTTTAAAGACAAAAATTTAATTAAGGTCATCACTGGCATTCGCAGATGCGGCAAATCGACCATGTTTGAGCTGTACCAAGCGCATCTGCTATCGCAGGGCATTGCACCTGCGCAAATCACCTTTATCAATTTAGAAGATGGCGATTATCGGCATATTTTGACCGCCGAGCAGCTGTACCAAGAGGTTACTGCACGGCTGTGCCCTGACCAAATGAACTATGTTTTCTTAGACGAAGTGCAGCAGGTGGAACATTTTGAAAAGGCTGTTGATTGGCTGTACGTCAAAAAGAATGTAGATTTATATATCACGGGTTCCAATGCGTTTTTGCTTTCGGGCGAGCTTGCAACCCTGCTTTCTGGGCGGTATGTGCAAATCAAATTGCTGCCCCTTTCGTTTAAGGAATATTGCTCCGCCTTTTCTGCTGGGCAAAATCATGCCGCTTTGTATGCGCAGTACCTCACCAATAGCTCGTTCCCTGGCACGCTGGAACTAACGCGCAGGCAGGATATTCACAGCTATTTAGAGGGCACTTACCACACCATTTTATTAAAAGATATCGTTACGCGCGCGAAAATTGCCGACCCATCTATGCTAGAAAGCGTGGTTGCTTTTATGTTTGATAACATCGGCAACCTTTGCTCTAGCAATAAAATTGCAGGCGCAATGACAGCGGCAGGGCGAAAAATCAGTGTGCCAACCGTCGAAACCTATCTAGGCACCCTGTGTGACAGCTTTATTTTATACAAGGCAAGCCGCTATGACGTAAAGGGCAAGCAGTACCTTTCCACTGGCGCAAAATATTATTTGGCCGACATCGGCCTGCGCTATTATCTGCTGGGCACCAAGAATACCGACACGGGGCACATCTTAGAAAACATTGTTTATCTGGAATTGTTGCGCCGCGGCTATGAGGTGTATGTAGGCAAGGTTGGCACAGCGGAGATTGATTTTATCGCCATTTCAAGCGAGGGCGAGGCGTACTATCAGGTATCGCAAAGCGTACTA
>JAWXUQ010000095.1:0-8339 GCA_044426225.1 Faecalibacterium sp. | reverse complement strand
TCTAAGATAATTTAACGCAAGAAGTGCTGTGGCAATTTGACCAATGACTGTTGCAAGAGCTGCACCCATCATGCCCCAGTGGAAAACAAAAATGAAAAGCGGATCTAAAACTACGTTGAATGCACAACCAATCAGCATAGTATTCATCGAAGTTTGAGGACTCCCGTCTGCTCTAATAATAGATGCTAACACTGTACCAATAGTATAAAACGGAAAACCAATCATCAAATATTTAAAATATTCTTGTGCGTAAGCCTCGTTAGCTTCTGTTAGGCCAAACATTCCAAATAATTGATCTCTAAATAAAACGAATACCACAGTTAGCATTATTCCAACTACAAGAGAAATTAAAATAGCATTACCGACACCTTTATGGGAATTTTCTGTGTCGTTTTTACCTAAGCAAATACTTAAAAAAGCAGCTGCTCCGTCACCAAACATTAACGCAACAGAAAAGATTGTCATGGTAAGTGGAAAAACAACATTTGTGGCGCCATTAGCTATATAGCCAATACCATTACCGATAAAAAGTTGGTCTACAATGCTATAAAGCGATGCAACAAGCAACGAAAGTGTACATGGAACTGCAAATTTAATCATAAGCTTGCTTACTTTTTCAGTAACCAAATAATGATTTGAAGTGTGTGATGACATAAAATCCTCCTAAAAAAATGGTAGCGTTTATGCGATAGTAATCGCATACAATATTACCACTTATCGTCGCATTGATGTAATAGTATATTTAACACAACTTTTTCAACATTGTTTTGGTTTCATACGCTTTTATCACAAAATTTAATCATTGAAATGGTAAACTAATTCGCTGTCAATGGTCAAGTAGATTGTTGACTTTTACATCCATGGCACTATCGTGTATTATATGATAGTTTCGCACACTACGTGGAGCGCTGCAAGACGGGGGATAGTTGACGCTTGCTATTTAGATATAAGAAAAACCGCCCTGCTAGATGGTTCCTGAACATTTTCTTTCGGTATAAATACCTACTCCGATTTGAGGTTACTGTACAACCCCTACTGAAAGCTCAGCATAACAAGGCTTTTCGGTACGCTATTATGCTTCAACGCTTAAACAGACACTCAGACGTTGCCTGTCATTAACATTATTATACACTTAATCGGAAAATATATCAACGACTATGGAAATGCGTTGTGTCAGTGTTTCACCTGTTGATTCAGCGGCTGCTGCCATCACTGCTTACGCGGTGGGTTCTTCAGCTGCGGCTTCCTCTGCGGCTACTTCTTCTTTGGTTGCTTCAACCACTACTTCTTCCTCTTCTTTTACGTCTTCATCTTTGATGGCGAGGGCTAGCTCGACGGTATCTGCTTGTGTCAATTAAGGACTAAAAAAATAATAGAAATTTATCCATTGAAAAGTCACCGTACTAAAAACCTCTTAAAACTCCATCGTCCACATTTTAAATAAATCTAAGTTATTTTTTTAATTTTATTCATTATTTCGATTGCATTTATCGTATTTCTTGGTGTATAATAGAACCACGGAGGTATTTATATGCTTATTGATTTTAAATTTTCAAATTATCGCTCTTTCAAAGAGGAAACCACACTGTCTATGAAAGCAATCGGGCTATCCGACTTCAAAAGCAGCCTATTGAAGCATGGCACGACATCTGTTGTACCTAGCGTTGCCATCTACGGCAAAAACGGTGCAGGTAAAAGTAATGTAATCCGTGCGTTTTGGTTAGCGGTGCAGTTTATCAAGAATGCGCAAAAAACGCAGCACGAAAAGGCAAGCATCCCTTTAACGCCATTTCTATTAGATGATGACAGTAAAAACCAGCCAACCGCCTTTGAGTTCACTTATGTTGTAGATAAAATCAAATACACCTATGGGTTTTCTGCCAACAGCAAAACCATTTTGACCGAATACCTATATCATACACCAAAAGGGCAACGCGCTACTATTTTTACGCGTGAAGGGCAGTCGTTCAAGTTCCCCGAAACATCCGAAAAAAAGATGAAAGAACTCATCAGTGAAGCGGTTGCTGAAAATCAACTTTTCTTTTCGATTGCCTGCACTATGAACTACAAACCTTGCATTTTGGCAATGAAATGGTTCAGAGAAAAAATTGCTTTTTCGCGTGACTTTACCGATATACCAAAGCAACTGATTGAGTATTCAAGCAACGCAAATATGCTCAACTCTATTATCTCTTACGCAAAGCAAGCGGATGTAGGCATCCAAGATATGTCCTTTGAGTTCAGCGATAAGGAAATCACTGACACGCTTGCAGATATTCATACTATGCCAGAAGGAATACTAGCAGCACTTTCCACTTTCGTTGATGCTCTTGCCGCATCGCCCAATGCCTCAGAAGCCGCCATTACAGCCCATGAAATCAAAACAGAATCGTTCCACTATGGTGTTTCTAGCACGGGCGAGGTAAAGTCTTACGCGCTCGACCTTTCGGACGAATCGGACGGCACCCGAAAGCTAATGGCACTTGCCCCCGCAATCGAACTTGCATTAAACGAAGGCGGCGTATTTTTAATTGATGAAATCGAAAAAGAAATGCACCCCATGCTCGTTGAGTTTATCGTTGCAAAATTCCAAAGCCCTAACAGCAACAAAGCAAATGCACAGCTTATTTTCACAACCCACAACACCGAACTAATGAGCATGGAAATCATGCGAAAAGACCAAATTTATTTCGCGGACAAAGACCATAAAACGGGCACATCTGAACTATACAACCTCATGGAATTTTCGCCACCAACAAACACCAATGTTCGGAAAAGTTATCTCTTAGGCAAATATGGCGCAACCCCCAACATTGATATTGAGGAGGTAGAATAATGCCTAAACAAATAAAACCTGCTATCTTTGTGTTTTGCGAGGGAGAAAGTGAAATTGAATACGCAAATTTCTTAAAAGAGCATTTCCGTGATGTTGTTGCTATTCAAAAACCAGTCAAAGGTACCTTTTTAAAAGCGCAAGCTAACTTTCGGGGCGCGCCTAAATTCCGAGATTATGCAAGCGAAACGGACGAGATTTGGTTCTTCTTTGATGTTGATGAGGAACAAGGCGACGTTGCCAAATGGAATGACAGATTGCAAATCATCAACGAACTGCGTAAACTAAGAAAAAAGCCAAACATTAAAGTGCGCCTACTAATGACAACTGCCTGCATTGAATATTGGCTCTATCTGCACTTCCAAAAAACACAACCATCACTTAAAACAACCGCCGACAAAGATAAAATGCTAAAAGCATTGGTTGCGATTGCACCGAACTACAAGAAAGGCGATAAATCTTCTATTTATCAAATCGCTGCACATTACCAAACCGCTATTCTAAATGGAACATGGTCTATCGCACAACTACGCGCGGAAAATGTTCCAAAAGGTGACAGCGAAGATGCCATCAATAAATGGCTTTACACAAACAGTAAAACTTTTTCCAACGTGCAAGATGCTATCGTTTTCCTAGAAGGTCTGCGTGCAAAAAGGTAACATTTTAAACCTCATCAAAGGTTCATCCAAGTAAAACCCCAAGGAGCGATAGAAAATCTATCTATCACTCCTTGAGGTTATTTTTATGCGACGCGGGCAAAGTGCAGTGCTTCTTCCACTATCATGGGTTCCGCCAGCGTGGTGCGCCTGCTTACCATTTAGCGGCGAGCCCGCGGGCGGATACGAAATCCGTCCCTACGGGGTGCGCTGCTGACCTGCGGGACGGTCAAGACCGTCCCCTACAAGGTTGTGCGCTTATTCAGCGGCGGCTTCCTCTGCTGCTACTTCTTCTTTGGTTTCTTCAACCACTACTTCTTCCTCTTTTACGTCTTCGTCTTTGATGGCGAGGGCAAGCTCTACGGTATCTTCCATCTTCATGCCGATTAGCATCTGATTCTTGATGACATCACGCAACATTTTCTTGGCTGACATGTTAACCATCATGATATCTTCTAGACTTGCTGCTTTTTCTGCAGTTTCTAGGGTGCCAAGGGCAAACTGGATTTTTTCTGCCTCTGCGTTTACGATATGGGCAAGACTGAGTTCTTCCATACCAATAGACGAGAGGATGATATTCACCGCATCATTGCGGTCAATATCGATGGAAGGGTTAATATCAGGAATGTTAGGCATAGACATAATAGGTATCTCCTTATTAGATAAATTGTGTTCGGTAGGGGCCCTATTCCACTATATGTCTATACCATATAAGGGGTGCAACCTTTTTTATTTGATTAAATCCATCAGTTGTTCTTCTTTCATGCCGATGAGCATCTGATTATAAATCACATTGCGCATGACACTGCGCGCACTGCGATTGACCATCAGGATATCTTCTAATTTATATTTATCTTTGGGTATCAACCCCACGTTTGCAATTTTAAAACGGCTGTTTTCAGACACATCGATGGCAACACTTACCCCTGTGCCTGCATGCGCGATGCTACCACCTTCGACAAGCCGTTGGCGGGTGAATTGATAGATGTTATCATCGATAAAGAAACGCAGATAATAGCGTCCAAACGCTAAGTTTCCAAAGGCATAACAACCAAGGCGACCGTCTAGGGTTTTACTGGTAAAAGCAACCTGCAATGGGGTGCCTGTTGCATCGTAAAGCACGATGCCTACATCTTCTAGTTCCTGCGCTTGTTCCTCAAATAGTCCATTGCGGTTTTCATCAAACCATGCGCACCCTGAGATTTCGCCCTTATCTGCCGGGAGTGCAAGCACCTGCACCCCCGCCTTACGTGCCTCTGTGGCAAGCATTGCTTGGCGCACCCCTGTGACATCATCATACGTCACCTGTGAGGCAAAAGAGTTCCATGCCGTCGCCTCTGGCAAAACGCCAACAGGCGCAAGGGCAGAGAGTGCAATCACAAGTGATTGCCCCGGCAATAACGCTTGCACAGCCCCCACTTTCACCGCCTGCACCGCAAGCATATTTTCTGGGGCGGTTTCGTTCCAATCATCCACTGTCCCGATGGTATCGAAACTTCCGCCAAAACGCACCGGGTCGGTGCTTGCACTATACGAGATACGCAAGGGCACTTCTAGTAGGGCAGTGCCACTTCCCTCTTCCACCACCTTGGCGGCAGCTTCGCCCGTAAGCGAGACAAAAAATTCGCTCTTGCGCGCAGTTTTGCTATCGACAACCCCGGTATCGCCAAGGTAGGGTAAAATATCAATAATTTCTACCGTTTGTAGGTCTGCATTGCCGATGTTGCGCACTGTAATTTCATACGATATCGCGCCGCCACTCAAGGTCTGCCCGACACCACCTACCGCCGCAAAATCATCATCTAACAACCCACGCACCCGCTTTTGCGTGCTCGCGGCGACAAAGAATAAAATCTGATTGGCAATCACCTTACTTTTTGCATAATTACCATTGATGACTGCCCCCTGCGCAATGTCATCTGCATCAGTATAAGCCGTGCCACCGCTGACCACCTCACCTGCGCCCGAAAGGACATTCAGCAAAGCAACGGTTTCAAAGCTGCCCTTTGCGCCAATTTTCACCTGCACATCAAAGCCGATTGTCAACCGTGCCATCTGGCTGAAATCATAGGCATATTCTCCTGTAAATGCGTATTTTAAAAGGGTATCGCCCGCTGCATTAAAGTTATCAATTTGTTGTACCGGAGGTAGCGCAGGGGCACTTTCGCCAAAGACGTTGCTCATACTAAAACTTTCACCACCTGCATATACTAGTGCTGCGGGCAGCAAAACGGCAAGAATGGGCTGATTGAGGTGGGAGCGATAGGCGGATGCCGTGACGGTATAGCGAAACACATCCCCCGGACGGACAGGAGTTTCGCCCACCGAGCTGCTAAACCCAGGTTGCAGAATACTAATATCTTGAATTTCCGTTTCTTTGCTTACACTACGCTGTGCGGTTTGCCCTTGTGCCTGGCTGACCCCGATTTCCCAACTACACTGCGTTTCACTTTGCAGCACATCGCCCATGGAAGCGCCGCCTTGCACCACACCCTTAATGCGAGGTGCTGTTTTCTGGCTGACCCCAATGCGTAATTGGGGAAATTCCCATGTCAAACTGCGCAAGTTATCTTCTTGTGCGATGATTTGGGTGAGGTCAACCGTTTGGTTTGTACCCGCATTATAGCTGCCTAGCAAGCCACTCTCTCCTTCTGCGGTGGTGTAGGTAATCTGATACCCTTCTGTAACAAGCGCATCTAGTGCGCGCATTTGGAAGGTACCAGTGCGAAATTCAGTATACTGTACATCCTGCGACAGGGTAACGGTGCAATTGGCCCCCGAAAGCACCTGATTACCAGTGTTCGCAATCCGCCATTCATAGGCAAGTTTCCCCTCTGGCAGTGCATAATCCGGACCATACATACTAAGGCTGATGTCCTCTGTGGGTTCTGCCAAGGTTAAAGTATGCACTTCACCCACTTGCGGCTGTGCATCCACCCGCCATTCTAGCGCAGTTTCGAGCGTTTGCCCGATAGATAGGGTCTCGGCAAGCTGTGCGCGATATAAAAAAGTATAGGTTTCGCCACGATATTGGGATAGGTTGAAATAAAGAATGTTATCCTCGATTTCTCCTTGTACCCCGTCCATACTGGTATCTGCAAACCCAGTAGTCGATACATCTTTGCCTATAACGGCAAAGGTAGGGTCAATCGTCAAACCGTCTGCTGCCAAGGCTTCGATGGCGATAGCTTCAATCCGCGCACCAAGGTCGCCTTCATTCTGTAAGGTGACTAGGTAATACACCATCCCACCCGCGGCAGGGTCTGCGGTTGGCAACACAACCTCTTTACGGATGGTAAAACGCGGCACCACCGAAAGAGTGATTGCTTCGGCTTGCGTTTCTTCCACCACAGTGCCATTCATCCAAAAGGTTGGTGCTAAGATGTAGCTTGTGCCATTTTCTGCTGCAAACCCAAAAACGATACCAAAGCCAATACGCACCGCAACCCCAGTGTCTTTTAGTGCGCCAAAATCGATGATATACTGCGTGCCTCCTTCGAGTGCTTGGGTACGCACCTCTTGCACAGGGTATTCTAAATCGCCCAGATAAATGGTACAAAAATCTGGCACAAAAAATTGAATTTGCGCAGACGAAATCGTCC
This sequence comes from Faecalibacterium sp., assembly GCA_044426225.1. GTDB lineage: Bacteria > Bacillota > Clostridia > Oscillospirales > Ruminococcaceae > Faecalibacterium. The sequence continues at coordinate 1,248 of JAWXUQ010000095.1, read as the reverse complement.
CTTCTATCCCATTAAAACTAGCGTTGAGGGTATAGAGAAACGCATCTTGATAGTTGCCTGTGGTGCGATCCACCTGCGTGATGATATAAGCCATATAAGTTACCTCTTTTCTTTCTTGCAATAACACCATACTATTCTGCACCGCGTGTTTTGGTGCGGTTTGGTATTTTATGCGATGGATAGGCACAAAATGCCTTATTTTTTCATTTAATGAGAGAAAGCATAAAGAAAAGGAGGCTTTTTATGAACATTTTCAAACGATTATCCCGCACCCGCACAAAAGACACACCAGAAGAAACGGAAACACCACAAATCACCGATACAGGTATAGCTAGCACATCAATACATCAAACCGCGCTTGTGCCACCTAGCGCCACACCGCAGAACGCACAGGTAGAACAAACGATAAGCAGTACACCGAGTGAAGCACAAATTACCACAGATACAGACCGTTCTCCCACAAACGGTAATGCAGCACTTGCTAGCGGAGAAGCAACACGCACCCCCGCAAACAAAAAGAAGCAAAAGCAGCAGCTATTTCGCGCGCTGAACACGAGCAAGGAATTGCTGCGCGAACCCTTTTTGCGTGCACCAGAAATGCAAGCATTATACCGCAACGGCGCGGCATTTCAGCTGTTACAAAGCGAGAGCAAATTACTTAGCGACCTGCCCAATTTACTGCCAAATTTAAACGCACAACAGCATATTCAGATAGAAAACCTTGAGCTTTCCATTGAATTATTGCAAGAGAAAAAAGCAGAGATTGATTTGCTGCTGCCCCCTTTTCTTGCCAAGGAAAGCAAGCTAAAAACAGACATTCAAGCCTTTACCAAGGCTGTAAAGGAAACCCAATCCAAGCACAAACTTTCCCCTGATTGGGACGGCAAGAAACCCGCCTTGATGAACCTAGGCGATTTGCTGCAAGAGCGGCGGGAAGCCTATAACCAAGAGGAAGAAAAACTGACCGCAAAAACAGAAAAACTCTACGCATTACACGCAGAGTTTTACCAAGAGTTCAGCCTATTTTGCGAAGGAGTAATCCCTCTATTAGAAGAAGTGTTCCAAGCAGTTTCACAATAACGAACTTCGCAAAGCAAGCCTATCTTTGAGCTTTGGCGGCGATAACAATCCCTGTTAACATGACGAAAATGCCAAGAACCGCCACCCATGTGATAGCATCCTGTAAAAAGAACACCCCCACAAGCGAAGCGACCACTGGCTCTAGCGTGGCGATAACGCTTGCATTGC
>JAWXUQ010000094.1:0-8458 GCA_044426225.1 Faecalibacterium sp. | reverse complement strand
ACTCGGGCTCAGGCGCAGGCAGCGGCGGCGGCGGTTCTTACTATACCGCTGCGGGCGATGGCGGAACTGTGAGCGTCCGTGATGCCACAGTCACTGTAACGGGTGGCGCTGCTTCAAATAGCTACTCGGGTTCAGGCGCAGGCATCGGCGGCGGTGGTTCTTATAACAACACTGGTGGCTCTGGTGGCAACGTAACCATCAACAGTGGCACTGTCACCGCTTCTGGTGGCAGTGGTTCTTGGTCTGGCGCAGGCATTGGCAGTGGCAGAAAGTACAATACTACACTTTCTGTTTCGGGCACGGTGACCATCGCAAGCAGCATGGGCTATGGTACATCTACCACTTCGGTCGCTGAAATCACAGCCTACACCATTTCGACTGGGGCGGAACTAAGCGACTTCTCCACCAACCAATATGCCAAAGCACAAGTGATCGCTTTGGATTGGAGTATTGCCATCAATCAAACCTTTGCCGATGGCGCTAGTTCTTACACCTATGGCGATGTAATATCACTTACGGCAACTGTCACTGAAACCATTGACACCGATGCTGTGCTCACGTATCAGTGGTATTCCTGTGATTCTGCTGAAAGCAGCGGCACAATGATTACCGATGCCACCAAAGACACCTTAACACTTTCTAGCTTAAATGCTAGCACTTACTATTATTACTGTGTTGTCAGCCGTACTTCAGATGATATCACTGTCATCGTCACTAGCGATATCGAAACGGTGACCATTAATGTCAAGGCGCTAGCCGATAGCATGATTGCTGCTATTGATGACCAACCCTACACAGGTAGCGCAATTACACCTACTATCACCGTTTCCGATGGCGACCCGAGCATCATTACTGAGAATGACTATAGCGTGGCATACAATACCAATACCAACGTTGGCACCGCCACCGTTACGATCACTGCAACAGATGGCGGCAACTACACTGGCACCGCAAGCGCTAACTTCACCATCGTCCAATCTAGCACTAGCTTTGGTGACGATGATTTAACCGTGGATGATGATGTGACGGACAACACCTACACCTACGGCGACACCGTGAGCATCACCATCACCCCAGAGGCAACTGGTGAAGCTGCGGTGCAAACAAATGATATGATTGCGTCAAGGGCATCGTTCTCTTTGGATGCGGCGGATGCCGACCAAACATCGCTTTATGATACCGCGCCTACCACCGACCAAATGGCACTGTATGCTACAATTGACGGTGTGGAAATCCAGTTGTGCGAGCCTGTGGATGCTTCCGACGATGACGGTTCTTATACCTTAACCTACGATACCACTGATAAACTGCTTGCCGTTGGCACCCACACCATCACCGCAAAATATGTGGGCAATGTCAACATGGCGGATTATAGCGAAACGTTTGAAATTACAATTGTCGCCAAGTCCGTCACCGCAACATACGTTGGCGATGACATCACTAAAGTGTATGATACAAGCACCGATGTTACTTCCACGGTTGCATGGGAAATCGCAGCAGACGACTTAGCAGTTGACACTGACGAAATCACCGTAACCGCAATCGCCACCTATGCAAGCGCGGATGTAGCAGACGGCATTGCGATTGACTTTAGTGACCTTGCAACCGGCGGCGCACAGATGAGCTATTATAACGTGAGCCTACCAACGGGTATCACAGGCAACATCACCACCCGCACTGTCACGAGTGATGACATTACCATCACGCTAGATACCACCAGATATACCTACAACGGCACAGCCAAAACACCTAGCGTTTCCATCGTGGATAACACCTATGGCAACACGATTGCCGCGGGCGAATACACAATTTCCTATTCTAGTAATACGAGCGTAGGCACCGCAACCGTTACCATCACAGATGTGGATGGCGGCAACTATGATGTATCTGGCAGTACCACCTTCACCATCGCTGCGGCGAGCACTTCCACGGCAACCGTGACTGAATGGTACATCGTGACACTTAGCACCAACGGCGGCGGCACTCTTGCGCCAGAGTTGGGTTGTTTTGAAATCGTTGCCATGCAGGAAGGCACAAGCTACACATTCAGCATTACACCTTACAGTGGCTATGCTATTTCAGCGGTTTATGTTGACGGCACGAATATCGGCGCAGTCAGCGAGTATACGATTGATAGCCTTAACTCTAACCGTTCTATCCATGTAGATTTTGTATCTGCCAGTGTGAGCGCTGACGCAGAGGATGCGACAGACGAGGTCGAGGAAGATACGGTAGATGTACCAGAAGACACCACAGTCGCAACCGAAGCAGATGATGTAGCAGATAGTGTATCGACTGAAGATGCAGACGATGTAGATGCTAGCACAGACGAAGAAGAAACAACCGAAGCTGCTGTAAGCGAAAGCGATCGCAAGAGCGGTAGCACATTGCCTATCGTAGGCGGCATTGTGGCAGCCGTTGCAGTATTAGGCGGCATAGGGTATTTCTTATTCAAACGCAAAAACGGCTTTGACGGCGAAGATTAATGACATAAAAGACAATGAAAAAGAGGGACAATCGCACAAACGCAACAAATACATAAACACAACAAACCCGCAGTGCCTGCCCCATCAAGGGTGCGCACTGCGGGTTTTGTGTTGCAATGGATTTTAAAATTTAGTTGCCTGCAAGGGCTTTTTCTAGCCAGATGATACCGATATCAAGCGCGTTGTATAGCCCGTTCTTGGTGGTTTGGCGCATTACGCGTTCTACGGGAGATTTGCTATCGTCTGTCGAAAGCAGCACAAGGTGCACTTTGTCAGCGATTTCTTCTCCCTTTTCGGTCTTGGTGCTCATCACTTGAAGGTACAGCACATAAGCGTCGCTCATGTTGCCATAATAAATTTCATTGTCTTTGCGTACTAGGGGTTTGCCCTTATAGGTCAGTTTCGGAGTGTATCCCATCGTAAAATCCTCCATTCTCTTTTTGTGTAACGTATATAGTATAGCATATATGTTGCACAAAAACAATCTAGCAAACAATAAAAAAGTAATGCATTTCTATTGATTAGTGATTTGAAAATTGGAAAAAAGTGAAATTCTTAAATTTCGCGGCATTTCCTTGCGAAAAAGGGGGTGGTGCGTTATAATGATAGTATATTTACAAAATGTATATCGCCAACGCCCTTGTTTTGGGGGAAATGTGGGCGATTTTCGAGGAAGTTTTATACTATCTGTAAATAAGTGGAATTGACTTTCGCGAAAAGCCATTTGATTGTACATCAAACCCAATTTTGATACTTTTCTGCATTTGGGTGAGAAGGATGTCTTATTCTTATTTTATTTTCGTTATTATAGAAAAATGCTTGCATTGAAATTGCAGCTTTTCTTTCCATTTTTTCTTTTGTTCTTGATAGAAAAAGGAGCGCTCATGTCGAGTTATCATGATTTCCGCCGACGTTCGTTAAAGCGCCGTATGCGGCAAAAAGTTATCAATATTATTTTAATCGCGCTTGCTGTGCTTGCCCTGTGTGGGATTGCTTGGTATGCGCTATACAGCATGGGTGTCTTTGCGCAAGACGAGAGTACGTCCTCTAGCACCGCACAATCCGAAAGCGATAGCGCAGCCACCGAAACGCAAGCACCAGAGGGCGATGAACCAGTGGTTGAAATTAGCAACCAGACCTCCATCGCAACCCCCAATGAGAAGGATGCCAACTGGAACACCGTGGATTACGATATCCGTGTGCTAGATTATGAAATCAAGTATAACGGGGATGGCACCACCGCCATGGATTATCGCCTTGCCGGGCTAGAAGAAAACGGCCTAGTAGATATCAGCTATTTCGATGGCACTGCCTTCTTGGGCGATAGCATTTCACAAGGTTTCTCGGTATACGATACTGATATCACCGATGTGGGGGCAACCTTCTGCACCTATCAGAATATCAGCCCCAAGGGTGTGGTTGACCTATCTACTTGGTCAAATGCCTATGGGGTAGAGGAAATCCCCCTCGATGCCCTTACGGAAAGTGCGCCTGACCAGATTTATATCCTGCTTGGCACCAATACCCTCACAACCAATACCGATTACAGCAGCTTCCTTGCCTATTACGATGTCATGATTGATATGATTTATGAGCGTCTGCCAGATGTGACCATCTATATCCAGTCGGTTACACCGGTGACCGCTAGCGTGGTTTCTAGCAAATCGGGGTTATATACGGCGCGTCTAATGGAAATTAATGACGAGCTTGCCGCCCTTGCGCTGCGCAAAGGCTGCTACTTCCTCAATTTGTGGGAGGTACTTGCCGATGAAGATGGCAATTTCAAATCAGAATATGCCGCCGCAGATGGCATTCACATGAACACCAGTGGTTATCAAGTCTGGATTGATTACCTGCGCAGTCACACTGCCTATACCCCAGACGCAAGCTATGCCGCCGGTACGAGCTATAAAATCGAAGAATAATTTTATCTGTGATAAAAACACAATCATACAAAAAGGGTGCCGCGGTTCATTGCCGTGGCACCCTTTTTTATTGGGTAACGTATTTTGTTTTCACGAAATGCAGATATTCTTTGGCAAAAGCGCGTTCGGCTTGCTTAGGGGGCTATTTAAATCAGCCCTTCCTCATGCGCGATTTTTACCGCAAGGGTGCGGTTTTCTGCATGTAGCTTTTTCATGATATTGGAAACATGAAACTTTGCAGTGCCAAGGTTAATGCCCAAGCTCTGGGAAATTTGGGTGTTGTTTTCACCCTGTGCAATTAATTGCAGCACGGCTTGTTCTTTACTGGTCAGGGGGATGTACCGCTGCGGCTTTTGCAGATATTTGGGGTAATATCCTGCCATCTGCCCGAGTGCCTTGGCAATGCTTGCGAGATATCGTGTGCCCACAGAAGGGGCGCTTGTCCAATCCATTTCTTTCCATAGTGGCAGCAGCGCTGCGCCTTGGTCAGCGAATACCCGCACAAGCTGATAGCTTTGTGCTTGGCACACTGCGTTTTGTAACGGGATTTGCCATGGCTCTGCCCGTTGATAAAGCACAATTGCTTTGAGTGTTTGCAGTTCAATTTGTAAATAGGGGCGATGATATAGCGTGGCATATTCGATTAAGCGGTCTAGGATATACAGTGCCTCTAGGGTGCGCCCAAGTGCGATATACACCCGCGCCTTGGTTAACAGCCCAAAACGGCTAGAGATGTAAAAGGTGGCATGCTCATCTGGGGCATGGTGTTCTAGCCAGTCTGTATAGGTAGCCTCATCTTGGCGCAGTAGTGCGCAGTGCACAAGGCTTGCGTCAATGTTGGGGAGTAATTCTAAGAAATAGCGCTCATTGGCTTTTTCGCGGATGTTTTGCAAGATGTCCTGTGCGGCTTGCAGCTGCCCTTCGCTTTGCAATAGCCGCGCCATAATTCCAGTGATGGCATACTGCACCCGAATGGTGCCTTTAAAATTGGCATCGCTCAGTGCTTGGGTCAGGCTTGCCATGGCAGGTACTAGCTTGTTTTGTTCATAGGAAAGCTCACCTAGGCTTGCATCGGGTGCGCCCACCCCTTCTGTCCCAAGCGTGATGGTGACCGCTTGCTTCATCACAGGGAACAGCACAAGTTGATAGGGTGCCCATGGTAACAAATCAAGCCCGCCATTTAAAACAGAGGGGAAATTGCCCGTTGGCATGATGTTTTTGAGTGCGACACCATGCGTTTGCACATATTTGCTGCACATCAGCAGATTTTCTTTTAAATCATCCGCCCGCACACAGGGGCTTGCGATTAAGGTGCGAATATAGACGCTCAACGCATTGGCACCCTGCGCACTGTCAGCGGCATCTTCTGCAAGCTGTTTGAGCTTGGCTAAATAATAGCGGCTTTCTTCTGGGTCCATGCGGTAGGCGGCAAGCATTGACTTTGCGCCAATAATGCGAGGGTTTTGCGCTTCTAGGGCAGGGCTCAGCAGGTCAATGTATTGCTCGCTGAGCGCGGCAAAGGTGCAACCCTCCGCGTTTTCAAGCAGATAGATGACAATCTCGACAATTTGGTCGATGCGTCCTGCGCGGTGATAGCAGCGCAGTGCTTGCTCAAAATCACGGATTGCTTGGTAATGCGTTGCGGTAATTTGATAGGTTTGGTTGCGTACAGCAAGGGGTAACGTTTCTAGCTTTTGCGATAAATAGCGATGGGCCTCTGGCTGAAAACGATAACAATCGGGTGCTTCAAACTGCAATAGGCTATCCAATTGCAAAAAATCCGCAATCAATGCTACGGCATCTTCACCAAGCAAGCGCGTTGCCATGTCTAGGGTAAAAGAGGGGAAGATGCTCAGCTGCAAAAAGGCGGTGCGCTGCGCAGGCGACCAATTGGCAAGGATGTGGTGGTCTAATAGGTATACAATGTCTTGGTTTGCAAGGGCAAGGGCAGTGTCGGGGTCATTCGGGTGCTCACAGATATGTTGCAGATACATCTGTACCCACAAGGCACAGCCATGGGTGTGCGCGATACAGTGGGTAATGCATAGCTGCTGCTGCGGGACAGGCAGCGCTGCAAAGCGTTTATTTTCGCCGAACAACAAGGCAATTTGCCCCTCGTCTAGCAATAAATCCTTCTGATTGTCTACGGCAAGGCGCTGTGTCACCCGCAATGGCACCAGGTATTCTGGGAGGCGCGCGCGGGAAAGCAGCATAATTTGCAGATACTCATGATGTTGTGCCTGTTTGAGCAGCGCGGCGAATAGGCGGGCGCGATCCTCTGGGGTGCGCACCCACTGCAAATCATCTAAGATGAGTAACGTTCTGCTCTTGGCAGGATGCCGCGCAGCCAAAAAGGTTTCGATATCCTCTAAAAACCCTGCGTCATTTGCGCTGTAATAACACCAATGTTTAAATTGGGTGTCGGCAAAATGACAGGCTTGGGTTGTTTTACCGTAACCAAACAATCCATACAAGTATAGGATGCCGTATTGTTTTAGTTCTGCCTGCCATTTTCGGTGCACCTCTTTGGGTACGCAGGTGAATTGCGCGGGTGGGTGCGGGGTGTTCATGCTAATCGCCTCTTTTATGGTAAATTATGGTGTGAAGATAGTGCCGTCATGCCCTTGGCACAGTGGTTCTATCATGTGAAAACAAAGTTTTTTGTGCGCAAAACAGCGTGGGTCTATACCTATGCTATCATCAAGTATTTGGGCTATTCTAACACAAAACAGGGTGGATGTCACTAGCTAAGGTTGCTATCTTTTGTAATCAAATGTGAAAAATATGAAAAATGCGCAAAACGCACCGTTTCATGGGTGTGTTCTGCGCATTTTGGGTTTTAGTATGATGAAGTTATCAGCAAAAAGTGGCTTTTTTCGCTTTGAGGGTGAGGGCACGCTGCTTAGAACAGCCCTGTGATTTTGCCATCAGCATCCACGTCAATGCCAAGGGCAGCGGGCTTTTTGGGCAAGCCAGGCATGGTCATAATCGCGCCGCAAATCACCACGATAAACCCTGCGCCAACCGAAAGGCGTGCCTCACGCACTTCCATGGTAAAGCCTTCGGGTGCAGCAATCAGGCTTGCGTTATCGCTAAAGCTATATTGTGTTTTTGCCACACAGATGGGCAGGTTGCCATAGCCCATGGCGGTAAATTCAGCCAGTGATTTTTTGGCGGCTGCGCTAAAGGTAACCCCAGCGGCATGGTATAGGGTCTTTGCCACCTTGTTCACCTTATCGGTCAGGCTATCCTCTAGGGCATAGGTGTGTTTGATTTCGTTTGGCTGCATTACGCTGAGCACGTCCTCAGCAAGGGCAATGCCGCCTTTGCCACCCTTTGCAAACACTTCGCAGAGCGAGCATTTGATGCCCATTGCTTCGCAGTGTTCTTTCACAAAGGCTTGTTCCTCGGCGGTGTCGGTGGGGAAGGCATTGATGGTTACTACCACAGGCAGTCCGAAGTTATTTTTGATGTTATCGATATGACGGTCAAGGTTGACAATGCCCGCTTGCACGGCGGCAAGGTTAGGTGCATTTAGCTCAGCCTTTGCCACACCGCCATGGCTCTTGAGTGCGCGCACTGTTGCCACAAGTACCACAGCCTCAGGCGCAATGTCCGCATAGCGGCATTTGATGTTGAGGAATTTTTCCGCGCCCAAATCTGCGCCAAAGCCCGCTTCGGTGATGACATAATCCGCAAGCGAAAGACTGAGCTTTGTTGCCATGACGCTGTTGCAGCCGTGCGCGATGTTTGCAAAGGGACCACCATGGATGATGGCGGGGTTGTTCTCTAGGGTCTGGACAAGGTTTGGATTAATCGCGTCTTTCAGCAAGGCGGTCAACGCGCCCTGTGCGCCAATTTCGCCCGCCGTGACAGGCTTGCCGTCATAGCTATATGCCACCACAATCTTACCAAGGCGCTCTTTGAGGTCACTCAGGCTAGTGGCAAGGCAGAACAATGCCATGATTTCACTTGCAACGGTGATGTCAAAGCCATCTTCACGTGGGGTGCCGTTGATTTTGCCGCCAAGGCCATCTAAAATATAGC
>JAWXUQ010000020.1:0-41494 GCA_044426225.1 Faecalibacterium sp. | reverse complement strand
CCCTTTGTAAAAAGCCACTTGGATTGTACTTTGCGGGGTATATTCCCCTTTGTAAAAAGCCACTATTTCATTTGCTTGCGAAATCGTCATACGCTCGCCTCCCCTTTTATTTATCCCTGTTTTGATATAAAATCCAGAACATCCGCCACAGACAAAGCAGGAAAAATGCCGTGGAAAGCCCCATCATGACACCAAAAAAATCAATCCAAATATCGGTAACGCTTGCACTGCGCCCATCTGAGAACAGTTGAATGGTTTCATCCATCAACGCAATAAACAGCCCGCCAAACATCGGCCATGTGATATGACGCAAAAAATGCTTGGTGTACACACGCAGACAAAGCATCATCCAAAAGCCCACCAGTGCATATTCGCAGATATGTGCAAGTTTACGCACTTGATACTCGGTGATACTTGCCGCAAACTCCACTGCGCCTAGCTTGGTAAAAAAGGATTGAATCGCAGCATGCACATACTGGCTTGCTGCGGAGGAGTCCTCTGCAATTTGCATGGAATTACGAAAGACAAATAGAATTGTCGCAACAAGCGCAACGGTAAATGCCACCCGCCCCGTGATACTCCAAATATCTTTCTTTTTTTCTTCGGTCAACAAGGTTGCCTCCTATATTTTTCTCCGCGATAAGGTTTGAGACATATTTCTCCACAATACAAAGCAAGGAAAATAAGCGCAATGCAATTAGCCAAGTGCCGCAATGCCTTCTAAAATGTTCTTCTGTTTTTCCTCACTGCGCGCAAACTTGCCACGAATTTCCGCAACCAATGCTTCTGGTGCCTTTTCTACAAACTTAGGGTTACCAAGCTGCTTTTGGAAGAGCTCCATCTCTTTTTCGGTTTTCTGCAATTCTTTTTGTAGGCGCGCAAGCTCTTTTTCGCGGTCAATCAGTTCCATCATGGGGATAAACCCACGTGCGGTATGGGTAGCAACCTGCACCACACCATCGGTGCTGCCTGTGTATTTATCCGTAAAAGACACATCCGTCGCAAAGGCAAATTTGGCAAGGTAAACATTGCCTTTTTCAAACGGTGCTGCGTTTGCGGTTTCGATGGTCATGCTTGTTTTCTTGGTGGGATGCACGTTCATCTCGGTGCGCATGGCACGCACTGCCTTGATGTAATCCATCACCTTGGTGAAATCTTCTTCCTCTGAAGGCCAGTTGTAGGCTTCGTCTACCGTAGGCCAAGCCTGTTCCATGATTGTTTCACCAGAACCAGGCAACGCAAGGTACAATTCTTCTGTGATGAATGGCATGAATGGGTGCAATAGTTTGAGCGCCTGCGATAAGACATATACGAGCACCTTACGTGCGGTGTCCGCCTGTGCTTCATCACCACTGTTTAGGCGGGTTTTGGCAATTTCGATATACCAGTCACAGTAAATCTCCCAGATGAAATCGTTGACCTTCGCTGCTGCAAGACCCACATCATAGCTATCTAGGTTTTCGCTCACACCTTTTGCCACTTGATTTAATTTGGTGAGCACCCACTTATCGCTCATGTCAAGCATTTCTTCGCTTGGCAACCCTGCCTCGAACCCTTCGGGAATATTCATCAGCACAAAGCGAGTAGCATTCCAGAGTTTATTGGCAAAGTTGCGGGCTGCCTTTACTTTATCCTCACTGTAACGCATGTCATTGCCTGGGGTAGAACCATCAACTAGCATAAAACGCAGCGCATCCGCGCCGTATTCTGCGATGACCTCAAGTGGGTCAATACCGTTGCCAAGAGACTTGGACATTTTACGTCCCTGTGCATCGCGGACAATGCCATGGATACATACAGTGTCAAATGGTGCTTTATCAGTATAGGCAAGACCAGAGAAAATCATGCGGCTTACCCAGAAACCAATGATGTCATAACCAGTAACAAGGGTGTTAGTGGGATAGAAATATTTTAAATCTTCGCTTTCTTCATCCGGCCAACCAAGGGTGCTGAACGGCCAAAGCGCGCTAGAGAACCAAGTATCAAGGGTGTCTTCATCCTGTGCAAGGTGAGTAGAGGCACACTTAGGACATGCACAAGGCGCATCGGTGGCTACAACAGTATGCCCACAATCGGCACAGTACCATGCAGGGATTTGATGCCCCCACCAAAGCTGACGGCTGATACACCAGTCGCGCGTGTTCTTCATCCAGTTCATATAGTTTTTGGTGAAGCGTTCGGGCACAAATTTAATTTCGCCCTTTTCTACACTATCAATCGCAGGCTCTGCAAGAGGAACCATCTTGACAAACCATTGCTTTGACACCATTGCCTCAATGGTAGAATGACAACGATAGCAGGTGCCGACATCATGCTTGATTGCTTTGGTAGCTTTGAGCGCACCTGCGGCATCAAGGTCAGCCACAATTGCTTTGCGGGCTTCTTTGGTGGTCAACCCTGCATATTTACCACAATCAAGCACTTCTGGCTCATTGGCAGTGGCACGTCCGCTTGCGATGATTTCATCCGCAACCAGCTTATCTTTAGCGCCTGTCATAAAGCCATCGTAGGTGAACACACGGACAATAGGCAAAGAATGACGCTGACCGACTTCATAGTCATTAGGGTCATGCGCAGGGGTAATTTTTACCACACCAGTACCTTTTTCCATATCGGCATGTTCATCACAAACAATAGGGATTTCCTTATTGATTAAGGGCAGCACCACATGGCAGCCATGCAGGTGGGTATAGCGTGGGTCTTCTGGGTTAATTGCAACCGCAGTATCGCCCAAATAGGTTTCGGGGCGAGTGGTAGCAAGCTCAATCTGCTCGCCTGTTTCTTTGACGGTATAAAGCAGATGCCAGAAATGACCATCTTGCTCTTCATACTCAACCTCAGCATCCGAAATTGAGGTATTGCAATGGGGACACCAGTTGACCATACGATTGCCACGGTAAATCAGACCTTTATCATATAGACGGACAAATACATCCTTGACCGCGTGGGAACAGCCTTCGTCCATAGTAAAGCGTTCGCGCTCCCAGTCGCAGGAAGAGCCAAGTTTTTTGAGCTGACTTACAATGCGGTTGCCATAGGTGTTTTTCCAATCCCATGCGCGCTCTAAAAAGCCATCACGCCCAAGCATTTCTTTGGTTAAGCCATCCGCTTTCATTGCCTCAACCACTTTTGCCTCAGTCGCGATGGAAGCATGGTCAGTGCCAGGAATCCAAAGTGCTGCATAACCCTGCATGCGTTTGGTACGAATTAAAATATCCTGCACGGTGTTATCCATGGCATGCCCCATGTGCAGCTGACCCGTTACGTTTGGTGGGGGCATCACAATGGTGTATGGTTTTTTGTCGGGGTCAGGCTTTGTGTGAAAACGACCTGCGTCTAGCCAGGACTGATAAATTCTATCCTCTACTTGGCTAGGGTCATATTGTTTTTCGAGTTCTTTCATGGGTAAATCCTCCTTTTTCGGCTTGTGTGGGGGGAACAAAAAACCGCCCCACGGAATAAACTTCCATGGGACGGCTGTAAAAAACCGCGGTACCACCCAAATTAACATGCTGCTGTTTTGCCCTTTTGTACAACACGTATCGTGCAAAACGCATGTTCTCTTGACTGCATTGATAACGGGCGCAACCCCGAAAACAGCTAATAAACATCGTGCAACACTTGCACGGGGCAAGGCAGACAAGATCGTTCACCGTTTCTGCTCAAAAGTGACAGTGCAAGCACGCTTTGCCTCGGTTTCACCAACCCAAGGCTCTCTGGAAAAGCGAAATGCGCGCACACTCTTTCTCGGTGCATTTATGATATGGGAAATGCTACAAATTATAATACCCTTTTTTGCACAAGATGTCAAGCAAAGGCAAGAAGATATGCGGGTTTTAGAAAGATTTTTCAAAAAGTTCACACCATACAATCCCTTGCCTAAGCACAGACACAGCGCTCTTTATTCTATATTTAAATGCTTACGCAACAGGTATTCCGCACAGAAAAAGTAAAGCGCTGCAAACGCAAGCTGCAACAAAAGTGCCATGAAATAATCCACCACCATAGGTGTGGCATTGGCAATGTAGACCAACGGTGTATTCTCTACAAGCGATGCAAGTGCCAATATCAGGTAGGCACGAATGTTGTCAATGAGGAAATATGTGATAATAGAAATAAAAATAACGCCTTTTTTAAAATAGTGTCCAATAATCATGGCGAGATAAACCGATAAAAGCATGCCCAAGTAGGAACTAGCCATCATCAATGCAATGACCCAAAACTCCGTGTTAAAATCGAAATAACTTAAATATTCGCGTAGAAAAGAATAATCCACCGAAAAACCGCTGCTTAAGATAAGCACAAGAATACTCATCGAAACAAAAAGCACCAAAATGCTAAGCGCAGTCCACATCAAAGCGACCAACAGCTTGCTTAACAGCAACATAGCGGGTGTGACGGGCAAAGTGTGCATTAAATAGCCCTCGTTACCCAACAGATTTTTATAAAAGCGTTGGCAAATGCTGACAGCAAGCACCACAAACATGGCAATCACTAGCGCAAAATAGCAAAACGTACCAATCACCGCCATCTGCATTGCCCAGTTTATACCAAGCATACTAAGGTTTGACACTGCAAAATTCCACTGCGAAAACACACTGCTTGTACCAGAAAAACGAAGCGACACCCCCATGACAAGCGCCGTGATCAGAATAGCAAGGTAAATGCCACCAAAGGTTTTAAGCGTTGCCATACACTCATACTTTAATAATTTCTTTAACATCTAAACACCTCCCGGAAATATTCATCCATGCTCATCCCCTGCGTTTCGCGCAATGCATCTGCACTGGTGTGCAATACCACTTCACCCTCTTTGATAAAAATCGCTTCATCTAAAATAGATTCTACGTCACGGATTAGATGAGTCGAAATCACCACAGTCGCGTGCTCTGAATAATTGCTGATAATCGTATTCAAAATGTAATCGCGGGCAGCAGGGTCTACCCCGCCAATTGGCTCATCTAGCATATAAAGCTGCGCCTCACGGCTCATCGCAAGAACAAGCTGCACCTTTTCTTTGTTGCCCTTAGAAAGGTATTTGAACCGCTTATCCGGCATAATGTTAAGGCTTTCTAGCATGTACTTTGCCTTATCAGGGTTAAAATCAGCATAGAACTCTGCAAACATATTCACCAAATCTAAGATTTTCATCCAATCTGGTAAATACCTTGCATCTGGCAGATAAGAAACAACCGCCTTTGTTTCAGGACCAATTGGCATACCATTTATCATAATTTCACCCGAAGAAGGGGTCAGCAAGCCGTTGGCTAGTTTCATAAAAGTTGTTTTGCCCGAACCATTGGGACCAAGCAGCCCAATAATTTTACCGCATGTTAAGGTGAGATCAACCCCTTTTAAGGCAGTTGTCGCTCCAAACTTTTTGGTAAGTGCAGTGCAGGTTAGTAATTCATTCATCTGTGACCTCGCTTTCTATCACTGGTGCATCTTCTGGCACTTGTTCTGGTGCGGCCTGAGCGCAATCAGTTATTTCAGCACCATCTTGTGGCTGTTGCGCAAGCGCTTCTTGCTGCATTGCTTGTTGCAATAATTCGATTAACTGTGGTTTGGTATATCCCATCTGTGCCATTTGGTGCACAAAGGAGGATAGCGCTTGCTGCGCCTGCACATCTTGCAGTGCGCGAATACTCACCTCGTTCTGTGTGACAAAGCGCCCTGCGGTGCGCTCTGTATATAGCAAGCCTTGGCGCTCAAGCTCAGCAAAGGCACGTTGCAATGTGTTGGGATTTACCCCAAGCTCGCTCGCAAGCTCACGCACCGAAGCAAGGCGCTGCCCCGCAGCATATTCTCCTGCAATAATTTTACGGGTCAAGCGCTCTACAATCTGGGTGTAAATCGGTCTACTTGTATCAAAGGGTCCGTTCATGCTTTCTCCTTTCGCGTTCTTTTTTATTTTTTCTTTTTGAAATGCCATGCGCCGAATGTACCTGCAAGTGCAGCGCATAGCAGAATAAGCCAAATGTTAGGGTGCATGTTATCTCCTTTCTCCGTGTCATTGTATTAATCTGTTAACACAATTATATGATAAATTTGTGTTTTGTCAAGGGGGAATTTCAAAATATTAATTTGGGAATATAAAATACGCGCGGTGAAACTCACCGCGCGCTGTATCATTTGGGCAAAACCCAATTAAATTTTATAGGTATTTTGACTTTTTTCATCTTTCCATTGCCTATCGAAAAGAAGATAAAGTCGATTACTTCTCTGCTTCATCTTCCATTACCCTTGCATCGACAGCACCCTTGCCGTTGCAAGCAATACGCAATTTACGCAAACGCTGCATTTTCCTGCATAAGAGTGACAGTTCCATCCGCTGTGCAATCCGCCACATAGGTTTTCCCTGTGGCAATGGTGCCGATGGCGATTTGGTCGGCAAGGGCTTGCTCTACTGCACGATCAACGGCATGGCGCAAGCCGCGTGCGCCGTAAGGAGTGCTTGCCTTTGCCGCAAGCGCACGAGGCAAGCGCTCTGTGTGGGTTAGGGTATAGCCCTTTTGGGCGGCGCGCTGCTCTAGTTTCTCTAAAAATTGTTGCGCAATTGCACACAAATGCTCTTGCGCTAAAGGGCGAAAGACAATCATTTCATCCAGCCGCCCAATTAACTCTGGGCGAAAAAACTGCTTTGCTTCTTCAATCGCTTGTTGCGCCTGTTTTTCAATTAAAATATCTTGGCTACCCGCAAAACCAAGCGGGGTGCTCTGCCCTGCCAAATAACGCGCACCGAGGTTTGCAGTCAGCAAAACAATACAGTTTGAAAAATCTGATTTTCGCCCATTGGAGTCAGTCAAGACACCATCCTCTAACATTTGCAGCAACAAATTTTGGATGTCGGGGTGCGCCTTTTCAATTTCATCAAAAAGCACCACGCTATATGGGCGACGGCGCACCGCCTCCGTCAGTTGCCCGCCTTCATCATGCCCCAAATAGCCTGGGGGCGCACCAATCAGCCGTGCAATGGCATGTTTTTCTTGGTATTCTGACATATCGAATTTCAAAAAGGCTTTTTCGCTGCCAAACCAAACCCGCGCCAAAGTACAGGCAAGCGCACTTTTGCCCACCCCGCTGGGTCCCAAAAAGAGCATTGCCCCCATAGGCCTGCCCGGCTCGCCCAAACCAGTGCGGCTGCGCCGTATTGCACCTGCCACCGAAGCAACCGCTCTTTCTTGCCCTAAAATTTCGGTGCAAAGACGCTGCTCTAGACATTGCAAACGTTCGCGCTCTGCCTGTCCAATTTGCTCTGCGGGGATGCCGCTTGCCTTTTCCACCATTTTTTCAATTTCCTTGCGGGTGAGCACCGCCGCCTTTTGCTGTGCCTTTTCCACCTGAATATGCAGTGCCGCACAGCCCTCATCTAGCAAATCAATCGCCTTATCGGGCAACTGCTTGCCAGTAAGATAGCGCACCGAAAGCGACACCGCCGCCTCAATACTTTCCTGTGGAATTTTAACTTTGTGATAGGTTTCGTACTGCGGTGCAAGCCCTTGCAAAATCTGCACCGCTTGGTCGGGGGTGGGCTCCTCTACCATTACCTTGCCAAAGCGGCGCTCAAGGGCAGCATCCTTTTGAATATTTTTGCGAAACTCCTCATTTGTTGTCGCGCCAATCACCTGTAACTCGCCCCGTGCAAGAACAGGCTTTAGGATATTAGAGGCATCTATCGCACCTTCTGCCGCACCTGCACCCATAATGCTGTGGAATTCATCCACAAATAAAATCACATTGCCATCGCGAATGATTTCTTCTAGCAAATTTTTAAAACGCTCTTCAAAATCACCGCGATACTTTGTACCCGCCACAAGGCTTGCCATCTCAAGGGAAAGCAGACGTTTGCCCATCAGACAGCGCGGCAAATCCCCCGCGACAATGCGCTGCGCCAATCCTTCGGCAAGGGCGGTTTTTCCCACCCCTGGCTCCCCCACTAGGCAAGGATTGTTTTTATGGCGACGGCACAAAATTTGTATCATACGCTCAATTTCGACATCGCGACAAAAAACAGGGTCTAGCGCATTTTCATAGGCGCGGCGCGTTAAATCGCGACAATATTTATCGCTTGCTCGTGTACCACGGCTGATAGCGCTAGCGCGCGGTTGGGCAGAAAGAAGCATCTGCCCAGACATCTGCTTGCACTCTCGCACCGCCTGCGCACGCTCTACCCCCACACTGGCAAGCAACACACTGCCCGCACAGGTGGCATCTTCTAGCATGGCACACAGCAGGTGTTCTGGCTGCGCCTTGGCACAATGGGCTGTCTTGGCACATTGCAACGCGCCTTCCATGGTGCGTTTTAGTTCTGCGGAAAGCGCCCGATGCCACAATGGCACCAATGGTGCTTGGCGCTGTGGGCGCAGTGCAGCCTCTATCTTGGCGGGATCCACCTTTTTTTCCATTAAAAACTGCCCCGCAGCACCCTCATCTTGCTGCGCCATGACATAGAGCAAATGCCCTGTATCGGCTTGGCGCTCGCCAAAGCGACTCGCCATGATTACCGCATCACCAAGCAATTTGCCCGCTTCGCTCGAAAATCCTTTATAACGATTCATTATTCCCGCTCCATTCTCCCCATTCTTGCGCACTACTTCTTACGCACAAACAGTATAGACAGAATAAGAGCAGAAAAAACACCTCACCATCAGATGGTAAAAAGAAATAAACATCACAGGCGCGGTGGATTTGTTTTTTCGCCAGCCTGGATTTTCTTGCGTGCTGCCCGCGCCGCAGCCGCTTGTTCTGGCGCGATTGCGCGTGTTTCATCATAGCGTGCATGGCGATAGAGTGCAGTTAACGTGGTGGTGGCTTTGGTGCACCCCACTTTTTGTTCCAACTGCGTGGTATCGATAGATGAACTGATCACAATCCCATGTGCTTTTGCATGGCGCATAAACGCACGATATTCCGCGCGCACCTTTTGGCGCGGAGAACGAAATAAAAATCCACGTTTTTCCACTGCTTCGGGTGTGATTTTTTGCTGTGTGATGGTAATACCATCCATCTGGGATGTTTTCTTTATACCAGAAAGCATTTTGCGGATTACATACCAAACCACAGCCACCACTACCACAACCATCACAAGGGTGGCAAATGACGAAAGCCATGTTGGGATTACATTTTCGTTGAGGGTGCTTTCTTCGGTTAAGCCCTGCATAACAGAGTAATCTGCCTCTAGCGCAGCGATTTCTTCTACCTCTGCGCCTCCAAACAGCCAGATAATAACCCGTATCACCAACATAATTACCCAAAAAACCGCCATAGCAACCGCAGTGAATAGCGGCACCACACAATGAAGGTAAATGAACTGTATCACCTGCACCACCGCACTCCGCAGCTGCTCAGACGAAAGCACCGCTGCCGCCACAAGCAAGCCGCCGAGACTCAGCAAATGCACCATCAAAAAGCGAGGCGAAGCGAGCGTTTTTTCATCAGCACGATTGAGGCGCAAAAATAGATTTGCACTTAGCAAATAGAGCAAGGTGCATGGCAAGGTATACTGCGCCAACATGGCGCTTAGCCCAAACAGCATGCATAACAAAACGAGAATGGGCAATGCGATTATCTGCCAACGAAAGCGGTCAATCTCATGGTAAGATAGATAGGTATACTGCTCATGCTTTACCACAAGGAAAAGATACCACAGTACAATGCATGGCATAATAATATCTGCGGGTGACTGCACAAATAACAGCACAAACAACGCAGGACAAACTGCCAAAAAGCGATATTTTTTTCCGCGCAATGGATAGGCACAAGGCACCACAAGCGGAAAAATGAAAAGTGGCGCAAAAGCGCTGTTACTAGAAAAGAGCATGAGGCAGAGTGTCCCAAAGCTCGCATACAAAAAACTGATATCCGCCAATGCTTTGAGATATTGCAGCAATTTCATGATAGCACCTCCTGCGCGGTGATGAGGCGCAGCATACCACTTGTATGCGCAAAAAAACGCTGAATTTCTGCCTGCGCCGTAGTATCTGCATGGGGCAAAATCACAAGGCAAGAGGTTTCATTCACACGCTCAGACGCGCGATACAGCATTCGATGCAATGGCTCTGCGCTATGATAGGTTGACCGTCCAAGCCCTTCTAAAATAGTATTGAGGTGCTGCGCGCCCAAGCCCTCACCCACATGCCTACTTGCACGCGGTGCATTGACCATGATTGCATTGGTGAAAAAATCGTAGCGGATATGTTTTTCTTCTAGTGTTTCACAGATGGTGCGCACCATTGAAAAGCAAACTTCAAGTTCTTCCGGGGTACCACCCGCTACGCTTAACAAAAGAGTGATGACAGGGTCAGTGGTGTGGTCATATTGCTTGACCATCAATCCCTGCCCTTTGGCTGATTGGCTCCAAGAAATAGCACGCATCGGCTCGCGCCCTGTGTAATCACGAAAGCCCGTGTGCAGGGTGGGATCTTCCATAATATAGCGGCGCACCGAAACATCACCCAAAAAACCGCCGAGCATTTCTTCTAGGGCAATCACATCCAAGCGCTTTGGCAGCACCACCATCTCAATTTCGCCATCTACTTGTAGCGTACTTTCTTGCGTGCCGAAAAAATCGTTCCCCTTCAGCACCGCACCGCGGAACATATACCGTCCACGGGCGGGCAATGCCGCCTGATAGCTACGCTGCACCTTAGCGCAACGGCGCAGATATTGACAATATTCGTAATAGCGCACACGATATAGGGAAACGCGGCTGTTCTCTACCCGCCCCAAAATAGTTAGCTCTTCGGGCAAGCGCTCTTGCACTTGCAACAAAACAGGCAAAAATTTCTTACGATTTTCTAGGGTGGTATACACCGTAAATGGCACTTCTGGCTCAACAAGGTTTCCCGCCGTATGCTGCGAAAAATGAACCCGGTCTAACCCATGTTCTAACAGATACCACTGCGCCAAAAAAGCGAGTAATATCGCTGCAATCAGTAACAATAACATATCAAATACGCTCCATTGGAACGGGGATTTTTTCTAATAATTGCTCTAGGTGCCGTTTTGCGGCATTCATCCCATCACTGCTATTTGCCATGATTCGATGCCCCAAAACAGGGAAAACAAGCGCTTTTACATCCTCGGGAATAACATAATCACGCCCTGCAAAGGCCGCCATTACCTGCGATAGCTGATAAAGCGCAATCGCGCCACGAGTCGAGACCCCACTATGCCCTGTGCCCTGCGTGCGGGTGGCGGTGATCATTGCCATAATATACTCTGCCACCGCAGGCGATACACTGATATTGTGATATGCCTGTTTGAGCGACGCAATTTCCTCTGGGAGGACGACTGCATCCACCTCAGTAAGTAGCGCCGCCGTACTTGGGCGAACAATGACTTGCAACTCTTGCGCAGGAGTCATATAGCCGAGGGTGAGTTTCATCATAAAACGGTCAAGCTGCGCCTCTGGCAAGGGGAAGGTGCCATAAGATTCAATCGGATTTTGGGTTGCCATAACCATAAAGGGTTCCGCGAGTGGATAGGTTAGCCCGTCTACTGTCACTTGGTGCTCTTCCATTGCTTCGAGCAGACTTGACTGGGTGCGCGGAGTAGCACGGTTAATCTCATCCGCAAGGACAATATTTGCAAAAACAGGCCCCGGGCGGAAGGTGAACTCCCCTGTTTTGGGGTGATAAAAATTAATGCCAGTCAAATCAGAGGGCAGTAGGTCTGGGGTGAACTGTACCCGTTTAAAATTGCCGCCAATACTTTGGCTAAACGCACGCAACAGCATGGTTTTTCCTGTGCCAGGTACATCCTCAAGCAAGACATTGCCAGAACATAAAAAACAAGCCGCCAGTAAGGTAATCGCCTCTGCTTTGCCGACAATCACCTTGCTACAACTTGAGACTATTTTTTTTTGATACAACTGAAATTTGCTTACGTCCATAGTATCCTCCACTTTTCATCACAAAATAAAAAAGAATGCGTTTCAGAGCGAAACGCATTCTTTGAAAAACAGTTGGGGTGCGCGGAACTTAAAAACCCCTGCGTCACACTTTTTTAGAATAGATATTGCATTGCAATCATGATTAAGCCAAGCACAAAGAGCAGCACACCAAGTGCACGGTTCATCACCATGGGCGAAACGCGATTGGCAAACCGCGCTGCAAGCTGTGCCCAAATGAAGGTGCTTGCAACACAGACAACCAAGCAAAGAATATCTGGTGTGCCGCTGATTGCAAAATGACTTGCCGCACCCGTTAGAGCCGTAAACGACATAATAAAAACACTGGTGCCAACGGCTGTTTTTAGCTCGTAGCCCAAAATGGTGGTAAGGATAATCAGCATCATGATGCCGCCGCCTGCGCCAATAAAGCCACAGATAAAACCAATGCCACAACCACCCACGACAGATTTTAAAACACGCTCTTTCGTGCTCATGCTTTTGATTTTGCTCTCGCTTGTGGTAACAGGGAACAGCAAGAATTTCAGCCCCATTCCCGTTGTCGCAAAGACTGAGAAATTGCCCATGACCGTACTTTCAACATGACTAGAGACAAAGCTGCCAACCAAGGTGAAGAGCAGCACCGCCGCCATCATAACGCTACCATTTTTAATATCAAGATTTTTGTTTTTACCGTATGTATAAGCGGAAATCGCGCTTGCTAACACATCGCTTGCAAGGGCAATTCCGATTGCCTCGTATGCATCCATCCCAAGGAAGGTTACTAGCACTGGTGAAATCACCGCAGCAGCACTCATGCCTGCAAGACCTGTGCCAAGTCCCGCGCCCATTCCTGCAAAAATTGCAATAAAAATGGTATAAACTAACGCCATTGCTGCACACCTCCTAAAAAAACTAGTTCCCCTTTGGCAAAAGAGAACCTTTGCTAGTATACACTGCCCTAGAAAAATGTCAATCTTTTTTCTTTAAGTTTACAGTATATTTACATGAAAACCCCTATGAAACGCACAAAAACAAGGCAGCACAATTGGTTTTGGAAAAATCGTCCCAAAGCACTCACCCTACGTAACATCACATCAAACAGCAAGGTTATGCGTGCGGAATGTTGGTGTATTCTGAAATCTCACGATCAATGGTGCATAAATCATCCACACTAATATCATGCACATCAGCATGCCCTGTAATGCGGGCAAAGGTTTTGAGCTCTTCATTTGAGAGGTGCAGATAGTGATAGACTCTCTTCGCAGCCGCTTTGCCCTTTAACCGAGCGCGCAATTCTGGGTCTTGCGTAGCAACACCAACAGGGCAATTGCCTGTGCCACAAATGCGATATTGCTGACACGCTGCCGCAATCAAGGGTGCCGAAGCAACCGCAATGGCATCTGCGCCCATTGCAATCGCCTTAGCGAAATCGGAAGAAACGCGCAGGCCACCTGTGATGACAAGCGCAATATCCGATTGGATTGAATCGAGATATTTGCGGGCACGGTATAACGCATAAATGGTTGGCACCGAAGTACTTTCGCGCAAGAAGAGCGGGCTAGAACCCGTTGCGCCACCGCGCCCATCAATAGTGATAAAATCCGGCTCGGCAAAAACGCAATATTCAAGGTCTTTTTCAATGCGACCTGCCGCAATCTTAATGCCAATGGGGCGTCCTTCACTAGCAAAGCGCAAGCCATCTACCATATCTTTTAAATCTTCTTTGCTGTTAATCTCGGGGAATTTAGAAGGGCTTTGGATCTCTTGCCCTTGGGGCTTACCACGCAGGGCGGCAATTTCCGCCGTCACTTTTTCGCCGGGCAAATGCCCGCCCATGCCAGGTTTGGTGCCCTGCCCAATTTTAATCTCAATTGCGTCTGCGCCAGTTAGCACGTCCGTTGTCACACTGTATTTATTGGGCACAAACTCAAAAATATATTTATAAGCAGCATCCATTTCCTCTGGAAGCACACCGCCTTCGCCACTGCACATGGCGGTTTTTGCCATGGCGGAACCTTGAGAAAGGCTTGTTTTAATTTCTTTGGAAAGAGCGCCAAAGGACATGTGCGAGATATAAATTGGGCTTTCTAGCACCATCGGTTTTGCCGCATGCTTACCGATGATGGTTTTGGTGCTGACTGGCGCATGGTCATCTAGCGGGGATGGGTTGAGCTGCGCGCCAAGCAGCAGGATATCATCCCATTTTGGCATGGGCATTTTGGTGCTCATGGCGGCATGCAGCGTATGCCCTGTGCTTGCCATCTGATGAATTTCTGCCATATAACGCTCGGTTGTATCCTCACGCTTTGCCGCGCCATAGGATAAATCGTTCTCATTCTGTGCAGGCGCTTGGGTGGGTTCCCGCCCGCCAAGCGCCTCAAACTTTTCTGGTGGCTGTTTGCACAAAGGGCAAGCACCCGCCCCGGCAAGGGTTTTACCTTCTGCAGCTTCGTCAAAGATATAACCGCAAATTGTACACTTATAAACCATCTTTTTCCTCCTTTTTTGCCCGATGGGCAAACCCATACGCACCCATATTTTATATCATTACACACTCACTGCATCACAAAATGCACCAAGTGCCAATTACCCAACAAACTGTACGACATACATGCCAGATACAACCTATCGCCGCGCTTTTCCATAGCGCACTTGCTCATATTGCACATGCAACTCTGGAATATTCTTTTGCGCCATCTGCTCCATTTCCGCCGGGGTTTGCCACTCTTTTGGTTTGTGCTTTTTCAGCTCCTTTTTATAGCGGCGACGAATTTTCATTGCCGGGCTAAAATCAAATAATTCCGCAAGGCGCACCTTACTGCGCTGCAGTTGCAATGTGGCTTCGCTATCCAAAAACGTGCTTTCAATGACATCGTTTTTTTCAACCTGTGTTTTATTAAAGTTGACGATTAGCATCTTCAATAGGCGATATAGTGCATAAACACTGCCGCAATAAAAGGCAACCACCATAACTTTATCCAAAATTTCCCACAGCCAACTTAAATCAATAGCAGGCTCTTCTTCTGCGATGGCAGCAAAAACATCCGAAACATTGTCGCTTTCTGCTACATCTTCCTCTTCTTCTGTGGTAATCTCCACCTCTACCGCCTCAAACGAGAAATCAATCGGAACAAATTGATAATTCACATACAAAATAGGTCCCAACACCAAAACGAGTAACAAAGCGCACCCCACAAAAATGCGAGTGCCTGTTTCTAAAATGCGGGCAGAGGGTACATTTGCGTTCATCTCACTTAGGCGCACATAGCCCTCAAAGCGTTTTAAGCCATCCATCACAAAAAAGAGGATTGCCATGGCGACAAAATGATACAGCGCCATTTCTTGAATGAACGGCTGCACAGTATAGCCTGTCAGCAAAAAACTTATAATTGGAACCGCTAATAAAAACGCGCTCGGGTGGTCAAGCATACTTTCTTCTGGCAATTCTTCATCCAAAATTTGAAGCTGTTGCCGAATACGGTTGCCCCCACGCAGTAGGAAAATCAAAATCACAAAGGCTGTAAAAAACCAACACCCAAACAACAGATGTAGCCCCACAACAAGCACCAAGCCAACGAGTAAAAACTGCCAAATACGCGCCGATTTTTTAACTGCATACGAAAACGCAATCAGCGGCACTAACAGCAACAGACCCTTATAATAATAAACCGCAGCACTGTTTGTGCCGCCCTGCAACACCCCATAAAAGGAATTACTCATCATAGCATAACACAAAGAAGCAGCAAGCAACCAGATGACATGCGGAATATATTGCAACAAAAACTTTCGCAAAACAAGCATATACTAGCCCCTTTTTTTCGGTGATGTTATCACCCTTCGTTTAAATTACCGGTGTTATACTCCCACAGCACACAATGTGCAGATAGCCCATTTGTGATTTGGGGCAGCGCAGCACGATAAGGTAGCACCCAGACAAAATCTTGCAACTGTGCCTTTAGCCCTTCTTGCAAGGCTTGGTTTTTGGAAATCAACACCGTAAAAGCATCTTGTGGACACTCCGCAAAAAGCTGTGAGATAGGCTGTTCTTGCCCTAGCTTTAGTCGCGCAAGATGTTCTTTGAGCAGGGTTGTCCCCTGCCCTTTTAGATTTTGTAGGCAAAGGCGCTGCGCGTTGCAACAATCCTGCCCATTGCCAAGCAACGTGACCTCTACGCCTTGGTGCAGCAACCGCTCTGCAAGAGCGGCAGCAATGCGAATGCTTTCCTCGTTTAACGAGCTAGCAAAAGAGCCTGTTTGTTCCGCAGTATCTAGCAAGATGGTCACCTGTTGATCCACCGAAGAATCATAGAGATTGACCATTAAATCCTGCGCTTTTGCACTTGCCTTCCAGTTGATCGTGTTCATCGGGTCTGTGCTAGTATAATCACGCATACCGCCAAAGGAAAATGGATCACTCTCTAACTTTTTATGTACGAGTAGCTCCCCCATAATCCGCTGATATGGCAATGCAATCTGCTCACTGCGCACGCGGCGCGGGTAGACGTGAAAACTGCTAAAGACCCGCCGTTTACCCAAAAATTTTTGCTGTAAAAAGATATCACTTGACATCATTTCAATGCCCTCTAGTGTATAATAACCGCGTTTTTCACAGCGCAACTCAAAAGTGCGGCTAATTTTGCGCTTCATCCCCACGGCAAAGACATCACGGCGATAGAGCTTATCGCTGAGCGCGGCATTGTCATCACTGGTATAGCGCAAGCCTTTCTCTAACTGAAAAAAGGTTTCTAATGTGGGCAATGGCAAAAATTTATCGTTGATAATTACCTCACGCACGCAGGCTATTTCCCCTTCGTGCAGGTTTTCTGCGGGCAGATATGCGTTTACTTCTAGTTTTGCATCCCAGTATTTCACATAAACCCACTCAATGATAGCATACAGCACTACCACAGCACCAAGCGCACCCCAGAGTATCATTTGCTCCACTCCTCTGTTGTGACAGTCACGCTATCTAACAACTGCGTAATCGTCGCCTTTTGTTGCGATACGGTGCCAAACCCGCCCGCCAATTTGATGCGATGCGCAAGGCAGGGCACAGCAAGCGCCTTGATATCCTCTGGCACCACATAATCGCGCCCCTTGGTATACGCATAAGCCTTGGCTGCGCGCAACAAAGCAAGAGAACCACGCGGACTAATGCCAACGTCTACGCTTGGTAATTTACGAGAAGCCACTGCCAAATCAGCGATATATTCAGCCATCAATGGGTGAACATAGACCTGTTTTACTGCGTCAAACATTACGCTAATCTCTGCAATGGTGCAGACTGGCGCAAGAGTTTCAAGCGGCGCATCAGACATAAAGCGATTTAAAATTGCAAGCTCGGTTTCTTTGGTTGGTGGTGCCATGGCAATCCGCATGAGAAAGCGGTCTAACTGTGCCTCTGGCAAGGGGTAAGTGCCTAAGGTTTCAAGTGGGTTTTGGGTTGCCACCACGAAAAAGGGCTTAGAAAGGGGGCGGGTGATACCATCTACCGTGATTTGCGCCTCTGCCATGCATTCCAACAGGCTAGACTGAGTGCGTGGAGTAGCACGATTGATTTCATCTGCAAGCAAAACATTACAAAAAGCAGGGCCTTCTTTAAAGACAAATTCGCCCTGCTTTTGATTGTAATAATTAAGCCCTGTCACATCAGAAGGTAGCAAATCTGGAGTAAACTGAATGCGATTAAATTGCCCCTGCATGCTTTTGGCAAGGCTTGCACAGAGCACTGTTTTGCCTGTGCCAGGCATATCTTCAATCAGCACATGTCCCTGTGCAAGCAGGGCGGTGAGCAATAGGTCAATCACCTCGGATTGCCCTACCATAACGGTTTCAATGTTTTGTTTCATTGCAGCAAGTTTATTACTTTCCATTTTTCGCCCTCTTTTTCACAAATTCTGTTAAAATACGACTGCATTTATTGTGTAATAGTATACTCCTCTTTTGTCGCAAAAAGCAACCACCTCCCCACCAAAAGCACACACCTTTTCAAAAAGTTTACATTCTCCCACAGAGCGCAAAGAGCAGTTGTGATACACTTTTGATATTGCATAAAATCGCATAAAAACCAGAAAAAGCACTTTTCTTTATTCGGGCGCTGTGCTACACTAAGAGAAAGCAAAAGAAACATCACACCAACAGAAATGACACACAAAGGAGATTACATTATGACCCCAATTCGTTTTGGCATTCTTGGTCTAGGCGGCATTGCGCCCAAATTTGTGGATGCAATCAATCAATGCGATGGCGCCACCCTTTACGCAGTTGCCGCACGCGATGATGCAAAAGCCGCTGCGTTTGCTACACAGTATGGTGCGCAGGTATCGTATGGCAGTTATGAAGCACTGGTGCAAGATGAAAATGTAGATATTGTTTATATCTCTGTCATCCACACCTATCATGTTGCGCTTGCAAAACTCGCCATTACCCATGGCAAAGCCGTCATCTGCGAAAAACCACTTTCGGTTGATTTGGCAGCACTAGAAGAACTAATCGCACTCGCCAAGGAAAAGAACGTCCTGTTAATGGAAGCCTTATGGTCACGCTTTTTGCCCCAGTATAACAAGGCAAAACAGTGGATTGCCGAGGGCAAGATTGGCGATGCGCGACTATTCACGGCTTCGTTTAGCTATAATTCACCGTATGATCCTACCCGTCAAGTATTTGACCCTGCGCGTTCGGGCGGTGCTGTTTTTGGTGTTGGGTGCTATACCATCTCTGCCGCGCTTGATTTTTGTGGCGGGCAATTGCCCACCCATATCACTGGCGCTGCACACATGACCCCAAGCGGGGTGGACTCGATTGGCGCAGCCTCGCTTGTATTTGAAAATGGCATGCTTGCAAACTTCACCTTTGGCTCAGAAGCGCGCACCGAACATTGCGCCTATATTTACGGCGGGTGCGGCAAAATCAAACTAGAGAAATTCTATGATTGCCACAAGGTAATGCTGTACAATGACAAAGAAGAACTGATTGAAACATGCAGCGATGAAGTTGAAAACGGATTTATTTATGAAACCCAACATTTCTGCGATTTATACCGTGCTAGCAAAAAGGAAAGCGATGTCATGTCGCTGCAAAACAGCCTTGACTGCATGCAAGTAATCGAAACACTGCGCCTAAAATACTTGGCACAATAATCCACCTTCTAAAAACAAAACACCCCCGCCCTACGCAGTGCCCCCTGATGATCGCTAAAATAGCGAACAAAAAAGGAGCGCCGCACAGAGCGGGGGTGTTCTTATTCCGCAACGTACAAATCACTTGCT
Organism: Faecalibacterium sp.; assembly: GCA_044426225.1. GTDB lineage: Bacteria > Bacillota > Clostridia > Oscillospirales > Ruminococcaceae > Faecalibacterium. The sequence continues at coordinate 22,334 of JAWXUQ010000020.1, read as the reverse complement.
TTGGTGTATACCTCACGCTTGACAATGACGCTGCTGCCTTTTAAGAATTCTGCATTTAGAAAGCTATAATAGGTGCCCGGTGTGATGATACCTGTCAGCACTGTTTTCATCCCGCTCGCCTTGAGCAAATCATCTGCAAAGGTCACACAGTTTGTACCTAACATCCAGTAATATTTATAAATGCCATGTTCAAATTTATAAAAAGACACTTCAATGGCACGGGAAAGGCGACTTGGAACATCCGTAAAACCATCCGCTGCTTTTCCTTCTTTCGCAGCCCGCTGTGCAGGGCAAAGCCATGGATAAGCGCGCGCTTTCATCTGCGCTATTTTTTCTTTCATCCTGCCGAGTTCTTGCTCACTAAGCACTAAGCCAAAGCCAAACACCGTTTCATGGTTGAGCGTTTTACAAAAGGTGAGGTAATCCTCTTTTCCATGCACTTCGTACATCACCCCAGCACCCGCAACACCACCATACTTTTTACTTTGTTGTTTGTCATACGCACCATAACAATAAATGGTATCACCAATTGCCAAGTCCACATGCCCTGCAAAGCCTGTTAATGTTTTAGAGGCATGGATAAACACCTCTACATTCACTGCTGCACCGGCAAGGCGCTCTGGAGGGTTTTCTGCACGCAATTGAAGCGGCTCTTCTACCCGTTCCTTGAAAAACTCATTTAGACCATTCAACAAACTTTGCGGCATTAACACAGTCAGCAAAAAAGGTGGCGCCAAGCGCACCCTTTGTTTTAATCGATTTAGGTATTGATTGGGAATTGCCTCCACCAAAAAATCACAAAACAATGATATTCCATGCACCACACAGTAGATACCAAGAATATGAATACTCGCCGCCACGATATCATCTGCACGCAAGATAAATAGCATTGCAAAACCTATGTTGCCTACCCCACCAATAAAATAGCGAAAAGAAGCAACCTCTTTTTCATCACGATATTGTACAAAAGAGATAAAGCTGCTCAGCGAGAGAATCATCAGCCAAAGCGCAAGTGCCACCGGCACCACAAGCAACATGCTTTGTATATTCATCCACAAAAAGGCAAGCACCACAGTGGTGAGCAAAAACCGACCAAAGCTAAAAAAACGATTGCGCACCCCTTTGCTAGAAGCCGATAAAATCTGCAAAAAACTAGACACTACCACAAATGCAAAGTACAAAAAGATAACTTGCTTTGTCCGCGCAAGAAAAAAGGTATCGTTAAAATACATCAAAACGCCAAGTGCAAGCGCACCAACACAGCGCAAAAATAAATTAAATGCCGTGGTGCTTGATTTTAGTCGCTGCCGTAACTGCCGCATTCTGGTGCGGTGCAAGGTTCTTTTTAACATCTAGCTTCTCCCTTCTAAAGCACTGTTGCCACGATAGAACAAAAGCCTCCTCGCAACGCGTCAATACGTAGGCACGAGAAGGCTCTTTATGGATTTTTATTAGTGCGCACACGAACTATACGGTTAAAAAAATCACACTCATTCAGTTTTGCAACTTAGTTTACAAAGGATTGATATAAGCGCTCTACCGTATTCACAAAGTTATCCTTGGTAAAATACTCTGCCGTTGCCTTAGTGCTTTGTGCCATGGTTTCCTTTGCATAATCTGCGCCCATAAAATAAGATAGATGCTGCAAAAACTCATCTTGATTCGTGAAATAAAAGCCATTCTCGCCTTCATGCAACACACCTTCTAGGCAGTCATCCTTGCGGCAAAGCAGGGGTGTGCCAGTGGCAAGCGCCTCAATATAGGTAAGACCCTGTGCCTCACTGGTAGAAGCCGAAATAAATAAATCTGCCATTTTATAGAATGTTGGCACGTCTTGCGGTTTTACCATCCCAGTGAATTTAACGACATCATGCAAGCCCGCCTTATCAATCTGCTTTTGCAAATTTTCACGCGCAGGACCATCCCCCACCAAAATCATCGAAACCGGTTTATCCTTGAGGGTATTCATGTATTCAATTAATTCGTTGATGTTCTTTTCTTTGCCAATGCGGCTAACCGAAAGCATCACAAAATGCTCTTGTGGCACGCCTAGGCTATCTTTCAACGCAGCGATTTCACCAGGCTGCGCAGCAGCTGCAAATTTATCAAGCGTGATACCCGTGGGGATATTTTGCACAGGGCATGCCACATGATAACGCGTTAAAATATTATTGATTTTTTGGGTGGGCGCGATGATGCAATTCACCGAACGGCTAACATAACGCGTTGCCTTGATAACCACTTTTTTACCAACGCGGCGGCTTGCCGAGAAGTAGTGGGTGTAATCCTCATAAATGGTATGATAGGTATGCACCATTGGGATTGACAAGCGCTTTGCAATGCGCTTTGCAATAAAGAAAGTACAAAATTCGCTTTGTGTATGAATAATATCAGGGTGCCATGCAATGATTTCTTTCATTTCTTTTCTGGAGTTGCATGCTTGAAAGCGAATAACACCCGGGTAAACCCGGCCCAAATCACGTGAGCCGATGTAATAGGCATCGCCTTCTTTGTATGATCTACGTGTATTCGACAAAGTAAGCACGCGCACCTCATGCCCGCGCGCCTCTAGTCCTGATTTCAAATTATCAATGGAAGTGACTAAACCATTGATAATTGGTTTATAGCAATCACTAGCAATTAATATCTTCACGTTAAGTCCTCTTTTCGTATCGTTGTATTCAAATTGTGATATGATTTAAACGGTAACCGTTTTCAATTTTTCTTTCCATGCTTCTTCTTCGCCATAACCGTATGCCTGCATAATTTTGCCACAGTGTTTCATCATGATTTGTGCTTTCTTCGGCGACCAATCTTCCCATGTAGAACGGCTTTGCTGTTGTTTTGAATCCACCTTGTTATCAATCAGCGCCGCTTGGAAGGTGTATTCTGGTGCGTCAGTTGAAAAATCCGTTGCAAAATCAAGCAATTCTTTAAAATGCACTGCTTTATCTTCCGCTAAGAATACATCTTCATATCGGAACACCTTAAAGTTTGGCTTGTCTTGCATTTCAGTCAGCACAATTTCATTGAGCTTATTATAAAACCAACAATATTTTTCAAACTTTGACATGCTATGCCACTGTGCAAGGTAAGGGTCAGATTGATAACAAGAAGGTTGTAAACTAATCTTGCGATAAAACCATTCAATCGGACCATACAAGGAATATTCTACCTTATACAAGGCCGAGCCAATCCATGTGCGAGGGTCACGCAAAATAAAAACAAATCGCGAATCTTCATAAATCTCATCGATTAGTCCAAGCAAACCATAAATATGCCCAGAAGAATAAACCACTACCTCGGCATCTTTGGCATACAGGGCATCCACTTTATTGTTCATTTTTAAAATATTATCACATGCGCTTTGTTTTGTAATTTTGCCGGCGATAAAATCACGGCTTAATTTATACATGCAGCTTTTGTTGCTACCCTGCCCAAAACTAAGATGAATGACCCCATAATCTCTAATCTGCCCAAGCAATTGCTTTGGTTTTGAAAACCAAGGGGTGCCTGGTTCATGCAAACTCACAGATTTTTCTATCATTACATTGAGATATTTCGCAAAAAACTGGGTGCCGGTTCTACCCGTAGAACTAATAAAGACTCTCTTCTTGGGCATTTGCTTACTCCTTGCGGCAACAAATCTCACCCTAGGTGAAACCTTCATTGCCTTTTCTAAAACATCTTCACGCTATTGTCATTCGTACAAACACACTTGCACAAACACTTGCGTCCTATTATACCATAATTTTCGCAAAGAAACAACCAAAAAAATCCGATTTAAGCGTTGCGCTTTTCGCTCTATCTTCCAACGAATTCCCGCTAAAATCATCATATTCATCGATTTTCTCTTTATAAAACTTGTCTTATTTCTTGATCCGTCTTATAATAAGAAGCATAGCCTTCTGCGCACATCAGCGCACATTCCAAAAAGGAGACATTATGAAAAAAGAAACTCTGCGCACCGAAATTTCCGCACAGCGCACCGCACTTTCTGCTTCGCTTTGGCAAGAAAACAACGCAGCCATTCGCACGCAGCTGCTGCAAAGCAATTCCTTTCATAAATGCAATTGCGTTTTTACCTATATCAGCATTCATACAGAGGTTGACACCCGCGCCCTCATGAACGATGCTTGGGCAAGGGGCAAGCAGGTTGCAGTGCCCATCACTGCCATAGGTGGGCAAATGTATTTTGTAGACATTTCACCCGATACCCCACTGCACAAAACAAAATTTGGCACATTAGAGCCTTCTTTGCCCGCATCTGCGGCAATTCACCCAGTCGCCAGTGATTTGTTTTTGGTGCCAGGGCTTGTATTCGATGCGCAGGGCAATCGGTATGGGTATGGCGGCGGATTTTATGATCGATATCTTGCTGCACATCCTGATGTTAACCCCATTGCCCTTGCTTTTTCGTTTCAAATTCATGACCAAACACTTGACACTCAGCCGCACGATTTACCCATGGCGGCTGTCTTGAGCGAAAAGAGTTGGGTCATTCCGCCACAAAGCAATTTCACCCCGTAAAACTTCGCTCAAATTTTGCACTTCGTTTGTCACCTTGCTTTCGTTGATAAGCACTAACAACAAAACGCGCCGTCTTGCAATGCAAGGTGGCGCGTTTTGTTATTACTGCTTATCTCGGGTAATAATTCCCACTAACTGCTCCACCTCAATTGAGCGAGGGGTGTCACCGTACAATTCGGTCAATAATTGTTCCTCGTACGAGTGGTACTGTCCCCCAACCACACGATCCGTCACCTGCTCGAGATATTCTACCAAGATATCGTTTTTGATATCTGTCATATTCCGAATGGACTGCGCAAAGGAAACATTTTCATCCCCATGATACATAAAAATAGGATAAGCCTCACCGTTCCAAATACCTTTTAAGAGGCGATAAGCAACAAAGTTGATTTTATGGAAACTTTTTTGAAGCGTTTGCTCTTTCAGGAATAGCGCTGCCAAATCCGCAGATAACACCACACGGTCTGCGGAGGTGTATTTTGCAATGCGGAACCCGCCATCGATATCAGTGCCCAAATATTCATTACGGACTTCACCATTGCCAACTTTGTACTGCACCGCAATATTATCTGCACTCAAATGAGACGGAGAAATATCTGCAATCCAGATCGTTGCTTTAACCGCCAAAATTTTTGCAGTTTGCGCATCACCAATCTGTGCTGATTTGATTTTTTTATTGATATCTACCACCGCAGCATATACGTCATCTAATATATCCGCAATTTCAGGAATGCTGTGGATGCTTTTGGTGTATACCACCTCATCCCCAAGCACTTTCCAGAACTGGTAGCCCTCCACTGGGCTTTCGTTTAGCGCCGTTAAAATGTAATCAATCACACTGCTCACACCGCTTGCCCATTTGCCCTTATACCTTGATTTATACAAGGTACAATTGACCAAATCAAACGAAATAAACATGGTGACGGTGCTGAGTTTTTTTCTTTCTTCTTGCAACATAATTTTACGCCCACCGCATTTTCCAAGCAGCAAAACAACAAACTTTCGTTCTTTCTCTTATCTTTTCTCAGTATAGCACAAGTATTTCATCATATCAACTCAGGCACGCACAAAGAAAGGACGCAAGCACAGATTTTTTCTGCGTTTGCGCCCTGCTTTTTCTTTTATTCGCTATCCCGTCTTGCAATGATGTTACGAAGCCTCCGCAAGTTCTTCGACCTCTTCCGCTGTTTCAAGCATAGTTTCCACGAAAATGCCGTATCCACAGGTGGGGTCGTTGACAAAGACGTGGGTGACAGCGCCAACTAAGCGACCGTTTTGGATGATAGGGCTACCACTCATGCCTTGCAAAATGCCACCTGTTTGGGCGAGGAGCGCTTCATCCGTCACCTGTATGACGAGGTTGCGGGTATCATCTGAATAGGAAATACTGGTGATTTCCACCGCATAGGCGGCAGCCGTTTGCCCATCAATGGTTGTCCAGATTTCTGCTGCGCCGAGCTCTACCTCTTGCGCAAAGGCGATTTCCATTTCCTGCCCCTCAAAATCCGTGCGGGTAGTGCCATAAATGCCAGTATCACCATTGATACTAACACTACCAATGGCATAGGCGCCCACAAATTGCCCTTCTAATGAGCCAGGGCTACCCGCACTGCCAGGCTGATAGTCGGTGATTTCGCAATCCATAATCTCACCAGAGCGCAGGGTGAAGCTCTCGCCTGTATCGCTATCACTGATAGAATGCCCTAACCCTGCAAAGACACCTGTGCTTTCATCCACAAAGGTCATGGTGCCCACCCCAGCAGAAGAATCGCGCACCCAAAGCCCTGCCATCCATTTGCCCGTAGCGCTTTGCACTGGGGTAAGCTGGGTGGTATATTGGATTTCATCGCGTGTATATACCACCGTGACAGCTTCGCCATTGCTGCCCTCTACGGCGGCGGCAACATCCTCGTTTGTACTGGTATCTTGCCCATTCATGCTGATGATTAAATCGCCCATTGCAAGCCCCGCATCCTTGGCGGGGCAAACGGCACCTTCTGCGGTGCTAAGCTCAGTAAAGCCGACCACTAGCGCACCTTGCGATAAAATCTTGATACCGAACGGTGTGCCACACACCGTAACCACTGGGCGATCTGTCACAATGGTGCGCACTGTTTTAATCGGGATAACACCCCCAACCGAGAGTGTCACATTATAGCTGCCCACCTGTGTGGTGCTACCCGCCATGGCCACCCCACCGCTATCACGCAGCACCGAAACATAAGGCAAGCGCGCAATCGATATCGCCTCGCCTTGCTCTACATAAATCGTATCAGGCAGGCTTTGATATAACCACCCAAGCCACGCAAGCGCCGCAAACAGCGCGTATATGCCCGTCATAGCGAGGCACTTTGCCGCTAGTTTTGCCCTCCCCATTTTGCTGTGCTTGTAAAATAGTACGTTTTTTCGTTTTTTCATTCCTGCGCCCCCTTATTTGTTCAGTATGCGCAAAAAAATTTTCAATTATTAATTGACAAATCAATTTTTTTCTGGTAAAATAATCAAGTCGCCAACAGAGAGCGACACAAACCACATTTGCGGATGTGGCGGAATTGGCAGACGCGCTAGACTTAGGATCTAGTGTCCCCGACGTGCAGGTTCAAGTCCTGTCATCCGCATAATAATAAAAACCCTTGTGAATAGCTATTTCGGCTATTTACAAGGGTTTTTATCTATATTATCGTTTTACTGACAAGTATGCGCGAATTATCCGCTAACATGCAGCAAACAAACAATTAAATGCCTTCTTTTGCATAGCGGTCTGCCATCTGCTCACAGGTAACAAGCTCAACAAGGTTGCTCTTGCGATAGCTGCCAAACTGCACAAGTAGTGGTGCAATGGATTCCATAGTGCCCATCTTCATGCATTCTAAAACAGCGGCGACATCGGCATCTTCGTTCTTGCCATACATGATGGCTTCCATAATACTGCCCACATAGTTACGAGGATCAACATTTTTGGGGTTTGCAATCATATCTTGATAGAGCTGTCCAATGGTTGCACTGTCTTTTAAGGCAGGGTTTGCAAGGAACAATTCCATAATGTTGCGGGTGGTGGCTAGGCGAAGGTCGGTATCGACATTGATTTTATCAATGCCAGCGCGGGAAACATCAGCAAGCTGCATAGGGTCAATACCAAATGCGTTTTCAAGCTGACCGCCCATTGCGTTGATTTGCTGCACGTATTCCTGTGGCACAGTAGAAGAACCATGGCTGACTAGATAGCCAGTAATCCCTTCATGACGCATGCACTCTTTAATCGCAATCGCAATTTCGTTGCGAATTTTAGTGTCTTTGCCTTTATTAGGACCATGGCAGGTGCCATAGCTGATAGCAAGCGCATCGCATTTGGTCTTTTTGAAGAAATCAAGCGCTTGGATGGGGTTAGTATAGGTACTAGTAGCACTAAACACATGGTCCTCTACCCCAGCAAGCACACCAAGCTCTGCCTCAACAGAAACACCAAATGGATGGGCATATTTGACCACTTCACGTGTGAGTTCTACGTTTTCGTCATAAGGCAGGTGGCTGCCATCAATCATGACAGAGGTATAGCCGCCATCAATGGCCGCTTTAATGCTCTCTAAGCTCTTGCCATGGTCTAGGTTGAGGGCAACTGGTACCGCGCAATCAGCGCCATATTTTTTGACCGCATCGCCGATATTTTTCGCGCCTAATTTTTTTGCTTCGATGCTGCCGTGCATAAAATCAAGCTCGCCACCCATAAAAGCATTGGAGGCTTCTGCACCTTGTAACAAGGCAGGGCTGCGCAATACTTCGTGGATGTGGATAGCAGCTTCTACTTGGCAAACACCGTTCATATTGAACGCGCCTTGCCCGTAGCCGCCTTTGTCCGCTGCTTCTAGGATTGCTCTCATTGGTACTAACATAATTTTCTCCTTTTCTTCCGTAACAGTTAATATACTTCGTACTTTTTTAAAACGTTTATTCGATAGGCACCTTGCCCATTAAATTAAGTTTGCCGCGCCCAAAATACCTGCGTCATTGCCAAGGGCTGCGATTTTGACCTCTGGCGAAGCAACACGCGCGCCACCAAAGGCATATTCTTTCACCATTGCAGTGAGGGGTTTCGTCAAGTTTTCACCCTGTGCGCAGACACCACCCGCAAGCAGCACCACCTCAGGGCGGAAGATGTTCACAAGGTCTACAATGCCTTTGCCAAGCCAATCAATATAGCGTTCTACCACTGCTGTTGCAACGGCATCACCACTTTGGGCTGCGCTAAATGGAATAATCCCATTCATTTCGCCGCCATATTCTTTGAGCAATTCGTTCATGCTACTTTCTGGGTAGACAGTAGCGGCGCGGCTTGCCTCACGGATAAGCGCCGTTGCGCTTGCGTAGGCTTCTAAACAGCCTTTGCGTCCGCAGGTACACAACTCGCCACCACCTACGATACAGGTATGCCCGAGCTCTGCCCCACCAGGACCACCCTCAAACACCTTGCCATCAAAAACAACACCGCCGCCAACACCGGTGCCAAGGGTAAGCAGCACTGCGCTAGAAACATCTTTCGCAGCACCTGCAACACACTCGCCAAGGGCTGCACAGTTTGCATCGTTAGAAACCTTGACCGGCATTTGCATTAGCTCCGATAGCGTTTCACCAAGGGGGATATTTTCCCAATCAAAGTTATTGGAATAGATGACCATGCCATTTGCCGCGTTCACGGTACCCGGACTGCCCACACCACAAGAAACACAATCCGCAAGGGAGATACCGAGTGTTTCTGCCGCCTTACCCGCCGCCATTGCCATATCGGCAACAACCTCGCGCCAAGGGCGCTGCACCAATGTTTTGCAGCTGTAACTTGCGAGCAATTGATTGTCTGCACTGACAACACCCGCCTTAATGTTGGTGCCACCAAGGTCAATTCCAATGCGATAAACAGGCATATTTTCTCTTATTTTCATCTTATAAATTCCTTTCTTGCGTCAGCATTTCGCTTAGGTTTTCAGCCATTTTGATATGTCCCAATGGAGATGGATGAATAAAATCATGAGTGAGCCAAGCAGGATTTTGCAATATATCCGCACCTTCTAGCAGTTGTACCCCATACTGTGGCGCATACTGCCGTATCAGTGCATTAAAGGCACGTTCTTGGCTAGAAAGCGCATTTTCTACCTCTAAATAGGTGGCGCGACTGGGGTAAAGGGTAGTGAGATACACCTTGCGCCCCTGTAATTTTTGCAACAGATAAATAAGGCGCGCTTCAAACTCCTCTGCATAATAGCGATGGCGCATGTTGACACCAAGCTCTAAAAAGTAAAAATCAACATCTGGCACTGCGGCGATATAATCCGCCATGGCATAATCACAGGTGCAAGCCCCACTCATGCCAAAATTGAGGACATCACACCCCAATGCTTTTGCGGTTAATTGTAAATAGCTCAGATAATTAGAACTTGCAGTTGCACCGTGGGTAATAGAGGAACCATACGCCAAAAAGCGCTTGGTTGCCTGCATGGCAGCAAGCCCTGTTGTTGGGGTAGGTGCCTGATAGGGTGGCACTGCACTCGGCGGTGGAGCGATATCTGTTTTTTTGGCAAGATTGCGGCTGCCATCTGCCTCAAACAAATAAGTAAAGGGCATTGGCACCCCTTGCAAGGTGTGCTGCGGCGAGGTGAGCTGTGCACCAAACTCTGTCGCCTGTGGGGAAAGTGTCCCTCTGCCACAATAACTAACCTTTGCCTCATTATTCAAAAAGACGCGGCAAAGCGTGCTAGGATAACGCAAATCTTCCGCAAGTGCATCGATTGCAAGATGGTTATAAAATATAGGGTCCATCGAAATTTCAATCGGTGTAACACAACCTTCTTTGAGGGTGAATTCCTTGGCATAGTGCTCTCCAAAAAATACAATCGCCTGCCCATCGCCACCCATCGCATATAAATAAATCGTGGTCACATCAGCCTTGGGCATCTGCCAAAACCGAAGCTCACACCCACGAGAAAACTGAGCGGGCAGAGGCACATCCATCTGAGCGATTAAATCTGTGGGGAAACGGCTGAGCAACTGCCCTGGATAATCGGGTGCCGTTACAAGCTGCGCCACATTATAAAATAAAATATCATCTTGAAAGAGCATAGTACTTTCTCCTCTATCGGATAGAATGGCTTTTCTGCACGAAAGCGTTTTCACCTCCGCACATTTGTTTTCGTGTAAACTTTGTGAACGAGTATAGGCTTCACCCCTACGGCATGCGTTCCACTCACAGGTCCAAAAACGCACCGCCCACAACTAAATTCTGCTGCAATTGGGCGACATCAATTGCCTTAACATCGCCACCGTTTTGCACAGCAAGAGCAGCCGCGGCACCCGCCGCATGACCAAGCGCACCCACAGTAGGGGTAGTGCGAATACCCGCCTGTGCTTCAAATGTGGCCGAAACACAGCGCCCCGTCACAATTAAATTACGCACAGTATCACAGACCATCGCACGGTACGGCAAGCTATAATAGGGGTTATCCCCTGTTAAAAAGATGCTCTCGCCGCCTGCACCCTTGGGGTCATGGATATCGATGGGATAACCACTGTGGGCGATGGCATCAGGGAATTTGCGTTTTTGCATCAAATCCTCTTGGGTGATGGTATAGCAGCCCACTAACTGGCGACTGCCACGCACTCCAATGGAAGGACCAGTGATTTCAAGCAAGGCATTAGCAAAACCAGGCGCGTATTTTCGCATAAAAGCATCTAACTGCGCACACTGCTTGCGCCCAAGCTGTTCAGCATGGGACAAAGAAGCAGCATCCGTTGCATCATGCGCCAAAATGCGGGTAGTGTTTAGAATGAATTCACCTTTGCAGTCAGTGCAGAACATCAGCACTGCATTGCGGTCAAAATCAATCTCACCACTTTGGCGCGCGGCGACAAAGGCCACCTTAAAGTTTGCCAAATCAAGCGGAACATTGGGCGCAAAGGGGTTCTTCCCCTCTTGTAGCAGAGCAAAATCCGCTTTGTGCGCCAAGATATGAGAAAGCAACGCTTCGGTATCAACATTACAATACTTCATATTCATGGTCATAGGCTGCGCTGCGCCATCACTTTCGCGCCCATATCTCATGGGGGCACCTGCAAAGGCAGCCAAATCCCCATCACCTGAGGCATCTACATACACCGCCGCCACAAGGTCATTTAATCCATCCTTGTTGCAAAGCGTCACACTTGTGATCGTATCTCCCGCCATATTCACCTTGGCAAGCATGGTATGAAAAAGCACCACGCAGCCCGCTTGCTCTAGCATTTGATCAAGCACCAGTTTCATGACTTCACTATTAAAGGGTGTGACCGTACCACAATAATCTTTTGAGTCGGCAATATGTCCGAGAGAACCGCCCGCCGCCTGCATGCGGGAAACAAGCTCTTGCATAATGCCAAGAATTACCTGCTCTCCCCCTGCGTGGAAGGTCATCATAGGACCCACACCACAACCCGTCAGCGCACCGCCTAGATAGCCGTTTTGCTCCACCAGTAAGGTTTTTTGTCCTGCACGTGCCGCGGCAATGGCGGCACAGCAGCCACTCACCCCGCCCCCTAGCACAAGCACATCAAATTTTGTCGCATAAATTGGTTTCGGCATCATTTTTATTCCTCTACCAGTTCATATACCTTAAAGTTTGCATATTCTGCTACCATTGGGCTCATCTGACGGAAGCCAACGCGCCCACCACCCCAAGGAGTTTCGCTATCATCCGCATGCAGCACTGGCATGTCATTGATGGAAAAATCAATCACACCTTTATTTTTTGTAATTTTGATATGATAAGGCGAGGTTGCATCTGCCACATTGGGCAATGGATCACCCGCGATATCTAACAAATGGAAGCCATAGCTTTTGCGCAGATTACAGGTGCGAAAGGCACGTTCTTCTGGGTAGCGGCGGCGGCAATAGGAGATGTGATAGGCATTGATATCTCCACTGTGATAACTGCCATAGTGTCCTACACGGGGGGCAAGACAGGGGTCAAACAAATCTTCGCCCTTGCTACCTGTTGCCGAAAAGAAAACAATGCATAGCCCGATGTCATTAAGCGGAGAGAAATCCCACTCAATCTCAACATTTTCGGGGAATACCTCAGGGCACCAAAAAACATAGTTTGCCGCTTGCTCTAGCTCCGCAGGCAGACCGCTTTTCATCTGCATGTGGCCACTAGAAAAATCGGTGACAAGGGCACCTTCGTTGCCCTCTAAAATAAAATCAGCGATATCGGTAGGGCATGCCAGTGGATTATCATAGATTAATTTTTTCATGGTCGTTTCTCCTATTGCAAATGCGATGTGACGCGAAAATTTGCTGTCGCATTACTTGCACCACGATGTAACACAAACGAATTTTCAGTAAAAAATCACGGACAATTAAATCGTTTTGAGCAACGCAACACCCCAACGCGGCAAGGTAATATTCGCCTGCAAAGCGCCGTTTGCATCTGCGGTAAATTCCTGCGTGCGCAAGGTATCTGCGATTTCTTTCAATGTTTTTTCCTGCGCGCGGGTGAGGTTATCAGGCGCGCCCATTGCAAGCCATTCGGTAACGGCAGTGCCGTGGGTTTCGTCCATAATTTCTAGCGTTAATACTGCATTTGGCGCAAGCCCCGAAAGCGCTAGGGTGATTTCACTATCAGCACCTTGGCTTTGCGTTGCCACCGCAACACTTGTATCGGGGTAAACACTCATGGGTACAGTAAGGGGTTCTTCCTCTGCATAATTGTACATTAAGATGGCTGCGCCACCATCAGATGTTTTACTGACAAGGTATTCCTCGCCACGGCAGATTTCAACCTCACCCAGTGCATTGAGCATACGGTAAGCATGGTGCGATGGCTTTGCAATGCCATGCAAAGTCTGCATGCCGAACCCGCCATGGAACGCAATGGGACCAGGACCCGCTTCTTCAAAAATATCAGTAAACACCCAGTAGGACAAGCTATCTGTTAAGCCAGTGCAATCCAGATTGCTCTTGACAATATAGTTTGCCGCAGGCAGAAAATCATGTGCGCAATCGCGGCTAGAAGGGCTAGAGCTCCATTCAGTAAGGTGGGTTTCTGCATGTGGATAAGCAGAATTTGCAATGACGTTTTTCAGCCAGATTAAATCATCCTTTACTGCGCCTTTTTTGCGAGAGCGCCCTTTCATTTTGCTTTGTCCATCAAGGGCAAAATCCGTGGGATATGGATGGGTAGAAACAAAGTCCACTGGCAAGCCTTCCTTTGCACAGAATGCAAGGAAATCCTCCACCCAAACGGCGCGCCAGTTTAGACTGTCTAAATCCTCTACGGTGTGGGTGATGTGCTTAGAAACATCCTCGCGCTCGCCATCAAAGCGAGCATCTGGCACAAAGTTACTGGTGGCCGGACCTCCCACTTTTAGAGCAGGGTCAACCGATTTAATGGCAGTGACCGCAGTTTTGTACAAGGCGAAATAATCACTCTTGGTGCCCGTCCAGAAGCCGCTTAAATCAGCTTCATTCCAGATTTCATAATACCATTGTTGCGTTTCTTCTTTACCATAGCGTTCTTGCCAATGTGCGATGAGGGTATAAATCAAATCATACCATTCTTCCATTTTTGCGGGTGGGGTAATATTCGCGTTCCACCAAAATTGGCTTGCCTCGCCACTTGCCATTACCTTTGGCATAAAACCAAATTCCACAAAGGGGCGAATGCCAATTTCTAGCATAGCATCAAACAAGTTATCTACATAGGCAAACTGATAACCAATGCTACCATCCGCACGGCGGTGCACAATGCCCATATCATCGGTCAATAATCCATGAAAGCGCAGATAAGAAAAGCCGCATTCCTCCACCGATTTTTTGAGTTGTTTTTGCCAATCGGCACGCAAGCCCTCGCCAGCGCGCCCGGCACCGACACATTTACTCCAAAAATGAGGCAAGTGAACCCCTGCAGTCGAAAAATCCGCAACAATATTGGTCTGTTTCATCCTTTATTTCTCCTGTTGTTTCAAACTATTTTTTCTGTTTTTATATTGATGTTCCGCATACGTTTGACAGCATTGCGCAAATAAACAACTGCTATTCTAAACTTGTTTTTTCGCAGCCTTTGCTTGCAGTTCATCCGCTTCTTCGCCGCCCTTCATAATCGCTTTTCGATATACGGTAGGGGTTTTGCCATAATGCCGACTAAAGATCTCGTTAAAATATCGATAATCCTTGAAGCCGACTTCGTCCGCAATTTCATAGCTCTTTTTATTGGTGGTCATCAACAATTCCATAGCGCGGTTCATCCGCACTTGGTTTAAGTAATCCTTAAAGTTTTTGCCCGTTTGCTTCTTGAAAAAGGTGCTAAAATAAAACGAATTCATGTGGATATATTTCGCCAAAATATCAAGCGAAAGGTTTTCCGCGTAGTGGTCATTGATGTATTGCACCGCCTTAACAACATCCTGCTTGCCACTAATTTGCAGCGCTGCTAGCACATGTTCAGACAGGATTTTAATTTGCAAGCGCACCAACTCTCTGAGGTTTTCATAGCTTTTCGCCGCATGCAATTGCTCCATCAAAACGTTTTCTTTGATCAGCAAGGTGTCACTATACAATCGTCTTTTCATTTCGGTATCAATATAGCGCAAACAACTGATACAAAAATAAACGGCAGTTTCCTTTGTGCCATCCGCAGCAATGCCAACCATATCAAAGAAGGCATTCACCTTTGCGTCTAACTGCCCAATTTCTTGGGAAAGCACACACTCTGCCAAATTTTCACGCAAGCGCCAAATTTCTTCTGCACTTGGTTCATTCTGGAATACGGACTTGCCCTCTTCTATAATATAGCTTGGCAGCAAGGAATAGAAATAAAAATACTCTAGCATAGGCAAGCAACGCTGAAACATCATTGGCAGATTGGTGACATCCTCTGTCATGCGGCTGGTGACAAAGCCACATTTGCAATTGCACTGCCCACAAATCGCTGCATGTAATCCCATCAACGCATCGTGCACATATACGGTGTCCTCATCCTTAAAGAGAATGCAGGTTTTTTTATCGCGCTGAAAGGCAACCCCCGCCTTCGTTCTTTTCAAGAAATCATCAATGACAGAGTTTGCAGCAAAGCGAATTAAATCTTGTTCTAACCCATCTTTTTCTGGTGGTAAGATAAACTCTGCCACCACTAGCATATATTCCCTACCCACAATACCACTTAACTTTTGGTAGACACTGCGGTCTACAAAGGGCGACTCCTCTGGCAAGTGCGGCTGCGGGGTAATATTAGCACGTTTGTTTGTGCATTTTGTGATTGCTTGCAACAAACTATCCTTTTTCACTGGTTTTAACAGGTAATCAGATGCGCCATAGCGTAGCGCTGCCTGTGCATACGAAAAATCCTGAAACCCACTTAAAAAGATTACCTTGGTTTTGCTTTTCAGGTTTTTTAAATCCTTTAAGATATCAATCCCTGTTTTGCCCGGCATGGAGATATCCAAGATGGCAAGGTCTGGTTCATGCTCTAAAATCCCCTGCATCGCACTTTTGCCATCTGAATAAGTTGCAACGATCTCAATGCCAAGTGCCTGCCAATCTAATAGCAATTGGATGCCACGTGTAATCATTGGTTCGTCATCTGCCAAAATCATCTTTAACATTACAAAGCACCCTCCTCTTTAATATTGCTTGGAAGCGTTACTTTTACCGCTGTACCAAGCCCTTTTGTACTAAACATCGAAATCCCGTATGGTGCGCCATACAAATAGCGAATGCGATCATGTACATTCTTTACGCCGATGCTATTCCATTGATAATCACTCTTGCGCCCTGGCAAATCACTCGCAAGGCGATCTTCCACCTCACGCAAGGTATCCGCATCCATTCCACAGCCGTTGTCCATGATGGTGAGCTCTAATATGGCCTCTGTTTTTTTCACCTGCAACGAAATGGTACCGTCCATGTTTTGTGGCTTAATTCCATGCACAAATGCATTTTCTACAAGCGGCTGTAAAATCAATTTAGGAATAAACACCTCTTCCTCTGACTGTGAAGGCACAACAAAATTGACCTGTTCGTCATATCGCGCATTGATGAGGTAAACGTATTTTCGCAGGATATCCACCTCTAGCGAGAGCGGCACGATATCTCCAACGGTACCAATCAGATACCGAATTTGGTCGGAAAGCGCCTCTATCATATAGGCTACCTTTTCATCCCTACGGCTCAGCGCTGTCATGCGGATAACCTCAAGGGTGTTATACAAAAAATGGGGATATATCTGACTCTTGAGCGCATTTAACTCTGCCTCTTTTTGTTGAATTTTGGCAACATATACTTGATTGGTGTAGTTATCAAGTTCTGCAATCATTTGATTAAAGCGAGCTGTCAAATCGCCCAACTCATCATTGCTCATTACTTCAATTTGTGTGGCAAACTGACCCGTTTCAACCTGCGCCATTTGTTTCATCAACCGCGTAATGGGCAAGGTCAATCGTTTTGAGAAGAAGAAGCTGCTGGCAATCAAAAGTAGAATGCTTAATGCAATAAAGAAGTACATCACCCGCTGTATCGTTTTCATCTGGTCATCAAGCGGCACACTATCTAGGTTACAAACAACATAGATGTCATGGTTTTCAATATACTCTACAAAAACGAATTGATCTTCTTCTGCTTGTAAATCAGCAAGTTCATCTGGGTCATTTGAAGTAGTGCCAATCGCCTGTTCATCGGTGCTATATAGGCACAAATCACCTTGATAAAGGTAGGTTTCGCCCTCACCCAAAAAGCTCGCATTGGTAAAGATTGTTTCAAGCCCATCAATTTTAAAATCAATCAGCAACGTACCTACACACTCTTGCGTGGTAAGCATGGTAGTGCTTTGAAAGTAATTGCGCGCAACCGTAATGACCTCGGCATTTTCAGCCGATTGATAACCCGCATAGCTAAACGCATGCAACGGAATGACTTGCAACACAGCACTTGATTTATCAATGCTATCTAAATCGATAATTTCTAAAAAAGCATCTTCGCTTGCAAAACTGCCAGTGCTCACCTTATGGTAGGTGGTATAGCTGCCATCTTCCTCCCAATGAATGAAATGCACTGCCGCAATGCTGCTATCTACGCGCAATAGATTTTCTAAAAAGACACTCATTTCATCATTGATGGCATTGTATTGTTCCCAAGCTGTCTCCGCTTCGGGGAACGCCTCGCCTGTTAAAATACTGCGCAAATTATCTGAGTTCCCATAGCTTTGCCAAACGGAAAGGGTGCTAGAAGGGTTATAATAATAGCTGAATTTTGACAGCGTATTATAGCCACTAAATAGGTTTTCTACCGAATATTTCGCATAGGCAACCCCCTGCGCATAGCTATCCTCTAGGCTTGTGCGGTATTCTGAGAACATCCAGTTGGTAATCACGGTGGCAAGCAGCGCAATGGGAATAATACTACCCGCTAAGATAGACAGAGCAAACTTCAGATAAATTTTCATCCTTGGCTTTTTTATGTTTTGTTCCATGACGCACTCCCTTCCCTATCCCATTGTTTTGCCGAAATAAAACACAAAACAGACAGATATTCACATTTTTTATTATACCACAAAACCGATTTTTTGGGGATATAAATTCTATCTTTTTCTGAATACCTTGCACGAAGTTTCCCATTAAATTTTGCGCATTTTGCGCACACTTTTCCACACATGCGCACAAAAAAGCGACCTGCGCTCACCCCCCATCGCAAGGGGAGAAGGCAGGTCGCAAATTGCGAGAAAATGATAAGGCAATTAGCCTTTTGCTGCACCAGACATGATACCTTTTACAAAGTATCTCTGCAAGCAAACGTAAAGAATCAGTGCGGGAACCATCGAAATAACGGTACCTGCGAAAACGATATCCCAACGTGCGCTAAACTCACCGATGAAGGAGTAAACTTCAACGTTGATGGTTTTTGCCTGATCGCCTGGCAATACGAGGTAAGGCATTAGGAAGTCATTCCAGATACCAAGACCGTTTAGAACGACCAAGGATGCAGTACAGGGTCCGAGCAGTGGGAAAACAACTTTCCAGAAAGTCTGGAATTCGTTACAGCCATCAATCAGGGCAGCTTCTTCGATGTCAATGGGGACACCTTTTAAGAAGCTAGAATAGAGCAATGTACCGAACGCAACCGAACCTGAAATATAGATGACAACCGGCCCCATCAAGGTTTGGTATAACCCAAGCACTTTGACGTATTTGAACAGGGTGAACATGTACAGATGGAACGGAATCATCATACCTGCAAGGAAGAAGGTATAGACGCTCTGGGTGATTTTGTTCTGGGTACGGGTGATACCGTACGAAGAGATTGGCACGATTGCAACAATACAGATTTCACTGACAACCGTCAGGAAAATGGTGTGCCAAATAGCGGTAAAGAAGTCGGTTTCGGTAAACAGATCATAGAAGTTCTCGGTGTAGAACGTGGTAGGTAGTGCAATAGGGTTCTTCAAAATTTCGCCGTTGCTCTTGAATGCAGAAATCAGTGCAAAGAACACAGGGGTCAAGAAGAAGAAGGCGATGATTGCACAAGCAATCACAAGCAGCCAAGGAATAAAGCTAAATCTCTTTTTGTTTAGGCCGGTAACGGCATCAATCTTGTGACTCATAGCTGTACCTCCCTAGACCGTAAGAATTTACCCTGAAGCACGTTCAAAATCAGGATAACGAACAGAAGCACGATACCAACCGCCGTACCGAAGCCTTGGCGACCTTCACCATAACCTACTTTATACAGCAGGTAAACAACAGTTTCTGTTGCGAAACCAGGGCCACCGTCCGTGATAACTGCGATTTGGTCAAAGACCTTTAGACCGCCGATCAGCGACAGGGTGAAGCAGATGGTGAACGAACCAGAGATAAGAGGTAGGGTGATGTGTTTAAAGCGATCCCAAGCGGTAGCACCGTCGATGGTAGCTGCTTCGATAACATCCTGAGGAACACCCTGCAAGGACGCTAGGTAGATAATCATGTAGTAGCCGCAGCCTTTCCAGATTAGAACCACAGCAACTGCAAAGATTGCATATTTTGCATCGCCTGCCCAGTCCTGGCACCAGGAGTCTAGCCCGACCATCTTGAGCACGTTATTGATGGGACCAAACGAATAGTTGTACATAATTTTCCAGATAAAGCCCGATACAACGCCACTAAGGATAACGGGAATGTAGAAAACAGCACGGAAGAAGTTTTTCGCAACGCATACATGGTCAACCAGTAGCGCTAAGCAAAGCGCCATAAAGTTTTCGATGAACGAGATGGTAACGGTAAGAATCAAAGTGTTCTTCAGTGCGTTACCAAAACGTGCACTGGTGAAAATCTCAACATAGTTGCCAAAGCCGATGAAGGTGACGATGGGGCTGATACCATCCCACGAAGTGAAGCTGTAATACACACTGCCCAGTGTAGGGGCAATTACCAAGCCAGTAAAGAAAATGAATGCTGGCAAGATAAACAGGTAGTGCATATTAAACTTTTTCTTATTTTGTAACAAAATGCTCTCCTCCTTAAAATGAATTGTCGGTGATAAAACAAACGCGCCTTTGGTTCAATCTTTCGATAAAAGCATTGGTTTGCTTGCTTTGCGAATAAAGAACTTCATGCTTTCTTACACAAGAATATCTCTGCTAGTATACTAGCAAATTTGGGCGAAAAAAAGAACTGTGTTTTTATAGTAAAAAGTAGGTATTTTTAACATATTGTACACAGTTGCGAGTTTTTGTTCACAATTTAAAAAATCCTTTGTAAAATCGCACAATTCATTTCACGACAAAGCCCTTGCCTACCATCAAAGTTGATAATAAGCAAGGGCTATTTGCGTCAATTAACATTTACATGTAACTAAGATAGCTAGATAACTGCTCTATCAAAAAGCAACCAACAGCACCTTATGCCACTTGCAAATTAGATAACAGATACAACACCTTCACCGGTAACTGGGTTGAAGGACTGTGCAGCAACGTCGAAGTTGCCCTGAATTTCAGTGCAGCTAGACTCGAGGGTACGGGTGCCCTGCATGTATTCAACGAAGGTTTTGTAGCAGAAATCACGGAAGCCAGAAGGCAGCTCGCTGTTGTCAACACGGCCATTCCAAGTGTAAGCAAGGAAGTCAGCGTCTGCAGACCAGGTAAGAGCAGTCTGGTAATCTTCAGCAACGTCAAGGGTAGGACCATCGTTGGTTGCAGGGATAACCGACATAGCTTCGCAGTAGTATTTGTACATTTCGTTTTCGTAGAAGAATGCAATGAAAGCATTGAATGCATCTTTTACTGCAGGGTTAGCAGCAACAGAAGAAGCGCTCATTGCCCAGCCGTCAGCACCACAGCCACCAACAAGGTTGACAGAACCGTCACGTGCAGGGATTGGGCACCAGCCGTACTCGAAGGTAGGATCGGTGGTTTCGAAGGTTAGGAACATGTGGGTACCACTGTACATCATAGCGCACATATCGCTGAAGAAGTAGGTGGTGATGAAGCTATCTTCGGTGGATGCCCATTCTTTCTGTGCATAGCCGATAACTTCGTTTAGATCCATCATAGCTTGCTGCCAACGAGCATCAGAGAAGTCAGCAGAACCATCATAGCAATGTTCGATGAAGTCGATGTCTTCAACAAGAACGTTGTGGGTGTATACACACTGCCATAGGAAGCCTAGATGCCATAGGTTGCCGCCACCAACAACGAGTGGATCCATATCGCCGAGAGCGGTGATATCTTCACATAGCTGGATGAATTCATCCCAAGTGGTAGGCTCAGATAGGCCGTTTTCAGTGAAGTATGCATCGTTGTACATTAAGCCCTGAGGGGTGGAAGCAGACTGAGGAGTAGCATAAACATTGCCAGAGAACTCAACAGTGCTGATGAACATATCGATAACGTCCTGATCCATTGGCTCTAGGATGCCTGCACGAGCGTAGGAAGCGATACCAGTGGTAACAAGGATGTCAGGGAATTCATCAAGAGCAAGGTAGGTCTGAAGAATTTCAGAGTAGGTGCTGCCATCGCCAGCTTTCACGTTGATTTTGTAGTAAGGCTGAGATTCGTTAAATGCATCGATGATGTAGTTGTTAACTTCTTTTGCGCCTTCGTCGCCATCAGCGAACACAAGAGTAACTTCTTGTGTTTCGATAACAACTTCTTCTTCTTCGCCGTCATCGTTTACAACGGTAGTGGTGGTGGTAGTTGCGGTGCTGCTAGAGCTGCTGGAGCAAGCTGCAAGTGCGCCTGCTGCAATCGCTGCACCAGATGCCTGCATAAAGCTACGACGAGTAATTTTTTTCATGGGTAAATCCTCCTAAAAATAAATGTCTCACTTGTTTGTGTTCTTTCGATGGATATATCTTAACAAAGTTTTTTGCAAATTAACACCCCTTTTTTTTAGTCAAAAGTAGGTATTTTTTAGAGAAAGCCTCTAATTTACACACTTTTTTTCTTTACCAAAGGCTTGTTTTGGTTGTTTTGTCAGTATTTTCCTGCGCTTTTTGTGTGTTTCGTAGTTTAGGAAAGAAAAGTGCACTTTTGCGCTATTTCCATGCTATATTTGCAAATAAAAGCATTCCTGTGCTATACTGCAAGCAAAAAACCGCTTCACTTTATCACAAGGAGAAAAAACTACCATGAAAAAAATGAATGTATTATGGTTGATGAGTGACCAACACAACGCAAATTGCATGAGCTGCGCAGACCACCCCATTGTAAAAACCCCACACCTTGATGCAATCGCGCAAGAAGGCATTCGCTATACCAATGCTTTTGCCAACAACCCCATCTGTGCGCCCTCACGCATCTGTTTTATGACAGGGCAGC
>JAWXUQ010000019.1:0-41804 GCA_044426225.1 Faecalibacterium sp. | reverse complement strand
ACCACAGAACCACAACATCCCGCCTTTGCATCTGTTGCGCCATAGACCACACGCTTTAGGCGACTGTTGATGATTGCCCCACTGCACATTGGGCAAGGCTCTAGGGTGACAAACAGCTCGCATTCCCAAAGCCGCCATCCACCAAGCACTTTACAGGCGGCATCAATCGCCAGTAATTCAGCGTGGTGTGTTGCGTTTTTTTCACACTCTCTTGTATTATATGCACGCGCGATAATTTCACCATTCTTGGCAATAACTGCACCCACTGGTACCTCACCAAGGCTTGCTGCAATCTGCGCTTGGGCAAGTGCTTCTTGCATGAGCTCTAAATCCGTCAACCTTCTCACCCACCTTGCTTTTCTGCCTCAATTTGGTCATTCAACTCATTCAAATAAACCCAACGCTCCGTTTTTTCGTCTAATGCGTTACTAAGTTCTGCCCGCAAATCGGTCAGCTCTTGTAGCTTCACAAAATCGCTTGCAGCGCTTTGCATGGCTTGCTCGGTTTTCACAATTTTTTCTTCTAGTGCCGCAAGGTCTGCGTCTATCGTTTCAAATTCACGTTGCTCTTTAAAAGAAAAGCGCAATGATTTGTTTTTTTGCCGTGGCGCCGCTTTTTCCATTTTTGGCTTTGCGCCCTTTTCCTCAAAGACAATACCTGCGGCATCATCACGCTGAATGAGCCAATCAGTATACCCGCCCATATAACTAACAATCTTCTCCTGTTCAAACGAGAAGATACGTGTCGCAAGTTTATCAAGGAAATAGCGGTCATGGCTTACCATGATAACTGCACCCTGGAAGCCAGTCAGATAATCTTCTAGGATGGTGAGTGTTTCAATATCCAAATCATTAGTTGGTTCGTCCAAAATCAGAATATTGGGCGCATTCATTAAAATTTTGAGCAGGTACAATCGACGGCGCTCGCCCCCCGAAAGCCGCCCAATGGCAGTGTACTGCATCTCCCCATTGAACAAGAATTTTTCTAGCAGCTGTGCCGCGGTGAGGGTGCCATCCACTGTTTCAATCGCGTTCGATTCCCCCTTAACATAATCAATCGCACGCTGTTTTAAATCCATATCATCGCACTGCTGCGAAAAATAGCCAATATTAACCGTTTCGCCTACGCTGATTTCGCCACTATCTGGCGCAACTTCACCCATAATCAGTTTCAGTAGGGTCGATTTACCCACCCCATTGCGTCCAATAATCCCCACGCGGTCATTGCGCAATAACGTATAAGAAAAATCCGAAATCAATTGGCGGTCGCCATACCCTTTGCTGAGGTGCTCCATCTCAATGATTTTGCGCCCAAGACGGCTAGACATAGAAGAAAGCGCTACACTGTCCTTGTTCAAATCAACCGTTTGTTCTTTTAATTGTTTTAGGCGGTCAATGCGGTACTGGCTCTTGGTACCACGCGCACAAGGACCCTGCAAAATCCAATCAACCTCTTTGCGTATGAGGCTTTGTAGCTTACGTTGGCTGGCCGCAACCATCTCTTCTCGTTCTGCTTTTTTAGCGAGGAACTTGGTATAGTTGCAGGGATATTTATAGAGTTTACCACCATCTAGCTCTAAGATATGATTGGTCACACGGTCAAGGAAATAGCGGTCATGCGTTACCATCAGTAATGCGCCTTTATACGCAGCCAAATACCCCTCAAGCCATGTTACCATATCGCTATCGATGTGGTTAGTCGGTTCATCTAAAATGAGCAAATCAACCTCATGCACAAGCGCAGCCGCAAGCGCTACACGCTTTTTTTGACCGCCTGAAAGGGTGCCCATTTTCAAGTTATGGTCTTGCAATTCCAACTTATTCAAGATAGTTTTACATTCATATTCTTTGGCAGAGTTCGTCACACCTTCTAGCACCTGTTGCAGGATGGTATAGTCTGGATTAAATTCTGGGTTCTGGGGCAGATATCCCACCCGCAAACCACCAGTTTGCACCACGCTACCTGCCTCCAAGGTTTCTTCGCCTGCGATGATACGCAACAGCGTTGTTTTACCTGTGCCATTCACCCCAATCAGCCCTATTTTATCGCCGCTTTCGATAGAGAAATTCGCATCATCTAAAATTTTGCGTTCGATGAAAGATTTTGTCAAATGATTGCCTGTGAGTAAAACCAAAATATTGCTCCTTAATAATAGCGTAATTCGCCAGTTTTCATGTTAAAATAGGGCAGCTTTTCTTGATCAAACAAAGAAAAATAATCTTCGTTTGAAACAATAATATGATCCAGAACGCGGATTTCTAATAGCCCTAGGGCGCGGATAATATTGCCCGTTGCCGTGATATCGTCTTGAGACGGAATAGCAAGGGTATTCGGGTGATTATGCGCAAACAAAACGCAACTTGCACCCGACATTGCTGCTTCATGCACAACCTTTGGAATTGGAACATGCACAGAACCAGAAGAACCCTCCGTCAACAAAATCGGTTTGATTAGTTTCGCACGTTCATCCATCGCAATCATATAGAACGCTTCTGTTTTGCGCCCACGGAAAAGCGGCATAATATATTCCACACGTACTTGTGTCGTCACAAGGCGCAGCCCTTTTTGTGTTTTGTTCTTGATATAATAACGGTCAATCGCCGGGAAGGCATGCAAAAACCGTGCAGTCGATGGTCCTACACCCTCTACGGTACACAACTGCGCTTCCGTTGCCTCTAGCACACCCGCAAAGCTGCCAAAGCGTTCGATTAAGCGATGCGCCAATGGATTGGTATCGCCGCGCGGTGTGCAAAAGAAAAGCAGATATTCCATCACACGATGTTCTGGCCAATGGTCAATCCCGCCTGCTGCAATCTCTTGATACACACGTTTGCGGTGTTTATCGTGGACAGATTTTTCCGCTAATTTTTCAGTTGTTTTTTCAATCTTTGTCATAAAACATTCCTTTTTATGCGAAATCAAAAAGATAATTGCGTGCGGCACTTTACGCACCCATAGAATTATTATATACTAAATTATGACAGAAAGAAAGAGAGAACGACATGAAACATTTCACAGCAACCGAAAATGATACTGGAGTACGTTTATCACGCTTTGTGCAAAGCGTAACGTTAAACATGCCAAACAGCTTATTATACAAAAGTTTCCGCAACAAACGCATTAAAGTAAACGGCAAAAAAGCTGATGCTGAAACACGCTTGCAAGCGGGCGATTTGATTGAGCTTTATATCAACGATGAGTTTTTTGCGACTACAACAGCCACCACGAGCAGCAATGATGCGCAAGCGACTGGTGAACACGCAGCTAGCCCCATTACCATAAAGCCCACCCCCGCGCAGCAGCCCAATGTCACCGTGATTTTTGAGGACGATAACATCGCGGTACTGTACAAACCCGCCGGGCTTCTTTGCCATAGTGATATCACAGGGGACGCAAACTTAGTGGATGCCTTTATCGCCTATTTAATTACACAGGGCAGCTTTGACCCTGCACGAGAACAGCGCTTTAAGCCAAGCATCTGCAACCGCCTTGATCGTGGCACAGAAGGGCTTGTGATTGCTGCCAAGAACTATGCAACCTTACGCGATATGAATGAAATCATCCGCACCGATTGTCTAAAAAAAGAATACTATACCATCACCATTGGTACACCACGCGTTGGGCGCTTTACTGCATGGTGGTCACACAACGAGGCACTGCGCAAGGTGAGCATACACGCAAACCAAGACAGCAAGAAAACGCGCAAAAACATCATTACCGATATTGATGTGCTAAAAGTTGAAAACGAGTTTAGCCTTTGCAAAATCGGGCTAATTACAGGGCGCACTCATCAAATCCGTGCCCACCTTGCCTACCTTGGCAAGCCAGTGCTTGGTGATATCAAATATGGCAACCGTGCCATCAACCAAAAAACAGGTACCAAAACACAGGCACTGTGCGCAGCAAAAATCAGCTTTTCGCATATTCCTGCCCAAAATACCCTTGCCTATTTGAACGGTAAGGTAATCAAACTAAAAGACCCACAGATACTAAAACAATTTGAAGCACTCACGCAAACGTAACGCGAACAAACAAACAAACGCAGAACCTCTGGAATACATCCTTTGGTTCTGCGTTTTTCTGTTTACTGTAAAAACAAGTGATTACAACACCATCATGCTTGCAATCCCTTTTTCTGTGCATATTCCTCTAACAGCTCACGCTCCAAGAAAGGTGTTTTCTCGCCTTTACGATCACGATATGCCTCATGCCCTTTCCCTATCACGGCAATCAAATCGCCTTCCTGCGCATGGTCTACTGCGTAATGCAACGCATCCAATCGGTCTGGGATTTCTACAAATTCAGCATCTGGATTTCCTTTTTGCATGCCAACTTTAATATCTGCGATGATATCCTTCACCTCTTCAAAGCGGTTATTATCCTCTGTTAAGATACTAAAATCCGCCATCTTGGCACAGATTTCGCCCATGCCATAGCGGCGCAGCTTGGAGCGATTGCCCCCACAGCCAAAGACAACCACAAGGCGATTGGGCTGATAATCGCGTAAGGTATGCAGCAAACTTTCGGTTGATACTTCGTTATGCGCATAATCAAGTAAAATGGTGAATGCTTTACTGATGGGCACTAACTCTACGCGCCCTTTTACAGTGCAATCGGTTAGCCCCTGCAAAATAGCTTCATTTGGCAGCGAAAGCACCTTACCCATGCAAAGGGCAGCAAGTGCATTATAAACGCTAAAGCTACCTGGCATATTCACCGCAACATCCATTTCATCCTGCCCAGACACATGGAATGAGGCGCCAAGGAAATCAGCAGTGCGCAGCAGCTTTGTGCCACTGGCGCGATACTCTGCCTTTTGCGCATAACCATAGCGCACCAAACGGCAAGTATGACCCGCAAGCAGCTGCTCAGTATTTTCGTCATCCACATTCACAATACCCACATCGCAGCGCTGAAAGAGTTTACCTTTCCAGTCGCGGTATTCCGCAAAACTCGCATGTTCACCAGGACCGATATGGTCTGGCGAAAGATTGGTAAACACACCGATTTGATAGTGCACTCCTGCAATCCGATCCATCATAATGCCTTGGCTAGACACTTCCATTAAAACGGTGTCGCAGCCCGCCTGCAAAAAATCGCGGAATGTTTTGTGCAACTCGTAGCTTTCTGGGGTGGTATTGAGCGTTTCAATATGGGTGCCACGGTAATAAATACCATTGGTGCCAATCATGCCAACCTGCTTGCCCGCTGCTTCTAACACACTTTTCATCATGTGAGTAGTGGTGGTTTTGCCCTTGGTGCCCGTGACCCCAATCATGGTCATTTTCTCTGCGGGGCGCCCAAAATAATTGGCGCTCATCACCGCCATGGCATAGCGGCTGCTTGGCACCCGAATGATGGTAACATCTTGCAAGTTTGTGGTGTCAATCTCATGCTGAACAACAAGTGCAACCGCACCGTTTTTTACGCAATCACCTGCAAAATCGTGGCTATCACGTTGGGTGCCTTCAATACAGACAAAAAGCACCCCTTGCACCGCCTTGCGGCTATCATAAATGATATCTGTGATGTCTATATCGGTGCTACCTTGACAAAGGGTGTAATCCACACCCTGCAACAATGCAGAAAGTTTCATAAGGTTTTCCTTTCCTATCTGTTTTCAGTAAATGCAAAAATGCAACAGTTCGCCTAACCTTGTGCAAAGGTAGTGGTGATGGTGCCATCTGCGCTTTGATAGCTGACATCTAAAACACCCGTATCCGTTTCTGCGCAGCCATCACCATTTTCATTCCATAAAATATATTGTGCTAAGCTCAGCTTATACTCCAAGCTATTGGTTGTGCCAATTAAAACGGTAATTCTGTCTTGGTAATAAAAGGTAATGCCATCCTCGCCATCAAAGGTAAGTTCGGTAATATCCGCAAGCAACTCCGCTTGTTCTAACGATTCAATCAATGACTGAAGTGCCTCTACCTGCGCATCGCTGCGCGTTTGCATTTCTTGACTAGCAAGCGACTGCAACACTTCGATATCTGTTTCCGTTTGCCCCTCATACCAATCATCCTCTAAGGTTTGTACAAAGGCAAGCGATTGCCCTGCCACATAGGTACTTGGGGTTGCCCCGCTGAGCACGAGTAAACTTGGCTGCTGCGTGACGGTGTCCATCACATGCATTTCCCCCGATAAGATGAGCCATCCATCTGCAATTTCCATCGTATAGGTTTCCACCGCAGGCTCTAGCCGTATGATAACCCCATCTGGATAATCACGAATGACCTCAATGTTCTCTAGCAGCGGCAACGCTTCTTGTAAAAGAGCCTCTTGCGCATCTGTGCTAAAACTCAAGAAATGGTCATCTAGCGCAATGTCCAACTTTGCTAAGATGATTTCTTCGGTATAAATTCCGGTATCAGCTGGCACCTGCCCATCTGGTGTTTGGAGTTCAATGCTTTTCACCCGAAAGAGTAAATTTATGCTATATCCAATGCCCACCACCACCAAAATCAGCATCAGCAAGCCCGCAACTAAGTTGCGAATGGCTTTTCTGCGCCGAACAGCTTTTCGCGTTAATACTGGTGCTTCCTTATGACGTTTTTGTTTTTTAGGCGGCATTTGTTTGCGGGGCATATCCTCTTCAATATTATAAAGTGGCGCATGATTTGGGTCTTTTTCCCGAGCAGACCCCACACCTACACGGGGTTCTTTTTGTTGGGAACGCTTTCGTCCCCCTTTTTTGCAGGTAGGTGTTTTGCAACTGATTGCCCTACTGATGGCACCGCATTCGCCTTTCGCCCTGTTTTTTGCATTGCAGATTTTGCAGTGCTTGCGGCAATGTTTTTGTGTGGTGCCGCTGTCGGCTGCGTTTCACGCTGCGCCGCACGCTTTGCTTCCATTTGCTTCGCGACTTTTTCTGCATTCGCTTTTTTTGCCGCCTTTTGCGCCGCAATCAAATCTTTTGATTGTGGTGCCGATGTGCTTTGTGGAGCGCGTCGCACTTTACGCGCGCCACTTTGCGTTTTTTGCGGTGGGGTGCGCGGTGTATCGCGTTCAAAATCATATAAATTTCGGCTCACATTGCGCCCCCTTTCCTTGTTTTTTGTTTTAACCTTATTTATCTGATCCGTTCATCAGTTGGCATAGTTTTTCAGTAATTTGCGCAAGGCTATCTTCTACTGCAAGCGTATGCGCCATCTTACCCATCACGATGAGCTCTTGCGGATTTTTCAGCAATTTTTCAACTGTTGCAACAAATTGTTCACTTGTCAAATCTTTTTCTTCTATCACAACTGCGGCGCCTACTTTTTGCAGTTCTAACGCATTATAATATTGATGATTTTCTGCTACATTCGGACTTGGGATTAGTATAGCGGCTTTTTGCGCAATTTCTAGCTCTGCCAACGTCAGTGCGCCCGCGCGGCTGATTACCAAGTCTGCTGCACTCAGCAGCTCTGCCATATTATCAATGTATTCACGCACCACCAAGCGCTCACCCTGCACAAAGCCTTTTTCCGCTTGCAAGTTTTTGAACAGTTCCACACCATACTGCCCAGTAGCATGTAAGTGCAGGATATTTTGATTGGTAGACTGCTCCCATGCACACAAGTCTGCGATTACTTCATTCATACGGCGCGCGCCTAAGCTGCCACCGAAAGATAAAACAACCACTTGATCACTTACCCCTAGCGCTGCACGGTGCTCTGCCCGCAACGCAGCTGCCTGCGCCACAGCCGGGCGCACAGGGTTACCAACCACCACCGTTTTTTCTAGCTCGCCTAGCTTTTCACCTGCTGCCGCGACCGCGACAAAGACAAGGTCTACTTTAGGTGCAAGCAGCTTATTGGTGACGCCAGGAAAGGCATTTTGCTCATGAATTGCAGTTTTAATTCCACGCTTTGCCGCAGCGCGCACCACTGGCCCTGACACATATCCACCACAACCAATGACCAAATCTGGCGCGAGCTGTTTCATCATCGCATTTGCTTTTGGTATCGAGGTGATCAGATTATACACCGTGACCAAATTACGTTTCACATTTTCAAAGCTCAACCTACGCTGAAAACCTGTAATTTCTATGGCATGAAAAGGATAGCCCGCTTTGGTAACAAGACTGTGTTCCATCCCTGTTTCGCGCCCGGCAAAATGAATTTCTATATTGGGTACTGCCTCTTTGAGTGCAGCTGCAATCGCAAGCGCAGGATTGATATGCCCAGCGGTACCGCCTGCTACAATTAATACTTTCATTCTGTAATCTCCTTATAATTATGCCCTGATAAAGCGATAAACCGACCCATAAAAGTCAGTTTATTTATTCGCTAAAGCGGTTGCTGGATGCGACATTTTATTTTTTATTGGGGCAGCTTGCACAACTTGTGCGATTACCTGTGCCTCTTTTTCTTTCGCCCGCTCCGCTTTTGCCGCATTGCCCGCACGCGCCACCGAAATCAAAACACCAACCTGCGCAAGCAACATGATCAAACTCGTGCCACCAGAGGAAAAGAAGGGCAAGCTAATCCCTGTGTTGGGTAGCAAACTCGTTACCACACCGATATTAAATGCAAACTGAATTGCAATCTGCGCAGTGATCCCAATGGCAAGCATGCTGCCATATAAATCTGCCGCCTCCATCGCAAAGTAAAAACCCTGTATGATAAAAACAACAAAGAGGAATATCACAAGCATTGCGCCCAAAAAGCCCAATTCTTCACAGATTACACTAAAAATAAAATCGTTAGTAGCTTCGGGCAGCCACATCTGCTTTTGCACCCCGTTGCCAAATCCTAGCCCGGTTAAACCGCCTGAGCCAATGGCATAGATGCTTTGCTTGGTTTGCCATTCCATTTCTTCCACAATCAACGTCATGCCATCCAAACGGTCACTTACATAACTGATGCCCATCGCTATCTTATACCCTACATAGCCCAGTGGCACAGAAAGCCCCGCTAGCACCAACAAATAAGGAGTACCCACACCACTCATGACAATCATCACAAGTACGATGCCAAGAATGATAATGGTGCCTGAAAGATGTGGTTGCTTAAACACAAAATAAACCACAGGCATCACGGCAAGCAGCGGATAAATTAGCCCTTGTGGACCTTTTTTATTACTTGCATGAAAGACGCAAACCAGACGTGCTGTGACTAGTATCATCACAAACTTCGCTAGCTCTGACACCTGAAAAGTAGGCACCCATGAAAGCGCGGCATTATCCCAATACAGCCAACGCGTCGCACCATTCAATGGGTCACAAGTAAAATGTACAATTGCAAGCAAAATCAGCGCCGCTGCATAAAAAAGTCCTACTCTGCGGTCTAACTCGTGATAATTTAACATACCAAAGCCAACCATTGCAACCAAACCAATCGCCGCACAAATCGCTTGCTTTTGAATATATTGATAGCTATCCCCACTTTTGATATAGGCACTGGCATAGCTTGCACTAAACAGCGCCATCAAACCAAATGCCACCAACAGCAATAGGGTAAGCGTAAGATAAACTGGCCAATCACCTTTGACAAAAAAAGAGGTTCTTTGTTGTTTCGCCTTCACTTTTTTCTTTTTTTTTGCGTTAGACATCGATCGCTCGCCCCCTTTCTTTTCACAATGGCACTCATGCCAAATAAATTTTCCTCATTAGCCTAGCCGTATAAACAGTAGGGTAAACACAACACCCATCACTGAAATGCCGCTAAAAAGATAAATCAAACCGAATTCACTCCAACCTTTTTTCGCAAGCAAGACATGGAGTGGTGCAGCGGAAAAAATACGTTTTCCTGTGCACAAATAACAAATAAATTGTATCAGCGAAAAAATGCCCTCTATAAAATAGGGCAAGCCTAGCACCCATAAAATACCTGGCCAATTAAGCCCCTGCGCAATGCCAAACATCGCACCCGCCAAAAACAAACTGCCCGTGCTACCCATCGAAATTTTCGCAGGATGAAAATTCCAAAACAAAAACGCAAGCAATGCACCCGCCAATGCCGCCGGGAAAATCGATGCTTCAAAGCTGCCAAAATAAACAGAAAGCACCAAAAGCCCTAACACCGAAATAAACGCACAACTGGTACACAGACCATCGACGCCATCTGTTTTTTCAACACAGCGCACAAAAAACAACGCGAAAACATAAGCAACAAGATAATATGCGTTACCTAAATCATAATAACCAACCACTGGTAAAACCGTGGCAGTGTTCAAATAGCCACTGACGCTATATAAAACAAGCACCACACCCACTGCGAGTGATTGCAGTAGAAACTTTATAAATTCAGATAACCCCGCCGGTTGATTGCGACGAATGCGTGTAATATCATCTCCTGCACCAATCACCGCAAACAACAGCGCGGTGATGGCAGCAAGACGCACTTGCTGCGTCCAATCCGTTTGTAAAAATTCTGATTGCCCAAGCGTAAGCCCCATAATCGTAACGGTGACGGATAATAAGGTTGCAAATAAAATGCACAAACCACCCATGGTGGGAATTCCTTTTTTGCTTGCACGCCAAGATATGCCTTTACGCCGTCTTTTTTGTTTCGGTATCTTTGTGTGTTTTTGCGCACCTTGTAACACAGGCACAATTAAATTCGCAAGCCCTATGGTAAACAAAAAGCCAAATGATGTTGCAACAATTAACAAAAATCGCGCCATGTTTCACTCCTTACTGCTCAGTTTCCCCTTTATATTCTGCATAAAATAACGCAAGTGCCTGTTCTAGCGCCATGCTACGGCTGCCCTTCACCAAAATGGCATCGCCCGATGCTGCATATTCTAACAGAGCGTCTGCCGCTGCGCGATGTGTTTGAGCATGTAGGACACAAAGCCCTGCTCTTTTTGCCGCCTGCGCCGTAGTTTCACAGGCTTCACCATAGGTAATCAAATGCGTCAATCCACTTTCTGCGGCGAGAACACCAAGCGCTTGGTGCGCAACTTGGCTGTGCATGCCAAGCTCTAGCATATCTGCAAGCAGCGCAATCCGCTGCTTGCATGGGTATTGTGCAAACATGGCAAGTGCCGCCGCCATACTATCTGGATTTGCGTTATAGCAATCTTCAATGACCGTCACATCCGCATGCTTTACCACCTTTTGGCGCATACCCGTTTGCTGAAACTGTGAAAGCGCTGCTGCCGCAGTTGCTGCGTCTAGCCCTAAGCGGGTTACTGCACTGTATGCTGCAAGTGCATCATACACATTATGCAAGCCAAGTGCCGGAATGCAAACTGCAAACGCACCATACTGCGTATCTGCTAGTAAAAAACTGGTACTGCTATCGCCACTGACGATATCACACGCGCAAACATCTGCACTGGTATCTCCCACACTAAACCAAACAGGGCGCACATGGGCAGGCAGTGCTGCACCGCGCAAGAGCGGATCTTCATAATTCAGGGCAATGGGTGCCCCCTCTGGCATGCCCGCACAAATTTCCAACTTTGCTTGCAAGATATTTTCACGGCTGCCCAAATGTTCAATGTGTGCCACGCCGACCCCTGTAATGATTGCGGCACTGGGCTGTGCACAGCAAGAAAGGCGCTCAATTTCTCCCGCATGGTTCATGCCCATTTCTACCACCGCATATTCGGTGCTATCTTGCAAGCGGAATAAAGTGCGTGGCACCCCAAGTTCGTTATTTTGGTTTCCTTCTGTTTTTAGCGTTTCACCAAAGGCAGAAAGGACGGCAAAGCAAAACTCTTTGGTGGTGGTTTTACCCACACTGCCCGTCACACCAATCATACAAGGCGCAAATAGTTTGCGATAATTTGCACCCATCACCATCATGGCATGGTAACTATCCGTACAAACAATTTGCTTTTCTTCCGGCACGCCTTGTACTGGATGATTGACCACCACATAAGCAGCATCCTGCGCGATTGCTTGCAAGGCAAAATCATGTCCATCAAAACGCTCGCCAGGGAATGCAACAAACACACATCCCGCAGTCAGTTGACGGCTATCCGTAGTGACCACTGTAATTGGTTGATTGCTCAACTGCTCTTGTGGCATAAGACCTGCTAATAAGTTTCGCGCTGAAATTGCTTGCATATTCTCTCCACCCATTTCGCCGTAAGAAAGGAATGACTTTACTGCTTTATTTCGCATAAAAGCCGCGTATTCTAATAATCCGATTCACAAACAATTGTGATAATGGTGCCAAGCTCTACCGATTCGTCGGCTGTAATGCTCTGACTTGTCACCAGATAATCTTCATCGCCTATGATTGTACAATTTAATCCGGCTGCCGTCAACAGCTGCTGTGCGAAAGAAGCCGTTTTACCCACCACATCAGGGACGCTTGTCATGATGCCCTCTGTGCCCTCAATGTAATAATAAATCGTGGTGCCACCTGTTACGGTTGTGCCTGCCGCAGGGTATTGATAGGTAATGACTGCCGCAGTTGTGTCAACCGTGTCACTTTCGATCAACTGATGATCTAAGCCCACGCGATTTAACTCTACTTGACCAAGGCTCCAAGTTTTACCTACAATATTCGGTACCGTAATGCTTTCCTCACTCAAGTCTTCACCCGTGGTTTCAATGCCCAGATACGGAGAAATTTCACTGATGATATTGCCAACCATCGGCGCCACCAAAATCGAAGCATAGTCTGAGCTTTCATTGTTCGGGTCATCAAGCATCATATATACTAAGTATTCAGGGTCATCCGCAGGTAGTACCGCGATATACGACGAAATCATTTTATAATCGCCATCGCTAATGCGTTTATCCAAATTGAGCTGTTCACTGGTGCCAGATTTGCCACCAATGCGATATCCCGCCACATAAGAGCGAAAACCGCCTTTCTCCACGGTACCATAACCCACTTCGTATTCCATCAAGTATTGCATGGTATCGCTGACATCTTCACTGATCACTTGGCGTTTGACCGTCGTTTCGGTTTCTTCCACTAAATTACCGTTATCATCCACAATGCTGCTGACAACAGTGGGGGTAATCAAATATCCGCCATTGACACAGGCTGCCGTTGCTGTACATACCTGCAATGCCGTCACAACCTGTGCCTGACCAAAGCTAGACGATGCAAGCTGCACTGCGCCTAAACCATCTGCGTCATAATATTGCATATAGTTTGTTTCATAGGGCAAATCTACCCCTGTGGTTTCAGTAAACCCGAATGCCTTGTAATAATCATAAAAAGTATCTGCACCCATATCCTCTGCTAACATAATAAAATATATGTTGCAGCTATTACGAATGGCATCCGCCATCGTTTGGGTACCGTGCACCACCCCACCCGCGCAGCTATATGTTGTGTCTCCTACGGTATAGCTGCCGCTGCAAGTATAGCATGTATTTTCATTGGCAAGCCCAGAATCAATCGCAGCTGCTGCGGTAAATAATTTAAAAATACTGCCCGGATAATACAATTCAGTAATCGCCTTGTTTCTCCACTGAATTTCACGATATGTACCACTGTAATCCGCATCTGCATCTACGACCTCATAGCCGTATGCATCTAGCACTACATTGCCGTTTTCATCATATAGATATTGCGCATAAATTTCTGGTTCATCATAAATCATCGCCGAAAGATAATCTTCA
Source organism: Faecalibacterium sp. (assembly GCA_044426225.1). Taxonomy (GTDB): domain Bacteria; phylum Bacillota; class Clostridia; order Oscillospirales; family Ruminococcaceae; genus Faecalibacterium. The sequence goes on along the minus strand of JAWXUQ010000019.1, from coordinate 28,282 downwards.
TCATAATAAGCATAGGGGTCATTCGGGTCATAATCTACCTTGGTTGCCATTGCAACGATTTCGCCTGTGTTCACGTTCATGACAATGCAAGTGCCACGGTTTTCTACATCGTTTGCCGCAATCGCCTCTTCTAAATAATATTCTGCAATTTGCTGTACATTCACATCAATGGAAAGCATCAAGTTGTAGCCATCTTGCGCAGCATAGGTAATCCCAGTATTGTCAGCAATGTCACTCCCATATACATTTTGCACCGTCATTGACCGACCATCTGTACCTGCAAGCACGCTGTCATACGATTTTTCTAACCCATACATACCCGCGCCATCGCTATTGCAAAAGCCTAATATTGACGCAGCAAATGCCCCATAGGGATAGGTTCGCTTTGTTGTTTGCACGGTACTGAGCACAATTCCCGTTTCATTGACTTCATTATAATTTGCGATAAAGGCTTCGAGTGCTTCTGCCACTGGCAAATCCACCTTTTTGGCAAGAGAACGATAATAACTTTCTGTCTGAGAAAAGCGCTCGTATATATAATTATATTGTGTTAAGTATTCTTGCGAAGTCGAATCAATATCTGAGCCATCACTGCCGTCATTTGCTAGCAAGATACGCGCCACACCATCACTAATTTCTGCACAGACGCTTTCTAACAATATGTATTTAACAATTGCATCTTCTCCTTCTCCTTCTTCTACTGTGATATACAGACCACTGCTTGATATTGGCGCACAAGAAATATCCCAAACAATGCTGCTAGAAGCAAGCACCTTACCCGTTGCATCATAAATGCTACCGCGTTCTGCAGTAATCGTTTCGTCTTTTAGCTGTTGCTCACGCGCAAGCGTCGTATACGCATCCGTATCTTTGATTTGCAAAACGTATAATCGCCAAACAAAGACACTCACCACCGCAATTAAGGCAACAGAAACTGCGATATAATTAAAAACACGCATCCGTGGGCCTAGCTGTTGTGCCGTCAACCATTTTTTCTCTGTGTTTGCCATACCTTTTCACACTATCCTTTTTATTTTAAAAAGCAAAAAGCGTGCCTTTGCACGCTTTACGCCCCCTTGCATCGGCAAATTAAGGGGTTAACCATTCTACTAGTTCCGCCCACGTACCTTGAGCGGTTGCCTTCCATTGTTCAAGGGTTGACTGCATTGTACGCAATACAGCTTCATCCTCTAAGCGAATATAAGTGATTTGGCTTTCATCAACCTTGACGAGACCTATTTCCTTTGCCACTTTTTCCACTTGTTCTAGATTAACGCTTGTATTCAAGCTACTTTCTAAATAGCTATATTTACTTTGTTGCGTAAGCAGTTCGTCTGATTGCAATTGAATTTGACGGGTATATTCGTTCAATTTCACTTCACTTTGTACAAGAGCAATCGCAACCGTAAAGAAGAGCACAACCATCGCAACTTGTATCACATTCCCAAACATTTTTTGCAACACGGCATTCTTTTGTCCACCACCTTTGACACTATGCAAACGAGTGGTATTTTCTTTGCGCGGCGCAGGTTCTGCTGCTGATTCAAATCTCGCAAAATTATAGGCTTCTTGTGCCATCTGTTTGCCCTCCTCTCTTCTATCATTTTTACTGTTGTATTTACAGTTTTTCTATTACACGCAATTTTGCACTGCGACTGCGCCGATTACAGGCAAGTTCTTCTGCAGTTGCTTCAATTGGTTTGCGCGTAATCAATTTACACTTGGCTTTACCGCCACAGACACACACAGGGAACGTTGACGGGCAGGTGCAAGCGGTTGCCCATTCACGAAATTTACGTTTGACAAGACGGTCTTCGAGCGAATGGAAGGTGATAATGCAAAACCGACCACCAGGTGCCAAATGCGAAAAAATATCTTCAAGCCCCTGTTCTAACACATCTAGTTCATGATTAACCGCAATGCGCAATGCTTGGAAGGTACGACGCGAAGGGTTTTTGTTTTTACGACGTTCTGCCGGAGGCACTGCAGCAGAAACAATCTCTGCAAGCTGCAACGTTGTTGTAATGGGAGCGATTTCACGCTGCGCAACAATCTTGCCAGCAATCTGCCATGCGTATGGTTCCTCTGAATATTCACGCAAAATACGTGCAAGTTCTTCGCGCGTTTCGGTATTTACCAAATCCGCTGCACTTTGTCCCTCTTGGCTCATGCGCATATCAAGCGGTGCATCCGCACGATAGGAAAACCCGCGCTGTGCATCATCTAATTGATGGCTTGAAACGCCTAAATCAAGCAGTGCGCCATCGAGCGAGGTAACCCCCACGCTAGCAAGCGCAAACGAAGCATTGCAAAAATTACTTTGCACCACCTTTGCAGGCAAACCTGCAAGACGCGCTGTGGCGGTTTGGATTGCATCAGGGTCTTGGTCAAGGGCAATCAGCTGCCCACAAGTTGCATCAAGGCGCAATGCAATTTGCTTGGAGTGCCCAGCGCCGCCTGCTGTGCCATCTAAATATATCCCATCAGGGCGAATGGCAAGGCCCTCTAAGCACTCCGCCAACAAAACCGAAACATGCATAAACTCTTTTGGGTCAAATATCTTTTGTTCCATTTTGCGCCCCTTTCTTAGTTTCTCTTTCAAAATCAACTGCAAGTGCTCGTCCACTTTTGGATGGTGCAAACACTGGCTCAAACATGTAATGCTTTAAATTTCTCAATACGCTGTTCATCCGTAATCGCCGCTTTGCGTGCGTTCCATGCTTCGGTGTTCCAAATTTCAGCATGATTGCGATTGCCGATGATCGTAACATCTTTTGTTAGGTTCGCATACTCTCGCAAATCCGCTGGCAACAAAATACGTCCCTGCTTATCAGGCGAAACTTCACAAGCGCTACTAAACAAATCTCCAGTTGTTTCCCAACTGTTCATCCATTCATCGGCGCCTAGACGCTCAGACAACTTTTCTACCTCTTCCATGGGCAAGGCAAACAAACAACCATTCACCCATTGCATCACAACAAAACTTTCGCTCTGCATTCTTTCTCTGAACTTGGCTGGAAAATTCAGGCGACCCTTCACATCTAGTTGATAATCGTATCTACCAAAAAACATGCTGACATCGCCTCCTCTCATTTAAGGGTAAAACCAGAAAAAAGGCAGTTGCACTTCATGTTTTAACCCATTTTAACCCATTTGTATGCACTTCCACCCACTTAATGGTTCTATTCTATCAAAAAGCCGAAATAAATGCAATGCCCGCCATGGAAAAATGCGCATTATTTTTGTATTTTCTCTAATCTTTCACAAATTGCAAAACTGGCGCACCAACAAAAAAGCCCTTTCTGTCAAATCGACAAAAAGGGCTTTAAGGGTTATTATCGCTGGATTTTATTTCTATTTTTTATTTATTCACTGTGCCTTTGGCATTTTGGCGTAAGTTTGTGCTCACTTCTTTTAATTTTGCAGCATTTTCAAGCATGACTTTTTCACTGCTTCTGAGCATTCGTTCACAGAACTCCGTTGTTGTTTGACGAATTGCACGTTCTTCCGCCCGCGCACTATTCAACATTTCTGCCGCACGTTTTTGCGCGCCTTTTACAATTTCCTGCTCACTTACCATTGCTTTTGCACGCACCTCTGCTTTGCGGACAATCATATCTGCTTGGTCATTTGCCTGCTGTAAAATATGCGAGCGGTCATTTACAATCACCTTTGCCTGATGCAGTTCCTCTGGCAGCACCAAACGAATTTCTTCTATGTAAGCCTGCACACGGTCAAAATCGACCAAACGTTTGGTTGGCACCATCGGAAAACTAGTGCTTTCTTCAATGGTAATTTCAATCGCATCTAACAACTCATTTACATTCATACTTACACCTCACATTCTTTTTCATATTTCCAAACCAAAACAGTGCCATATTTATACTGTTTTTTCAGCATCAAGCCACCCACCTGTTCTGGCAACTGTGCTTTTCGTTCACTTTCGCAAAGCACAATGCCGCCGGGGGCAAGGCAATTGTCTATCAATGGCAAGATTTTTTCTAGGGTTCCGTGCCCATAAGGTGGGTCGAGCAGCACAATATCAAAACTTTCTTTGCACGCATTTAAAAAGAGTGTTGCTTCACCAATCGAAACACGGCTACGGTCAAACACACCACAATGCTTACAGTTTGCCATGATGATATTAACAGCCTCACGGTTTTGGTCTAAAAAGACACACCGTGTAGCACCACGAGAAATCGCTTCGATACCAAGTTGTCCACTGCCTGCATATAAATCGAGCACACGGGCGCCCGGCAAATCAAACTGAATGCTGCTAAACATCCCTTCCTTCACGCGTTCAATGGTTGGGCGGGTGATTTCTTCTCCCGCTAATGTTTCCAATCGTTTGCCTCGTGCTTCGCCTGCTATTACTCGCATTTTTCTTCCCTCTCTTTTGGGCGGTTCTCGACACTGTGCATGCACAGCCACTACCGCTACTTTGAATTAATATTATCCCTTGCACAAGGTTTCTTGTCAAGGGCTTGTGATAACTTTTCACATATTACCATATTTTATTGGTTTTCTTTATGAAAATAGTTGTATATTGTTTGTGCTAATCCGCACCCTACCCCAGGTGTCTTGCAAAGCGCCTCCACATCAGCTTCTTTTACTGCCGCCACACTCTTAAACTGGGCAAGCAGTGCCTTTGAGGTGGCAGCGCCAACCCCCGGCACTTCCGTTAAAGTTGCTGCATAGCTCTTTTTGTTCATCTGCTGTTTGCGATAGGCATTTGCAAAACGATGGGTTTCATCTTGCACCGCTGTTACAAAGGTAAACACCCCGCGATTTAGATTGATGGCAAGCTCACGACCATCCCCATCGATAATCCCACGGGTGCGATGGCGATTATCCTTTACCATGCCAAACATCGGTACTTTGGCAAAAGATGTACCCGCCAATGCCTGCCGCACCACGCTAACCTGCCCGCGCCCACCGTCTAGCAAAATCAAATCTGGCAGTTCTCCGAAGTAATTATCCACTGCTCTGCCATCTTTTGCTGCCTCATGTTGCGCGGTATATTGCGCGGCACGGCGGGAGAGTGCCTCTGCCATACTCGCGTAATCATCTGTGCCTGCAACCGTCTGCATTTTAAAGCGGCGATATCCCGTTTTGTACGGTTTACCCGCACGAAAAACCACCATGCCACAGACACTAGAGGCATCACCCCAGTTAGAAATATCATAGCTTTCGATGGTGTGTGGAGGCTTGGCAAGCCCCAACAGCTGCGCAAGCTCATCTAACATTTTCTCTTCACGAGTGGCGCGCCCTGTTTCACGCGCAAGACGCTCTAAAGCATTGGTGTGTGCCATTTCCACAAGTTTGGCGACATCGCCACGTTGCGGCTGATAGAGCTGTATTTTGCTGCCGCGCGTCTGGCTGAGCAGCTCAGCCAAAGCCTCTGTACCTTCAGGTAATGCATCCACCGCAATCACGCGCGGAATGGTTTCTTCCGCTAAGCCTAAGTAATAACGCGGCAAGAACTCTTCCCGTACCTGCGCTACATCTGCGGTATCTGCAAACAAGAATTCTCGTTTATCCTCTAGCCTACCCTCACGAAAACGCAACACTGCCGCACAAACACTAGACGGTGTACTGGCAAGCGCCACCACGTCCATCGCCAGGTCTGGCGCAACAATCACTTTTTGCCCCGCAGAAACCTTTTGAATGGCAGCGATTTGGTCACGCAATAAGGCAGCGGTTTCAAAATCAAGCCGCTCAGCCGCATCGTTCATCTTGATGGTGAGCTGTTTTAAAATTTCTTTTTTACCGTTTTTAATCAAACGCACGGCATCTCGCACCGCATTTTGATAGTTTTCGCTACTGATTTTGCCAGTACAAACCGCCATGCATTTGCCAATGTGCGCATTTAAGCAAGGGCGGGCTTTCTTAAAATCCTCGGGGAAACGGCGGTTGCAACGCGGCAACAAGAAAGAATCCATCGCCGTTTCTGCAAGCTCTTTTGCCGCAAAACCAGAGGTATATGGACCGATATATTCTGCATCATCTTCTGCCTTTTGCAGGGTGTAACGCAAGCGCGGCCAAGGCTCTTTAGTCACCTTAATATACGAATACCCCTTATCATCTTTGAGCAAGATATTATATTTCGGGGTATGCAGCTTAATTTGGCTTGCCTCTAAGACAAGCGCTTCAAATTCACTTTGGCAGACGATGACATCAAACGCAAAGGCATTTACAATCATTTTGCTAACCTTATTATCGTGCGGCACCCCTTCGCGGAAGTATTGGCTCACGCGGGTACGCAAGCGCTTTGCTTTGCCGATATAGATAATGACATCTGCTTTATCTCGAATGATGTAAACCCCCGGCAACAAAGGGAGCATGCATGCCTTTTGATACAATTCATATTTCGTCATGACAGCCTCCTTTCCGCAAGATGTACTACACCTTAGTATACCCGAAACGATACAATAAAAATAAGGGGCGGAAAACTCCGCCCCTTACCTAACAGTCAAACTTATTCAGCAAAACCAGATTCTACCAATTTGATAAGACCTTCTACCGCAGCCTGTTCATCTGCACCGTCCGCAATAATACGAATGTTAGTGCCACCAACAATGCCAAGAGAAAGCACACCTAATAGGCTTTTTGCGTTTACGCGGCGTTCTTCTTTTTCTACCCAGATAGAAGATTTATATTCATTTGCTTTCTGGATAAAGAATGTAGCAGGACGTGCGTGTAGACCAACTTGATTTTCAACAGTAACTTCTTTTACAAACATAGTATCCGCTCCTTATATCATGTTTTCGTGTGTATGAAAGATTGCTTGCTTTTTTGTAATTCTATTTTAACGCATACCTGCATAGATGTACAGTGAAAAAACCAATTTTCGGTGGTTTCTCCAATCATAACAAGTGCGCAAGGCATTCTTTGTGCAATTAGTCTATATTTTTATCCCGTCTATTGTTTGTCGAGTCAAAAGTTTTCAACATAAAATCAACAGCACACACTTTTTTATTCTTCGCATTCCTCTGCATTTTCTGGCAACACATCACTTTTTCCTTCTTGCAGGGCAATTTCCTCTGATGCAGGCTTCTTTTTTCGTTTTTTCTTAGATTTTTTAGGGATGGGTGTGCCATCCCAACCGCCATCTGCCAAATACTGTGCCCACAAATCTGGGCGACGCGTTTTGGTGCGTTCGCGCCCTTGCTCTGCGCGCCATTCTGCAATTTTACCATGGTTCCCCGAAAGAAGGATTTTAGGCACCGCTCTCTCCTCCCATACCTCGGGGCGGGTATATTGTGGGTATTCTAACAGCCCATTCCAATAGCTTTCTTCTTCATAGCCACGCTGCTCTGCAAGAACACCATCCTGTAAGCGCAGCACGCTATCTGCCACCACAAGGCTTGCAAGCTCGCCACCAGTGAGGATATAATCGCCAATCGAAAGTTCTTCATCCGCAAACTTTTCAATGACACGCTCATCCATGCCTTCGTAATGCCCACAAACAAGGGTGATATTATCATAACTAGCAAGGCGCCGCGCATGGGTTTCATCAAAACGCGCACCACCTGCCGTTAAAAATATGATATGCGGCTTTGCGCGCCCTTGTGCCTCATTTTGTGCAATGATATCCCGTAAACAATCAGCAATTGGTTGGGCATACATCACCATCCCGCAGCCGCCACCATAGGGGTAATCATCCGTTTGTTTTTGGCGGTTGGTTGTGTAATTGCGAATTTGATGGCAGTGTGTTTCAATCAAACCCTTTGCACTTGCCCGCCCGATGATACTTTGGTCTAGCACATTTTGACACATTTCTGGGAACAAACTTGCAATATCAACACGCATTCCCATCTTACGCTTCCTCCGTAGGGGCTTTATCCCCTGCCTCTGGCTTTGCTTGCACTGCACCTTCATCAAACATGCCATCAATAGGTGCAACCGCAATATAACCTTCCATGGGATGTTTCTCTTTCAAAAATTCTGGCACACCAGGGAACATATATTCCTTGCCACTGGGCGACTTGACGGTGTAAATATCCTGCGGACCAGGGTGATCGATTTTAGAAACCACACCATATACCCCGCCATCTGTTGCATCACGCACTTCGCAGCCTAGCAAATCGCAGCGAAACCAAGTATCCTTAGGCATCTTTGCATCCTTGCGGGCAAAATAAAGCGCTTTACCGATATAAGCACGCGCATCCTCAATGCTTTCCACTCCTTTTAGGCGGATTAGCCCTACCCGCCCATGCTCACGCACCGACACAACCTCAATGGGTTGGCTTGGGTTTTGGGTAAAATAAAGGGTTTTAAACTGCTTTAAGAACGAAGCCCCATCACACCAAAGTTCTATCTTCATTTCACCTGTCACCCCATGGGTAGTGACCAGTTTACCTGCTTCTAAATATGCTCGTAATGCGCGCATAAAATTCCTCCGTATTACTGATTTACTGCTCTTTTCAAAGCCATATTTTTTGTAAATACACAAATGTGTTCCGTGCCTTGTATGGGCAATCCCTGCATTTTCATCGCAAGACATCTAGCCCAATTTATTTAAAATGCCCATGGCATTCAATTTCAACAAAAAAAGCCCCTTGTTTGCACAAAGAGCTTTCGAGATCAGTCGATTTCGACAAGAAGTTTCTCGTCAAGACGTACAGCAGCTGCACGCATTACCACGCGAATGGCTTTTGCGATGCGCCCCTGTTTGCCGATGACGCGACCCATATCGCCCTCTGCCACCGAAAGGTGATAGACGACTGTTCCGTCCTCACGAGGTTCATCTACTGTTACAGTAACAGCATCTTTATCCTCAACAAGGCCTCTAGCAACTGCTAGCAACAATTCTTGCATGTTGAACCCTCCAATCAGATGATTTCGGATTTTTTGAGTAGAACACGTACGGTGTCGGTAGGCTGTGCGCCATTAGCGATCCATGCTTTTGCTTTTTCGCCGTCGATGTTAACCGCAGCTGGATTTTTGGTTGGATCGTAGGTGCCAATTTCTTCGATGAAACGGCCATCACGAGGGAAGCGGCTGTCCGCAACTACCACACGATAGAATGGAGCTTTCTTAGCGCCCATACGACGAAGTCTGATTTTAACTGCCATAGTAAAAGTACCTCCTATAAAATTTACGGCCCCAATGTTCGGGGGCTTCTATATTGTAAAACCCGCGGGGCCGTAGAGCCTTTGGGGTTATACCGAATTTAAAGCATTCCTTTGAATGCACCAGGACCCATCGCGCCGCCCATCTGACGAGCAAAGCCTTTCGGGTTCTTTTTGAGTTGCTTCATCATTTTTTGCATCATCTCGAACTGCTTGAGCAGACGATTGACGTCCTCCACGCGGGTGCCACTGCCTGCGGCAATGCGGCGCTTACGCTTAGGATTGATGAGCTTAGGGGTTTCGCGTTCTGCGGCGGTCATCGAAAGGATAATTGCCTCGATATGGGCAAATTGCTTTTCATCCACCTGACTGGGGTCTATCTGGGCTGCACCCGGCATCATGCCAAGCATGGCAGAGGCACCGCCCATCTTTTTAATCTGAGCGAACTGCGCAAGCATATCGTTCATATCAAACTTGTTTTCCATCAACCGCTGTGCAGCTTCTTCTGCCGCCTGCTCATCGATGCCGTCCTGCGCCTTTTCAATCAAGCTCAGCACGTCACCCATGCCCAAAATTCGGCTTGCCATACGACTGGGGTGGAACACCTCAATATCGTCTAGCTTTTCGCCTACACCTTGGAATTTGATGGGTTTACCTGTCACCGCCAACACAGAAAGTGCCGCACCACCGCGGGTATCGCCATCTGTCTTGGTTAAGACAATGCCATCAATACCGATGGTATCATGGAAGGTTTTTGCCACATTGACCGCATCCTGACCCGCCATTGCATCCACAACAAGCAAGGTTTCGTCTACGTTCACCACCTGTTTTAAATTGACAAGCTCCGTCATCAGGACTTCATCAATCTGCAAGCGACCTGCTGTATCAAGGAACACAATGTCGTTGCCGTGGTCTTTGGCATGCGCAATTGCCTTTTGAGCAATCAGCTCTGGTTTTTCGGTACCCATGGTAAAGACAGGCACATTCACCTGCTTGCCCACAATACCGAGCTGCTCAATCGCAGCGGGACGGTAAATATCACATGCCACCAATAAGGGGCGATGACCTTGTTTTAAGAAGTATTTTGCGAGTTTTGCTGCTTGGGTAGTTTTACCATTACCCTGCAAGCCACAGAGCATGACCACAGTAGGACCTTTGCTCTTGATATGGATATAGGCAGCCTCTTCACCACCCATTAACGCTGTGAGCTCTTCGTTAACGATTTTGATAACTTGCTGTGCAGGGGTAAGGCTCTGCATGACCTCTTGCCCCATTGCGCGTTCCGAAACACTCGCACAAAACTCTTTGGCAACTTTAAAGTTAACGTCAGCCTCTAGCAAGGCCATACGTACTTCGCGCATGGCGAGCTTGATGTCCGCTTCGCTTAGTTTGCCGTGCCCTTTTAGCTTTTTAAATACACCAGCAAGGCGATCAGAAAGCGATTGAAATGCCATGTTGCCTCCCTGTGTTATTCCTCAACCTGCTCTTCCATCGATTCTAAGATGGCAAGCATTTTATCGAATGTTTTATCGTAGTTAATAGCATACCCAATATAATTGCCGGTGCTTGCAAACTTTGCATCCTTCACAATTTCCTTCAGCTGCACTAGATTTTCTTCTACTGCACGGTAACGTTTTGCAAAGCCAACCTTTTCTTCTAAATCTAACAGGGTATTTTCGCCATGCTTAATGGCATCGCGCACCCCTTGACGGGTAATGCCAAAGTTTTCTGCAATTTCGCTGAGCGAGTAATCATTATTATAATACTGCTCTAGCACATCACGCTGTTTTGTGGTGAGGACTTCGCCATAAAAATCGAGCAAATAACAAATCTCAAGATTTTTTGCCACGGTTGCGCCCTCCCCTTTCTAATTTCTTGTGTTTTTGTAAAGTCAATTTACTTTACGTTTTGGATTATACCAAATATTCACCGATTTGTCAAGAAGAAAAAACCTTTTTTATCAAAAACAACGAAACTTCTTTTACACTGATGGTAAACGCTTGACGCATTTTGTTTTTTAAGATACATTACATATAATAGTGCATCATAACGCAACAAAAAAGAGGGGCATTTTATGGCGATTATTAAAAATTACTACCAGACGTTATATCACTGCCCCATCGTGCAGCTTTCACATTACAGCACTGCGCACGCACTCAAAGGCAACATCTATGCCTATCTTGATTTTGGCGGTGCAACGGGCAGCGCCAAAGATGGGCTTGCCGAAGGAATGATTGCACTTGCATACGAAAGCGGCAAGCTGTTGCCCAAGCAGCAAATTATTGAGGCCTCTAGCAGTACTTTTGCCGTCGCGCTGACCATTGCAGCACGTGCAGCGGGGCACCCCGTGCAATTGGTTGTGCCAGAAAGCCTTTCAGCAGAGCGGCAAAAGCTACTGAAAAACGTGGGCGCGCAGCTTGTATTTTCTAACCCACAGTACGGCAGAGTGGGCGCTGAACAGCTTGCCCAAAAAATCGCCAAGGAAGCCAATGCCTATTACATGAATTATTTTTCTAACGGCGACAATTTAGAATATCACCGCCGTATGACTGGCACCGCCATTGTCAAGGAAATCACCAAAACGCGCCCCTCGCTTGTGGATGCGATTGTGGTAGGGGTGGGCAGCGGCGGTACGATTTCTGGTGTGGGCGAACAGGTGCGTGCTTGGACGAACGATGTGCGAATGGTCGCAGTAGAGCCCTACGAATGCCAAGCCATTGGCGGCGGGTTTTTAGGCAAGCACAAAATTCCTGGCATTGGCGCAGGGTTCATCCCTGAAAACTACAATCCCTATGTTGTCGACAACGTAATTGCTGTAAGCAGTGGCGATGCGGTGCGTGCCGCAAAGGAAGTATTGCGTGCCGATGCTATCCCCGCCTGTGCGAGCGCCGGGGCGACACTTTATGCGGCGCGGCAACTGATTGAGCAAGGAAAATCTAAAAATGTGCTGTGTATTTTTAGCGGCAGACAATTGCTAGAATAAAAAAGCAACGCAATATCTACAATTGCATAAAACAGGCAGAAAAAATATTCCAAAACACTTGACAACACACCTCAATCCATGGTATCATATTTCTCGCAGCAACCGAAAGGATTGAATAACGAGCGCCCATAGCTCAGGTGGATAGAGCAACTGCCTTCTAAGCAGTGGGCCAGGGGTTCGAGTCCCTTTGGGCGCGTATATGGTGCTTTTTGTGTAGTTGGTTAACACGCCAGATTGTGGTTCTGGAGATCAGGGGTTCGAGTCCCCTAAGGCACCCCACTAGGGGACGAAGCATTTTGCATGGTTCGTCCCCTTTCCCAATGCGCTGTCGCCAAGCGGTAAGGCATCAGACTTTGACTTTGACATCCGTAGGTTCGAATCCTGCCAGCGCAACCAAAAAACAGAGAGTTTTATAACTCTCTGTTTTTTTTCGTTAAAATATCCGCTTCTGCACCATTTTCACCCATGTTACATGCCTCTGTACCGATGGCACACCCACCTGCGGGTGAGTACAGCTACAAAAAGGATTATATGATAAATCTGACATATGCTCTATCATCATAGGAGCAATTTCCGGCAGCAACCCCTTTTGTGCTTTTATAGGATTGATAACACAGTGGATCATCTCGCAAATGCACACTTAATGCAAGCTCTGACTCCTCTAACGTTTTCTTCAAACAAGGATAGCCATCACTCGCCAAAATAATTTCGTCACCAGGATTCACTGAAATCGAATGAAAGAACGTAGCAGGTACCATAAACCCATCTATCACACCATACGCAAATTCTGATTTCTGTTCTGTGTTTTGGAACGAAGCCGCCACACGGATTAAGGGTTCAATATATGTGCGAGAAACATCTTCTTCTAGCAACTCCGCAACACACGCGCCATTGATTAGCAAACCTTCAACATAGAGCGCCCGCGCCTCGGAGATTACCTTGTCTATTTTTTTGGAAAAATCATACAACCTACCATTGATTGCACACTGACAATCACCAATGCTCCACACTTCTTTTCGATGTGCGCTGTATACAATCACGCTTGCCGCAAGTCTATCGTTAACATTTTCTCTCGCCTGTGCTTCAATGGCATGTGTTTCATAAAAATTCACCAACTTCTGGGTAAAGGCCTCTACTGCAATCTCTATGGTCGCATCTGGGGCTAGTGCATCTATCGCTTGCGCTACCAACTCCGCTGCAATTCGCCCTGTAGATTTATCATCCACTAGCAACGCATTTTTAGCGGTGACACCATCGATAACCGCCACAAATGCATCCGCCACCACGATGCAATCCTCACATTTTGTGATATCACTGCGTTTTCCGCGTAAAAATTGTTCTATTACCTTCATAGTGTTGCACCTCGCTTCTTTTTCAAGTAATCGATTAACATGACCACCGATGCACTCACCGTTGGTGCCATTTTATACGCTTTTGCTTTCACCTTTGATTTTTTAATTTCTTCAACAACCATACAATTTTGTGCAATTGCAAGGGAGCACAACTGATTGCGATGCACCCACACAAGCTCTTCTCCATCCATTAAAACTTGCATCTCATTCCATTTCGACTTAGATACCATGCTTTTCTTTTTCATGAAATTTCTCTCTATCGTCGCTCTATCTTGCTTGCATTTCAAATAAAATAAAAGCTGTGGTTTCCCACCCTCAACAAGCTCACGATATGCCGCGATAATCACTTCACCAAGGTCAACATCCACTAATTCCGTCTTTTCAATATTCAACTCATCTTCCACTTCTTTGAGAATTGCAGCTTTCAAACCCTCAACGGCAAAAACGCGCTCACCTTTCGCCTCCAGTGCAAACTTCGTTTTCAAAGAGGCATTCACACTTGCACCATAGGTTTTCTTTGCAATGCTCACTTTCGCACTGCGTTTCACAAAAGGAATGTACTCATCACTACTCTCCACAAAGCCATTAAACCCCAAATGGTTCGAAAACACACTTTCTGACAAACGCGGTGCAAATGGGCCATAGGCATATAATTGACGGGTAGTGAGTTTATTTTTCCAAGAATAATCCACCGAACGATTGGTCACCAAGGAGTCAAAATAAGTTGTTCTTGAGGTTTTCAAGGTAAAAGTCTTATCGCCTTTCACCCAATCATCCACTCGAATATTCAACTGATTATACACGGTAGAGGTGTCATGTGACTTCATCAAATCATCATACTGGCGCGCAATTTGTTCTGGCAACGAATATTTTTTTTCGTTGTTATCTTCAATCCCTAGTTTCATACCCGATTCATATTGATAATCTTGTATCACTGGAAATTTTGTTTTGGACGCTTTCAGTTTGTATTTTCTCTTCAGTTTCTGATACGCTACACCATTTTCTTGATTTTGAAAAGTCAAGAGATTATCGTTTTGGTATAACTTGATGAGTTCATCACCAGATTGTCGCAGCTTGATAAAATCCTCATTGCGCCCAATGAACAATCTCGTTGTAAACTTGCCAAGAAAATCGATAATCATCACGGCAACCATAGAAGAAAAAATCGTCAAATCCCAAAGTTCTGCCCCAGGCGCAAACACATCTCCAAAAAAAACAACAGCAACAAAGGCAATGAGATAAAACACTCCTGTCAGCCCATTTTCTTTTACCCACTGCAAAACTTTATGTTTCATCTTTCCCTCTTGTTCTTTAACGAACGTTCAAATATGAAAAAACCTGTTTTTCATAAAACCATGTTATCATTTATTGTGCTTATTATAGCACGTTCTAAAATATGGGGCAAGCGCGTCCTATGCTGAACCGCGCGCACTACTTTCTTTACAACGCAATAAAAAAGCAATCGCTTCCCTAAACTGGTGCGGCGATTGCTTTTGCTTTGTTATTTTTTCTTAGGACTTTTAAATGCAGGTGCATCATAGTACATATAAATCTGGCACGGAATCATGCCGTTATACATTTTGCGGCGCTTGGTCGCCTTTTTGCCATAATGCGTTTCAAATTCCATATCAGCAGTAATGATATTGATGCTTGCAGCGGGGTTTACTGCCATCCGCTGCCCTAATACATGGGCAAGGTCTGCGGCTTCCGTCAGACTGCCAAGACGCTCACCGTACGGAGGATTAGTCAGGACGATTGCTTCTTTTTGCGCTTGATAATCGTTTACATCTGCCACGGCAAAGTGGCAACGGTCGCCCACACCCGCAAGGCGCGCGTTTGTTTGAGCGAGTTCTACCGCGTATGGATCAATATCAAAGCCAAAACCCTCAAATCCCGCATCTGGTTTTGCCTCAGCTATCGCTTTTTGGCGCTGTTCTGCCCAGATGCCAGAAGGCAAAAACTCATAATGTTCTGCGGCAAAACGACGTTTTAACCCTGGTGCGATGTTCATTGCCTTTTGTGCTGCCTCAATAATCATGGTGCCACTGCCACAGAATGGATCCTCCACCACACTTTCACGGCGCACACGGCAAACATCCGCAATGGTAGCTGCTAGCGTTTCCTTAATCGGCGCTTCGGTCGAATTACGACGATAACCACGTTTGTGCAACCCATCGCCTGAGGTATCTAACATAATCTCACAGACGTTTTTACGAATGCTAAAACGCACTTTGTATAACACCCCGTCCTCTGGTAATACAGACACACGGTGGCGGGTCATCAGGCGCTTTACAATCGCCTTTTTTACAATGCTCTGGCAAGCAGGTACGCTGCTTAACTGACTAGAAAGGGATGCGCCTTTTACGGGGAACTCTGCATCCGCAGGAAGGATATCTTCCCATGGAATGGAATACACCCCATCAAATAGTTCGTCAAAGGTGCTTGCTGGATAGGTTTTGAGCAGCATTAAGACGCGCTCAACCGTGCGCAAATTTAAGTTTGCCGCTGCCATGACATCTGCACCACCCGAAAAAGCCACACGACCATCGGTCACCTTGATATTTTCTGCGCCAATCCGTTTTAGTTCAAAACTCGCGGTTGCTTCGCAGCCAAAGTAACAGGGTGCGACAAAATTATAATTTACTGACATTTTTTTATATTCCTTTTTTGTTTAAAAGAAGGCGCTTGCGCGCCTTCACTGGTTACAATGATTTTATTTGCCCGACATGTCAATGAACACACGTTCGTTCGGCATGGCATAGTCATATTCTTCGCGGGCAACACGCTCTACAATTTCAGCTTCGCTTGCTTCCATCAATAGCGTGAGTTCTTCGTTATCTGCAATTTGCGCTGCCACTTGGGCTTCGATTTCTGCGAGCTCCTCTTTTTTGGCTGCAATCTCTACTTCGTTAGAAACAAAACTAATCAGCATACTTGACACAACAAACAAAAATGCAGCCTTTACCACAAACGAAGGAAGGCTGAACTTTTTATTCTTTTGTTTTTTTGTATTGTTCATCCACAAAACCTTCCTCTTGCAAGGCACTTATTCGGTAAATGTATATAAGTCCACATTAGAATTATACAACAACACACCATGGTTTTGCAACTGTTTTTCCGTTATTTTTTGAGTGCGCTTTCCTTTTATTTTTTGTTTTTGTGCGATAATCCAATTTTTCATGCCAAAAAATGCAGGTCTGACCAATTTATGGAAAATGATGCGAAACGGAAAGCTGAATATGCATTGTGCCACACCAATAAAAAAAAGATAGTATGGCGACAATACTTTTACCAGAACAAACGCACCAAGCGCAAGCGCAACAAGCATATAAAAGCGCAATATCCCTGCATTACTGCTTTGCGCCGCATACGATTGCGCCAGAATAACAGCAAAAAAAACAGCGCAAAAATCCGCCACAAAACGCAGCGTAGCGCCTTGCACTGGAACAAGCACTCGCAAAGCTGCGACAAAAAAACCAAGCCCCATGCAGCACAGCATATCCATTGCAACAAGGCTTGGTGTCAATGTGGGTACCATTAGCGCAAAAAGCGGCGGAAAAAGCCACCCGCCCCTTCGCTTACTGCTGAATAGGTGAGCTCTGCAATTTCACCATTGACGCGCACCTCTCCGGTTTCCATGCTTAACTCGCTGACCGAAAGCCCCTGCCCCACAATTTGCAATCGACCAACTGGTGTTTCCATCAGTGCACCGTATTCATCACAGTTGAGCACTTTCAGCACACCGGTGACTGTAAGTTTCTTGCGTTCCTCTAAAATAAAATGATGCACCGGCATGGTTTTTGTTACCCCTTGCGCCGTTGTTCGTTGCTGCTGCATTGCACCGCCCCCTACCCTTTTTTAATAGGATATGCAGTAGCGCGCACAAAGATGTCTGTCGCACATAAACAAAGAGAACAGTTACTCGCTAACAATCTCATACATTTCGCGTGCAATATCCTTGGTGCGTGGTTCGATATCATTAAGCACGCGCACTTTCACTGGTCGATTACCAAAGGTGATTTCGATTTCATCACCCACCTTAACCGCATAGCTTGCCTTCACAACCTTGCCATTTACTTCGATACGCCCTGCATCCGCAACCTCGTTTGCTACGGTACGACGTTTAATCAAACGCGAAACCTTTAAATATTTATCCAACCGCATAAAAAGCTCCTTTTCCCTACAAAACATCGCCCTGCCACCACCATGTATAGCGCAAGGGTATTCACCTATTATAATAAAAAAACCCACTACCAGAACGGCAGCGGGTTCTCTTAAGACTGTTAATTACAGAACGTCTTTTAAAGCCTTACCAGCTTTGAAGGCAGCAGTGCGAGAAGCAGGGATAGTGATTTCTTCTTTGGTACGAGGATTGCGGCCTTTGTGCTCTGGACGCTCACGCACTTCGAAGGAACCAAAGCCAGAAATAGCAACTTTTTCACCGTTTTTCAAAGCGTCGGTCAAGGATTCGATCACAGCGTTTACTGCTTTTTCTGCATCCTTTTTGGTCATATCAGCATTTGCGGCTACCTGTGCAATGAGTTCTACCTTAGTCATAATAATTTCCTCCATAACAATATTTTACATATATCAGTACAGTTGCTTATTTTGCATCTGAAAACTGCGTGTCGGTGAGTGCCTGTGCCACAAAACGCGCATTCGCATGGGACAGGGCTTCTTCTGCGTCAACCCCTGCAATCCGCAGTTGATTGACCAGTGCAAACAGCAATTCACCTGCTGCCGTTTGGGAGTCTGAGGCATCACTAGCAATCTGCGCCTTATCCTGTGAAGTGAGCGCTTGCCAATTGCGATATGCCTCGTCTAATTTTTGCGCCGCCTGTGCATTTGTATCGGTAATCTTTTGATAGGGCGCGGCACGTTTTTGTGTTTTTTGCGCTTTCATCAGTGCCGGCAAAGGTTTTGGCACACTGGTAAGCTCGTCTGCAAGGTTCGCTCTACCCTTTTCCTTATTTTTGATCAGTTCCCAACTATTTAAACCTTCATCTTCAGTTTTTATATCAGAAGCATTTGCAAAAATATGAGGATGCCGCCCAATTAATTTAGTGCATACTGAAGTGCATACATCTGCAAAGGTAAAAGACCCCTGTTCTTCCTCCATGCAAGCATGCAAGGCAACTTGCATTAAGACATCGCCAAGCTCTTCACAAAGCAGATGGGAATCATTTTCATCGATTGCTTCTAAGGCTTCATAGGTTTCTTCCAAAAAATTTTTGCGGATGGATTGATGCGTTTGCACCTTATCCCACGGACAACCATCTTTGGGGTCACGCAAGATGGCAGTTATGCGGATTAAGTCCTCCGCGGTATATTGTTCTTTTACTGGATACGCTACCATTTTACTGCCGCCCCTCTGTGCGATGTATGTTAACCATTTTACTGTAAAACGCTTTTTTTCGCAAGTGTTCTAGGCGAAAAAAAACGCTTTTCACTGAATTTTCTTGTTTTTACCAAAAAAAGTATCACTTTTTTTACAAGCCCTATGTTTTTTACCCAAGCGAAGGCTGAAAAGCAATGTTTTTGTGCATTTATTTTGGTTCGCCAAGGTTGTTTTTCTTATTCCACAATCTCTGTTTCTACTACAACATATTCGGCAGGAGTTTGCGCCGCCACTACGGGTTCTTCTACCACTTGTGTTGCTACAACGTCTGCTTGCACTGCCTCAACCTCCGCCTTTTGCGCAGGGGTGAGGCTTGCCTTTAAGGTTTCTATTTCTTTTTCAATGGAAGCAATGACCGAAACATATTTGTCCACCAAGGGCTGATTTTCCTCATGCCCTTTTGCAAGGCTATATACAAGGGCGCCAAGCTGACGCTGCGCACGGTATAAACGCGCTTTATTATTCAGCACCAAAACCTCTACACGGCTTTTTTCTGCTGCATCCACGGCCATATCTTTACCTTTTTGTAGATAGGTAATGCTGGTATCTTTCAGTTGATTTAAATTCATTTGCTTTCTCCCTTTCTATCATGTCACGAATTGCAAAATCCGCTCTATCGCTAAGCAATTCGCTAAAATTCAATACTTTACTAGTATAATGTTTTATCCACAAGAGTGCAAGTTTTTCGACATAATTTCACCGATTTTATCGAAAAAAGATTAACTTTTATTCAATCGTAAACAGTGCACAAGCATCTGCCCATTTCATCACATTTTTCACCAAAATCCAAAGCAAGCAAATGACGCTATCACTTCTGTACTTTGGCAAAAAAATCCGTGATTGCTTCTTTACGCGCAAGCATTTCATCGAAACGATTGATGTACTCTGTCGGATATTTAAAGTTAAAAACACGTTCTAATGCATTGCCCTGTTTTGAAACTAATTTGGTGCTACCACCCGCCCCTGCGGAAAGGATGGTTTGCATCTCTTCCATAATATAAATATTATAATGTCCCTCTGTACCCGGCTTGCACCAACCGATGTTTTCAAGATTTTGCAAGGTGTTTTTTTGGCGATACAGGTAATAAGGCTGATATCCTGCATCCGATAAGCGGGTGCAGGCAGCAAGCATAGCAGCAACATCTGCATATTCATCTTCTTGCCCTTCAATGACAATTCGAGATGCCCGCTTGATGGTAAGGGTATGCACCGTGATGTTTTCAGGTGAGAACGCAATAGCCTCCTCTAAGCTCTCGATAAAGCCCTCTACGGTATCGCCTGGCAGCCCTGCAATCAAATCCATATTAATCGTGGTATGCCCGAGTGCGCGCGCTGTGCGGTAGCAATCGCGGATATCCTCTGCAGAGTGCTTGCGCCCAATCGCCGCAAGGACATCATCCGAAAAAGTTTGCGGGTTAATCGAAATGCGAGTTGCACCATATTCCTTAATGATCGCGAGTTTTTCAGCGTCAGTGCAATCGGGGCGTCCTGCCTCAACGGTATATTCCGAAACCACCGATAAATCAAAAGTATCGCGCACCGTCTGCATCAATTGTCGCAACTGTGCCGCCGAAAGACTGGTAGGGGTGCCACCACCAATGTAAATGGTGCGCAGACGCAAATCATTCTCTGCCGCTTTATCGCGGATAGCAATAATTTCCTCACATAGCTTATCTACATAAGGTTGTACCAATTTTTGGTCATGCGCCACATTACAACTGACAAAGCTGCAATAACTACAACGTGACGGACAAAATGGAATGCCGATATATAGACTGTAATCTTGGTCAGTTGCCTGCGCCAAAATTGGTGCTTGGCATGCCGCCACCCTTTGTGCAAGGGCATATTTTTGCGGTGTGCAATCAAAATGCTGCAAAAACAGCGCGTCGATTTCGGCCTGTGATTTACCCTGTGCCGCTGCGTCATGAATGAGGCGCACTGGGCGCACCCCAGTCATCTTACCCCATGGGGGACGCAAGCCTGTTACCTGCTGCAATAAATCATAGGCAAGGCTTGCCAGTGCAAATTCGGGCTTATCCTCTAGAGGGAAGGGTGCTTCTGCCCGCCTTTCTTGCCCAGCAATGGTGACGCTGACTGAGAGCCCGTCTGGATGAGAAAGCGCGCAAACGCTATCCTCGCCCGCAGGGGGCAAACTGGAAAACAGCGGTGCGCGCGGATAAAACAGACGAATTAAATGTTCTACTTCGTAACCTGAGGGTAAACCACCCACATAAATATTCATGCTTCCTCCATTGGTGTTGCGATGGGATTACCAATCCTTTTTAGCGGCAACCGTTCTGCAAATGCCAGTTGGTCGCAAGCTCATGCGCATAGGTTGAAAATTGTTCATGCCCGGGCAGGATATGTGTTTCACCTGGCAGCGCAAGGGCAACTAGCTTGCGCAGACTTTCTAACATTTTATAGGGGTCGCTGCCTTCAAAATCCGTCCGCCCAATGCTGCCACAAAAGAGGGTATCTCCCGTAAAGAAATAATCCCCACATAGCAAGCAAACGCTGCCCTCGCTATGCCCTGGTGTATGGAACACTTTAAACGACAGTTCATCCACCGCAATGATTTCGCCCTCTGCAAGGCCTTTGTCAGCATAAGGCAGCGGGAACATTTGGTTGCCACGCGCATCCTCTGGGTTGCAATACAGGGTTGCACCCGTTTCTTCGCGCAGGGTCATGGCACCTGTGATGTGGTCAAAATGCCCATGCGTACAAAGAATAGCGACTAAAGTCGCCCCCTCTTTGCGCAGTACCTCTTGATAATCCGCTGCATTTGCGGCAGGGTCAATGATAACCGCGTTGTTTTTCTCACTAATCAGCATAAAGCTATTGGTATAATAAGGCGCAGCGCCTCTGAATTGATACGATTTCATTGTTTTTTCCTCATTTTTTCCATTCGTCAGTATCCATTACAATGGTAATGGGACCATCATTGACCAAAGACACCTGCATATCGGCGCCAAACTCGCCATGCACCACCTGTTTAAGCCCTTGTGTTGCAAGCGACTCTAAGAACAATTGATAGGCATCGATGGATAGCGGCTGCTTTGCCGCAGTAATAAAGCTAGGGCGCATCCCCTTTTTGGTATCACCATACAGGGTAAAATTTGAGACCACCAGTGCCTCGTATCCGCATTGCTTTGCGCTAAGATTTAATTTACCCTCAGCGTCTGAGAAAATACGCAATCCGGCACATTTTTCCGCAAGACGCGGCACAATGTCTAAGGTGTCGGTATCCTTCACCCCCAGTAAAATGACAAGTCCCTGCGCAATACTACGCGGCGCGCCGCCATCCACCACAACACTTGCCGAAGAAACCCTTTGAATGACTGCACGCATGATACTGTTAACTCCTTGTAATCTTGAAAACATCCTTGATTTTGCGCAATCGAGTGACCACGTTATTGAGATGCTCTGTATTATTAATGCCAATGGTAATGCTAAGCTGCGCCACACCATTCTCGGTTGGGCGACCATTAATTGCATAAATTGGCACACGCATATCACCAAGGTTGATTGCCACGTCACTGAGCAAGCCATCGCGGTCAAGTGCGTCAATGATAACGGTTGCCTTATAGCTTTCTTTGATGTTTTCTTCCCAGTATGCATGTACCCAACGGTCTGCATTGGTAGGGTCTTTCAAACTAGCTGCCACATTAGAACAATGGCGCTTATGAATTGAAACACCAAAACCACGGGTTACAAACCCGATGATATCATCCCCCGGCAAGGGGCTACAACACTTTGCAAATTTGACAAGGCAGTTATCAATGCCTTCCACGATGACACCATCAGTGGCGCGCGGTGGCTTTGCCTTGAGCTGCACCTGCTTTGGTTCAGCACTTGCGCGGAGCTTGGTATAATCTTCTTTGATTTTGGGCATACAGCTTGCCACTGTAAGCCCACCATAGCCGATGGCTGCATACAAATCCTCTTCGGAGTTTTGGCGCATACGGCGGGCAATATTCGACATGAAATCGCCCCATTCGTCCTCCTCGAGGTTGATCATCTCGCGGCGCATTTCCTTGGTGAGCACATCCCTGCCTTGCTCAATGTTTTCTTCCTTGCACATCTTTTTAAACCATGTGCGGATTTTGTTTCGCGCCTCACTGGTGCGTACAATTTTGAGCCAGTTACGGCTTGGTCCCTTATCAGCCGGACCCATGATTACCTCAATGATTTCACCGGTGGCAACCTGATGGTCGATAGGGACAATACGGTTATTCACCTTACAGCCAATCATGCGATTACCAACGGCCGAGTGAATGGCATAGGCAAAGTCGATGCAAATTGCACCTGCGGGCAGGTTAATGACTGCCCCTTTGGGGGTAAACGCAAACACTTCTTCTGGCAGTAAATCGCCTTTTAGATCGCTGAGAATATCGCCGCTATCATCCGCCACCTGCTGATTTTCAAGCAGTTGACGCACCCATGCAAGACGTTCTTCTAGCTTATCTTTGCCCTTGACACCTTCTTTGTATTTCCAATGCGCCGCAACACCATACTCCGCCATCTCATCCATTTCGCGGGTGCGAATTTGCACTTCAAAGGGGATGGCTTCTTTGCCCACAACGGTGGTGTGCAGGCTTTGGTAGCCATTGGGCTTTGGGGTAGAGATATAATCTTTAAAACGATTGGGCAAGGGACGATACATATCGTGAATTAACCCCAGTGCATGATAGCACTCTGCCACATCATTTAAGACAATACGCACCGCGTAGATATCATACACTTCATCAAAGGCATTGTTCTTGATATAGGTTTTGCGATAAATGCCATAGATACTTTTGACGCGACGTTTCATAGAGGCATCGTGAATGCCGTTTTCTTCTAATCGTTCTTTGACCTTTGTGGAAACATCGACAAGAAACGCTTCGCCCGCATGCTCACTGAGCAAGGTTTGAATTTCATGATATGCCACACCGTCTAAATAATGCAAGCTGCGATCTTCAAGTTCTTCCTTGATATTTAAAATGCCAAGACGATTCGCAATCGGGGCATACACCTCCATTGTTTCACGCGCTTTATCACGGCGCTTTTGCGCAGGCCATGCATCGCCTGTGCGCATATTGTGCAAACGGTCACACAGTTTAATAATCATCACACGGACATCTTGGCTCATGGCGAGCAGCATTTTGCGCAGGTTTTCTGCCTGTTGCTCTTCCGTTGTAGAGAACTGAATTTTAGTTAATTTAGTAACACCGTCAACGAGCAATGCCACATCTGCGCCAAATTTCGACTTTACTTCCTCAAGCGTGATTGCGGTATCTTCCACCACGTCATGCAGCAATGCACCCGCAATGCTCTCACTGTCCATGCCCAAATCCACGAGCAAGCGCGCAACCGCCAAAGGATGACAAACATAAGGCTCGCCACTGCGGCGCTTAATGCCTTGGTGGGCATCATCCGCAAGCTGATAGGATTTTTCAATCAGTTCCATATTGTATGTGCGCCCGGTTTCCTGAATAGCGACGAGCAACTTTTCATAAGTGATGATTTCAGCAGGTTCCATAATGGGGTCTTTGCGCTCGCCCTCTGCTGAAATCGATGTTGCGCCCACAACACCAGTGGCACCGCTTGGTTGCACCTGCTCTTGCAGATGCACTTTTGCCGAATAGTCTAACTCTTCCGGTTTTTTCTCTTTTTTCAATAAATCAGCCACTGCATTGTTCCTCCATCCATTTTAAAATTGGTGCCTGGGAAAGTGCTTTTTTCTCTTTGGTTGGCAGAATACAAAACCATTCTGCGCCATCCACCTGTTGCTGACCAACAAGCCCTAACTCTTGCAATGCCACAAGAGAAATCATTATTTTACCTGCTTTTTCTGCCCCTAATTTTGCAAAAAAAGGCTGTAAATCTTCTACATGCCAACGGTTTTGTTGCACTTCGCGATATACTGCTGCAATTTCCTCACGGGAAGGATATACCTGCAACAACTTGTCTTTTGCAATCGACACCCCATGGCAAGCAGCATCTGCAATCACCGATTGATGTGCCGCAATATTCGATAAACCCGCCGGGCGAAGCTCTTGGATGCGCCCCGAAAGCTGAACACCGTTTTTACCTTCGTACAAATTCAAGGTCAAAATTGCTTCTACGGCATCACCGATTTTATAAGGGATATTTGCCACTGGCACACCAAAATAGGCCGCATAAAAAGAGCTTTTCCCTTGCCGCAACCGCAGGCGACAATGCCGCCCTTCTGATACTGGGTAAACACCATCCACAACGGCATCTGAAAGCAAAAAGGTTGGTGCATGATGGTTTGCCCCATAAGGTGCTAAACGCTCTAGCCCCTGCACCGCCGCAATGTCTAATTTATCTAAGTGGATAGAAAGGTCTGGTTCAATCGGCGCGCGCGTCATAATCGGCTGATGCACCTTTGCCCATGCATTCATTTGTTTGCGCAAGGCAGGGATATCTGCTTCCATCACAGATAACCCTGCTGCCATGGCATGCCCGCCGTAGCGCAGCAACAAATCGCCACCAGCCTCGCCAATGCATTGATGTAAATTAAAGCCATCAATACTGCGTCCGCTGCCCTTACCTTCCCCTTTTTCGTCAATGCTAATCACCACGCAGGGGCGAGCCGTGCGCTCAACAAGGCGACTTGCCACAATCCCAATCACGCCGACATGCCACCCGCGCCCAGCCACAACCACCACACGCTGTTCTTGCAAGGATAGATTGTCAGCAAGCTGCGCATCGACAGCCTCAGCAATTTCTTGCTCAGCTTTTTGGCGGGCTTGGTTTGAATCATTTAGGGCATTTGCAAGCTCTGCGGCACGCACCTCATCTTCACTAAGTACGAGTTGCAACGCAGTAACCGCGCTGTTCATCCGTCCTGCCGCATTAATGCGCGGTGCAATGGCATAGCTGATATTTTCCGCTGTAATCGTCTTGCCTTGTAACCCTGCATCAGCTAAAAGCGCATTGAGCCCGACACGGTCAGATTGCTGCATTTGCGCAAGCCCTGCTTTGACAAGGGTTCGATTTTCACCTTGCAACGGCATCACGTCTGCAACCGTGCCAATGGCGGCAAGGTCACCACAATATTCCAACATTTCCGCGGGGTCACAGCCATCTAAGGCGGCACACAGCTTAAAGGCAACCCCCGCACCCGATAACCCCTTAAAAGGACTTTCATCATCTAAACGGCGCGGGTCAACCACTGCCACTGCCTTGGGCAGCGGGTCAGGCGGTAGGTGATGGTCTGTTATCACAAGTTCAATGCCAAGAGAGGCAGCAAAATCAGCTTCTTCTACCGCTGAAACACCATTATCCACTGTAACAATCAGACGATAGCCTTTGTCATAAATAGACTGAATGGTGGCACGCGAAAGCCCGTAGCCATCCCCCTCACGGCTAGGGAGCATGCATTTCACATCTGCACCCATCCCTTTTAAATGCTGATAGAGCAATGCTGTTGCGGTTACCCCATCTACATCATAATCGCCAAACACCACAATGGTCTGTTCCGCATCAATCGCCTGATGGATGCGTGCAACCGCCAAATCCATATCCTTGAGCAAGAAGGGGTCACTCAAAGGTGCGCCATCTCCTAGCAGTTCCTCTATGATGTTAGCATCTGTTAGCCCACGCGCAACAAGCACCCCGGCAAGCAGCGCAGCCGCCTTAAATTGCTGCTGATAAACACGGTCTTTTTCTGCCTCGGAGATTTCTGCATCTGGATGCTGCTCTAATAGGGCATCAATCTGTTTTTGCAATGCAGCTTGCGCAATCTGGCGCGAAAGCGCGAGTGCCGCCGCACGATCCACCTGTTTTGGTTGCCAAACACGATAATGCATAAAATCCCCCCTCCTGTTTCATTTTCTTATGCGAAAGATATATTTATAGTTCTAAATTAACCACTGCGCCAAAATCATCCTGTGCTGAAAGCCCATCCTGTGCAAGCATACCCTTCAGCGCCGAAATTTCTGCGGATACATCGAGTGAAACCGAGGAAAGCAGGCTGTCATGCAAATTATCAAACGCAGTGTTTAAGGTGTGCAAAAATCGACCGATATCACGTCGGATATTCTGCGCGTTTTCGCCCTGCTGCGCATGCACATCGTTATAAGAATATAATAACTTCATGGTAGTTGGCATGTAGTAATTGGTAAAACGGCGCATCCGTGGTGCAGATTCTGGGTGCATTTTCAGCCAGTCATAAATATCGCCACAGGTTTTTTGCATGTGGTCAAGCTCCTGCACCGCATCCTCTTCTTGCATGATGGTTTTCTGTTTGCCAAGCACCACGATAAAGCTGCTGATACTCTGCAATAAATTGTTTTCGCCTGCTTTTTCGCCTTGCACTGTCTCGGTCGCTTGTGCTACTGATACAGCCTTTGCCTGCCCTTTTGCCGCACGATAAGCATCCTGCGAAAGATAAATCGTCTGCCCATTTTCATCAAACCATACAGGCGCCCAATTATTTTTAATCATAGTGCGGATATCTGCTAACACCGCTTGTGTTGGGTATCCGCAATCCTCAGAAAGGTCAGCAAGAGAAATGCTTTCCTCCTTGCCCATTGCTGTTGCATAGCGTTTGATGCGCTTAGAAAAGGCTAAATTTTTTCTGCCACACGAAACGATATATAACAGCGGCAAACTGCCTAGCACAAAGCCCAAAGCCGTAACAAACAGCACTATTTTCCCGAGAGGTGTAATCAAACCAATAAGCGAACAAATAAGGGCTGTTACGATAAAAGATCCGCCCAAAAGACCGCCTAAAACCGTTTGTGCCATCCCTAGCCCTGTGCGAGAGGATGCCGCTTTTTCTAGCGCAATCCCAGGGCGCACCTTAGCCGTGTTCGACCACTGTTTTTTAGATGCTGTTTCAAATTCTTTGCCCACCGATGTTGCAAAACTAGCACCAACTATTTTTGCTTGACTCGCAATTTCCTCGCCCGTTTCAAGGCCTTTCGCAACACCACCCGCAACGCTTGCACCAAACATCCGCAACTGGTTTTCTAAATCTTGCTGAATGGCATTCGCTGTTTGGGTATCCAGTTCTGTTTGCGCCTCAGCTTGTGCGGCGACAGTTTGCGCTACGGCTTGCTTTGCCTGCGCTGCGGCTAACTGCTCTGCTTCTTTACGCTCTTGCGAAGCAATTACTTGCGCGAACGCTTGATTTTCTTGCGAAGCCACTGCTTGGTCTAGTGCCTGACTTTCGTCTAAGTTCAGTACTTGATCATTTTTGTATTCCCGTTCGTTCATAACAAAACTCCTATTTCATCTCAAACAAAACAACTCTTTATGCTTCACAGTAGCACCACAATTTTGATACCACAGATTACAACATATACAACTGCTTACCATTTTGACAAACTACAACACTTGTGTTTCTGATATGCCACCACTGCTCAATCAATGCGAACACCTCTATTTTAAGCAAGCGGTGCAAACTGCTCACAAATAGCACCTGCCACCCGCAAGCCATCTACGGCAGCGCTCATAATGCCAC
>JAWXUQ010000093.1:0-8906 GCA_044426225.1 Faecalibacterium sp. | reverse complement strand
GCCTGCGTTCCCTCTTCGTCCACGACCAGTTCCGTCTTATGGATGACCTCCTCTATAAACAGCGCGCCTGTTCCGCTCGTTGCCATCTTAGAGAAATCCGCAAGGGAGGCATCAAAGGCATCTTCTATCCCAAGGGATATGAGTGTATCCACGAAAGAAGCCTCGTACTCTACCGAAAATTTAGGGATAGCGGTAAGCACCGTGTCTGTACTGGTATTTTGCAGGGCAGCGCATAGCAGTTCGCCGTCTAACTCTTCCTCCACAAAAGTGATAATATCCATCCCTTCCTCCGGCAAAATTGCAACAAAGGAATAGCGCTCATCTTCGTATGATTTTTTAAAACCCACCGCATTTTCCATGGTGAAATAACTGTATTCTGTGCCATACATCATCTCGGTCTGGGTGGTTGTGCCATCATAATTTGTAAATGTATCGGTACGCACGGCACTAGACTGATAAACAGTTTCCCACTGCGCGTCAAAGGACAATGCATTGATCAGATAAAGCACAGCATCATCCGAAACATCGTCTATCATCTGCTCAATCATACCATCTGTCTGCTGCGATACCCACGTGTTAATCTGCTTTGCCAAGGTATCATCAAAGGGTGTTTGAAACACCTGCGCATCATAATAATCTACATTGGTTTGCAAAAATTCTTCTTGGACGCGTAGCCCCACGCTATCTTTCAGCCAGATAGAATTCGCAAGATTTACTTGATACTGCTCACCCTCTGGTAAATTGACTTGATAGGCATAAAGATACTCATTGAGGCTCGCGATGTCTGTGCCAAATGCTTGTTCCATCTGTGCAAGGGTTTCGCCCTGTGCACCATTCGCCGTCATCGCTAGCGCATAGGTGATAGAAAGTGGCGAAATGAGCAAATTCTCTTGTTCCACTTGCGCGGAAAAGACATCAAGCGAAAACTGCATGATTTCTTCCGCTTGGCTATTTTCTGCCACAATTTCTACGGGGGCGATATCGTTGCGTGTAATTTCGGCGGTGAGTAGCCCCTCTTTCGTGGTTGTGCACCCCGTTAAACAAAGTAGAGCAAGGCAAAGACAGCATAATTTTTTCATCGTTATTCCTCCTAATTTTTTCACTTAAAAGCCGCTTCTATCTATATAGACAGGAACACACGGCATTTCTATCCGCTATTTCTTTCTTTTTCTCTCTTTATTTTTGCACCCACCCATTACACCCACACACAAAACCACCAATGAAGCACACTCCCTTCATCAGTGGCAATAGAATTTCTTGTTTCAATAACCGTACTTTTCTTTTTTGCGAATGCAGAAAACACACCGAGGCTACCCTACCCCTGGCACAAGCAAACGACGAGAAGTAGACAACATTTCCGCCTCTAACGCATTTGCCTGCATCATATCACTCGGTGAAACATGGAACCGACGCGCAATTTCAAATACCCCTTCACCCGCATTTGCGTAATAAATCCGCAGTGAAACCTCTGGGTCTTGTGGTTGTAAATCATCGCCAAGGTGAACCTCCGCAACGCTCATTGCTGTATAACGGCTGAGCAGTACCCCGCGCACCCGCACGCCAAGGGTCATTTCAAGCTGCCCCGCATGATAGTTGCAATCCAGCTGTTCAATGCTCAACCAACTTTCTAGATGCAACTGATCGCTTGGTGCATTTGTGGCTAGTGGCCAACTGATTTCTATCGCTTTATCATGACTTTCGATTTCATCAAGGCTATTTTTACAGAACACCGTTACAATTCCTTTGGCATGTAGCACTGCTTTGTCTCCTGCCGAAATCACTTCTGGCATGCTTAGGCTTCCAAAAGCTGCCATAAGCTGCGCACTATCCTCTGGTAACTGCGCAGTTGCGCTGATCGTAATGAGATCATCCAATGCCTTTTCAAAGGTCTCTATGGCAAGTGGTTCATACGAAACATCCGTAACGGCTTCGGTAGAGAACAAATCTGCCACACCATTGATTTCATACCCACGATAGGCACGCAGGTGTAACAGCGCAGAGGCTGAAATCTGAGATTGCCCCGATTCCTCTACTCCACCCAACACACTAAAGCCCACTGGCTCAACCGTGCAAAGGCAGGCACAATCTTCAGTAACCCCCTCGATATCCACAATTTGATGGAACGGCACCTGTACCATCTGCCCTTTTAACCCATCACTGCTATCACTACGATAGGCAAGCGCTACTTCCATTTCACCCTTAATAATTGCTTTGCCCGCAATCACCTTGACCTCACGCACCACTGCCTCGCCTGTAATATCAAGCACTGCGGTGGGCGCTTCGTCAAAGGAAAACTCTGCATCACCGGTAATCAACTTATCGATATTGGCAAGGTTGCGCACCCCTTTTAACTCCATCGTTTTTTGTTGGATGCCACCCTCTGCCACTGTGCTGACAATTTCTTTTTGCAACTGCGTAAAGATACATGCCGAAATTGCGTATGCACCGCGCACCTCTACCCTGCGCTGATTGACGGCGCGGCAGTTTAGGTATTCTGTTTCGCCGCCTACCGAGGCACTCCAGATAGAAAAATCGAACTGCGGGGTTTCTAATACCTTAGTAAATGGTATTTTTTGTTCTGTTTGGCATAGCCCTGTGCCATCTTCGCCTTGGTAATACACAATGCACCGCAGATACCCATCTAGGGTAAGGCGCCCTTGTTGTAGCTGCTTTTGCAGCACCACTAATTTGACAAAACATTTGACAATCTTAAATACCTGTGGTAAATAGTCCGAAATCAAAATTTCGGTTTCCATTGGGATTTCAGATTGCACGGTACAAAAGCTCCCTGCTGCAGAAAGCGTATCACGAAACACTTTTAACTCCATAAGTTACCCCTTTCACTTTTTAGCATGGTACATTTATATGCGCAGGTTTGCGCCGCTATACCTGTAAAAAGAAAAGAGCATGCAAAACAAAAAGTTGCTTGAACTCTGACCGTGAAAAATTACGCACACACGGTTTTATCTATCCGTGTGCTTCTTTTCCAGTGCTGAATTTCAAGCAACTTTTTAAAGTTTGATTGGTGCAGCCTGCACCTGCTGTGCTAAAACATCATGGTTCCTTTTTGATGCCAAACACGGCACGCAAAATACCCGCTAAAAACTTGGGGCTTTTCACTACTACGATTTGCATAAAACACCCTGCCTTTCTTTATTGAGATGAGTAGATAACCCAGTATATCGCGCTTAGCGAAAAAAGGTTCCTATTCCATCTTCTTTTCAACAAAGTTTTGGACGACTGTTGAAAACAACAAGACTTTTGCAGCCTTGTTGTTTTCGCGGTGCACAGATTAGCCGCGTGGCAGTTCCCACTCTTTGATGTCTTTTACTTCATCGTACATGGTAGCATAGCTTTCGTATCGCGTTTTAGAAATTTCGCCCGCTGCAAGGGCAGCGGTGACAGCGCAACCTTTTTCGCGGCGATGGGCACAGCCTGTAAACTGGCAATTTTCGCGATAGGGTGCAAATTCTGGGAAGGCATACGCTAAATTTTCTTTGGGAATATAGGCAGCTTTTTCCGTGTCCATGGTGGCAAACCCTGGGGTATCGGCAATGCGACCGCCAAAGGCTTCAAAAATAGTCACTTCACGTGTGGTATGCCGCCCACGCTTTAGTTTTTGGCTAATTTCGCCTGTTTTTTGCGCAATTTCTGGCACAAGCGCATTGAGAAGGGTTGATTTGCCGACCCCTGAGTTGCCACAAAAAGCGGCAAGTTTGCCTTCAATCATTGCCTTCACTTCAGCGAGCCCTTCCCCGGTCTGGTAATCCACCTTAATAAAAGGAATGGTTGATTTTGCATAAGACTGCTCTAAAAAAGCAGCAGATGCCAAATCACTTTTGGTACAAATTAGAACAGGCTGCGCATTTTTATCCACCGCAATGGCAGAGAGTTTATCAAGCACCAAAGTACTCGGCACAGGGGAAATGGTGCTTGCCACCAAAAATAAAAGGTCTAAATTTGCGATAGGTGGGCGGATAAACACATTTTTACGCGGATAAATTTCTGCAATTACATTGCCCCCATTTTCCGTTTCAAGGCGCACCTCATCCCCTGCAACAGGGGTGATTTTACGCTTGCGGAAAATCCCTTTTGGTTTACATTCGATAATGTCATCCGCCACTTTTACATAGTAAAAGCCGCCGATGCCTTTGACAATATATCCATCCATTGATACCTACTTTGTTTTTTCTTAACATTTTTAAGAGTATAACACACCTCAACCCATATACATAACAATTTATTATGTGAGTTCATCCGTTACAGTTGCTGTTGCGGCTGCACTCGGCTCTGGAGTTGATGTTTCACCGCCTGTATCTGTATCTGCAGTTGCAGTTGCAGCTGCAGTTGCAGTTGCAGCTGGATTTTCATCCTCGTCATCATCTATATCGCCCGTAGCCGTTGGAGTAAGCGTTACTACCGGAGCGGCTGTCTTTTTCGGTGTGGGTTCTGGGGTCGGTTCTGGTCCGAGCGAAATAGTTACCGCAACACGACTGTTCACCGACACCGTGTTATCCGCTGGTACCCCCTGTAACATGATGGTATCCACTGGATATTCTGCGCTATATTCATATACCATGCTGCCCATGGTTATCTTGTTTTGCGTCAATAGCGTGGTCGCATCTTCTACGGTTAAACCAAGCAAATCTGGCATGGTAGTGGTGGTTTGCACCTCTGCCATGCTGACATATAGATAAACGGTGCTGCCCGCTTCTATCACTTCACCCGCAGCAGGGTCCGTACGGATTACATAGCCGACTGCAACACTGCTATCCACATTTTTCAGCACCTGCACATATACACCCTCTGCACTCAGCGCAGTTTGCGCTTCGGATTGGGTGAGGTTGCTATAATCCGATAGGGTAACATATTTTGTGCCTAAACTCACCGTTAAGGTAACTTCTTGCCCTTCTTTGACCGTTCGCCCACTGACAGGCGATTGTTTATAGACAAGCCCTGCTTGTACACTACTGTTGTATTCTTCTTCGAAAATAACATCAATTTGCTTATACTGAGAAGCTCGCTCTACCTCTACCTGTGTTAAGCCGATATAATCCTCTAGCACGATATCTGCTTTGGTGCTAAACAAAAAGTTGTTGGAATTTTCTAAGATCATTTTACAAAGCATGCCACAACCGATGGTAAACGCGATTGTAATCCCGAACAAAATAGGTAAGAAAAAATTAGGACGTCTTTTTACCTTTTTTGCCTTTTTCTTTTGGGTCTGCGCCGCAGCTGCGGGTGCTTTTGCATTTTTGTTTTTATTCATCACTTTATCAATCGCCTTACTCGGTGCTCCGTCCGTCATATATTTATACGCAAATAAGATATCAGGGTCTTTCTTGAATTCCTGAATGGCCGCACGCATTTCTGCCACACTCTGATAGCGTTCCTCAGGATTTTTTGCCATCGCACGTTCCGTAATTTCAATTAAGGCATGTGGGGTATCCGCTGCAAGTGTTGCCAGAGGTTCTGGAATATCCGAAATTTGCTGAATTGCAACTTCCACCACGCTGCCCTTGGCAAAGGGTAATTTCCCCGCAAGCATTTCATACATCATGACACCCGCTGAGTAGATATCGCTTTTCGCATCGGTTGCTTCGCCCTTTGCTTGCTCTGGGCTAATATAATGCACACTGCCCATTGCTTTGCCACTGACCAATTGATTTTCAGCACGCGCAATCCGCGCAATCCCAAAATCCATCATTTTCAAATCGCCACTGGGCAATAGCATGATATTTTGTGGTTTCACATCGCGGTGCACTACACCACTTTCGTGCGCGTGCTGCAAGGCATTTAATATTTGACCAATAAAATGCACCGTTTCGCGCCAAGTGAGCACACCGCCACGTTGGTTGAGGTATTCCCGCAAGGTAATCCCGTCAATAAACTCCATCACGATATATTGCAATTTATCTGTCACCGAAACATCATACACTTTCACGATATTGGGGTGGTTTAAAATAGAGATTGCTTTCGATTCGTTTTTAAAGCGACAGACGAGGTCTTTATCGCCCATGTATTCTTCGCGCAACACCTTGACCGAAACAATCTCTTGCGAGCGCAAATCTTTGGCCTTATATACATTTGCCATACCGCCTACGCCGATAAGCTCTATTACTTCATAAAAGCCCTCTAAACGCTTGCCTATTAGTTTATCCATTGTTTGCCTCCACTGGTTCTATTCCCATCAGCACGACGGTGATATTATCTGGTCCGCCTTTTTGGTTCGCTGCTGCAATCAGCAAATCGGGAAGTTCTTCAAATGGTTCTGCTGCTAAAATTTGTTCCATTTCTGTTTGAGAAAGCACCTTGCTTAACCCATCTGAGCAAAGCAAAACTACATCCTGCGGCACCACCGTAATCGAAGTAAAATCTGGTTCGACCCGATGATCTACCCCAAGTGCACGCGTAATCGCGCCACGTTGCGGGTGATGTTCCGCTTCCTCAAGGGTTATTGTACCATAATCGACTAGCCCTTGTACATACGAATGATCCCGCGTTAGTTGCACAAGCACACCATCGCGCAGCAGATAGCAACGAGAATCCCCCGCATGGCTGATAAATGCCTGCATGCCCTGCACAAGCGCACACACTGCTGTGGTGCCCATTCCTGCAAGGTTTTCTTGCTGCGCCGCAGTTTGAAAAATCTTCAAATTTGCTTCTTCCATTGCTTTGGTCAAGAAGGCTTTTTCAAACCCTGCTTCACATGCTTCGTTTGCACTTTGCAACAAGGATTGCATGCAATCAATCGCTAATTTTGACGCAACGGCACCGCCAGAAGCACCACCCATGCCATCGCAAACTAACGCAAAGCCTTCGCCTTGTGAAAAACCACCCATGCAAAATCGGTCTTGATTTTCGGTGCGAAGTTTACCAATATCAGTATTTCCTACTAGCTTCATATTGCAAAGCCTCCTCGTCTTGCCCATTATCTCTCGATACGCACTAACAATAACCACGCTTGCACTTTGCAGCGCAAATTTAAAATTGCTGCTTAAAATGCCTCGTTCATTTCCTCGCGCCGCAGTTGCCCACAAGCTGCACTGATTTCACTGCCCAGACGGCGGCGAATAGTCGCATTGATACCGAGGCTTTCTAGGCGCGCTTGGAACGATTTTACATTAGCAGCATCGCTTGCAGAATAAGGGCTGCCATCCACTGGGTTAATTGGGATTAAATTCACATGTGCGCCCATCCCTCGGATTAACTGCGCAAGCTGCTGCGCACACTGTTCGGTATCATTTACCCCCTTGACAAGGGAATACTCAAAGCTAACACGGCGCCCTGTCGTTTCTTGATAGGCGCGCACCGCCGGGATCAGCACTTCTATCGGGAACGCATCATTCACTGGCATCATCCCACTGCGGATTTCATTATTCGGCGCATGCAGCGATACCGAAAGGGTAAGCTGCAAATTACGCTGTGCTAATTTTTCAATCCCAGGCACAAGCCCACAGGTGGAAAGACTGATGTTCCGCATCCCAATATTCAACCCATCTGGCGAAGAGATGATTTCTAAAAAATCCATAACAGCATCAAAGTTATCCAGTGGCTCGCCAATGCCCATCAGCACAATATTGGATACACGTGCACCAATATCGCCTTGCGCGGTATAAATTTGTGCGGCAATTTCGCCTGCATTCAAATCGCGCAATCGCCCTGCTTGGGTCGAGGCGCAAAAGCGGCAACCCATACGGCAACCCACCTGTGTGGAAACACAAACAGTATTGCCGTAATGCGAGCGCATTAACACCGTTTCAATGCAATTGCCATCTGCCATTCGCAAGAGATATTTCACGGTGCCATCCTTCGCCTCTTGGCGGTGGACAACCTCCGGTGCCGTGATTTCATATTGCGCGGCTAGCGTTTGCAAAAACGCCTTTGGCTGATCCGTCATTTGGGAAAAATCCGCCACAAGTTTTTGGTGCAGCCAATGGAAAATCTGTTTGGCGCGAAATGCGGGCTGCCCTAATTCTTTGACTGCCACCGTAAGCGCCCCGAGTGGCAGGGCTGAAATTGATTGTTTTGCCATTTAGTGTTTCTCCAGTGCACAGATAAAAAATCCGTCAAGATTGGTTAGATGCGGTAGGGATAACGCGCCATATTCACTAACCTGCATTCCACTGGGCAGATGCGCGATTGGTGCGAGGGTAAACTCTGGATGTGAAGCCAAGAACGCTTTGATTTGTTCTTGGTTTTCAGCGGGGTTTATGGTGCAGGTAGAATAAACAAGCCGCCCGCCCACCGCTAGACATGCTGCGGCATTTTCTAAGATTTCAGCTTGCAAGCATAGAAGCTCTGGCATCCCTACAAGGTCTTTGTATCGGATATCGGGCTTCTTTGCCAGAATGCCAAGCCCACTGCAAGGCACATCTGCCAAGATTTTATCGGCAAGCATTGCAACATTCGCCGCAGCCGCGCCTTGGATTGGGTTTTGGGTAGCAGCATCGTTTTGCACCGCCACTGCACAGGTAACACCCATGCGCTGCACTGCTTTTTCAATTAAGGAAACGCGGTTCGGTGAAACATCGCAGCTATATAATTTGCCTTTATCCTGCATTTCCTGCGCAATCGCAAGGCTTTTGCCGCCGGGTGCTGCGCAGAAATCAATGACAGTATCGCCAGCCTTTGCCCCTAGCGCAAGGGCTGCAATTTGGCTAGTTTCGCCCTCTACATGGAACAATCCCTCTTGAAACGCGGGACAATCTGCGGGGCTACCCACAAAGGCAACGCGCAAACTGTTTGGCAGATACGCATTTTCCTCTACCACTTTCACCCCTTGGCTGTGCAACAACTCTGCTAAGGCAGTGGGGGTCGTCTTGAGGGAATTTACTCGAATCGCGGTCAAACTATTTTCGGCTGTTTTTGTTAAGATATCAAGTGCATTTTCTGGATATGCCGCA
>JAWXUQ010000092.1:0-9275 GCA_044426225.1 Faecalibacterium sp. | reverse complement strand
GATTATTGCGGTGTAAGTGTTGAAAAGTAGATTGGTTTGTTCGTGCAGATTTAGTCCGTAAATCTACAAATTTCAGAAATCTCTTTACGGCTCACAGGGTTTCCAGTGTCGTCAGCATAGCCAAATGCAATCATTGCTGCTACAGTTTCGTTTTTGGGTAAGTTAATGATTTTAGCAATCTTTTCATCGTCGATTACCCCCATTACACAAGTTGCGATGCCGTGGTTATAGGCAGAGAGAAGAAATGTTTGGCAAGCGATCCCTGCATCGAACATTTCCCATGCGTTCTCTTTTGATGTTGCGTAACCTGGGGTGTCTAATTTGCCGCTAGTGCCTTGCACTACACTTAAAATAGCAATATTTTTTGCTTTTTGTAAGGTGCCAGCATTATAAGCAAATCCATATACACCCTCTTGCGAAAGTTGTTTAATGATGGCATCATCCTGCACAAATGTAAAACGTGCAATTTGCCCGTTTCGCCAAGAAGGCGAAAAGCGTGCATCTTCCATAATGGCGGTTAGCACTTTGCGGTCAACGATGGTGTCTTTGAATTTGCGGATACTGCGCCTGCCTTTGATTGCTTCGCTTACTTGCATATTAGTGTACTCCTTTGTGTTGTGTTTAAGATGAAAACGAATCGCCTACGTGGACGGTAGTGCCTTGTGATTGAATGTTTTGTAAAATTGTTTTATCCGTTGTGTCGTCGGTAATCAAAGCTGTAATTTCTTGAAACCGTGCAATTCGCTCAATGCTTGTACCGCGTATAAATTTTGTATAATCTGCTAAGACATATACTTCTTTGCTTTTAGATAAAATATTCCGTTGTAAAAATGCAATATAAGAGTCTTGGCTTGTAACACCATACGCAGAATCCACCGAATCTACCCCAAGGAACATCTTGTCAAAGTGTAAGTTTTCAAAATAGCGTTCGGCGATTGGCCCAATCAACGAACCTTTTTTGGGGTTTAAGTCACCGCCTGAAACACGCACTTGAATGGTAGGATTGGTGCATAGCTCGTTTGCGACCCAAATGGAGTTGGTTACTACGGCAATGTTGTTTATTTTGGCGAGTTCTTTCGCAAATAGGTGCGTTGTTGAGCCACCTGAAATAGAAATAATATCGCCTTCTCTTACAAAGGAAACGGCTTCATGCGCGATTGCACATTTTTCTTTGTAATGTGCAAAGCTAGTGTTTGCAGATGCTAAAGCTTCGCTTGCACACGTTTTTTCGGATGCAAAAACTGCGTCCGCGCCACCAAAGGTGCGACGGATGCGTCCTTCACTTGCTAATTTTTTAAGAATAAGGCGTGCGGTGGAGGCCGAAACCTCAAATTGGTCACAAAGTGTTTCAATGCGCACAGATTTTTCTTGCTCAATATAAGAAACAATTCGTTCTTCTCGTTCTCGTATGGATTCTGCTGATTTTTTCATGAGAAATCACCTTCCTTTTGTTTTTGATGAAATGTCAAGATACAACTTTAGCGCGCAAGTTATCTTTCGTGATGCTTGCGCGCTAAGAGTATGTTTAAAGAAGCGGAATCATATCTTTGACAGAATCAAAAATTAAATCGGGGATGACATCTGATGTGGGTAAATCACAAAGCTGCGCTTCACCGCTTAACACAAAGATGCCATATAAACCATTTTGCACCCCTGATTTCACATCGGTATATAGGCGATCGCCTACAACGGCTGTGTTTTCGGGTTTGCCGCCCATCTGCGCTAGCGTGTAATCGATAATGTCCTTGTTCGGCTTTCCTACAATTTTATCTGGTGTGCGCCCAGTAGAGGCTTCTATCAAGGCATGGATTGCGCCAATATCTGGCATAAAACCTGTTTTGGTAGGGCAATTGAAATCGGGATGTGTGGCAATATAGGGTAAGCCAGCGCGTACATAGTCGCAAAAATCTTGTATCTTTTTATAGGTGAGTGTGGTGTCGAAAGCGGATACCACAAGGTCTGGGTCTTCATCAACAACTGTAATGCCGCGTTCAATAAATTCCGCACGAAGCATCTCGTTCCCTAACAAAAATACTTTTTTGTCAGGGAAATGCTGGTGCAAGTATGCTGTCGTAGCGTGGCCAGATGTAACGAGCTGTTCAGGGCGAATAGTTAACCCCATTTTTGCTAATTTATCCAGATAGACCTGCGCATTTTTAGAGGAGTTATTGGTCATAAAGCAGTAGCGCCGCCCTGTGGCTTCTACTTTATGCAAGAATTCAACGGCACCCTCAATCCAAGTGTCTTCTAAATAAATTGTGCCATCCATATCAAGGGCAAAGTTTTGAATCTGTTGTAACAGCTTGTTTTTGTTTTCATTTACATGATATCGTTCATGCTCTGTCATGTTATCCTCCTTGCTTAGCCGTTGAGCTGTTCGCTCTTTGGTACCCAAGTGGGGTCGATACCTTTATAATAAGCAAAGGTACGGTTTACGGCATCTTCTGCGCCCTTTTTGCCAGCGCCTGGTTCGATAAAGCCGCGTTTAATGAGGAAATTATCAATGATTTCAGAGGCAGGGCGATAAGGTGGGCAGCCGTTTGCAAAACAGCCTTTCTTTTCAAGCAGCATACGATTGCGGATCTCTTTAACGTCACCTGCACAAGCGTTTGCACAATCACCAAAGATAATACAGTTGTCGAGGTTGATTTTATCAGCGTTTGCAATTTTGGGGTCTACACCGATGATAAGGGTGAAGTTTTCGTTTTCAATTTTAGAAAGCTTTTTGGCAATTGTCCACGCAAGCCCCCAGCACTGGCGGCAAGCACCACCGATGCGTACATCTACATTTTTATAAGCCGCAAGCAAGCGTTTATCCAGTGGCACAGAGAACTTATCGGGGTATTTGAAATCTTCTGCGATTTCATCGATGGTACCACCAACCACTTCAATTTTGTTCAAATCGCCACAGCCAATACCATCGTAATCTGCAATGCGAATGCTGGTAACATCGAATGGGTCTTTGATTCCCATCAGTGCAGCGCCAACGGCATCCGCAGCAACCATATCTTTACTTGCAAGTACAAGGTTCATGATATGTGGGGTACCATATTCACCTGAGCCATTGCCTTCCATGGCGATTAAGCCGTCAATAAAAGTAAGGTCTGGCTTTCTGATTTTGAACACATCAACAAGCTTTTGCTCCAAGTCGTCGCGGTGTGCATAATATTTCTGTGTGTCGGTAAATACACCTTGGAAGTTTTTGATGCCAAGTGTAACAAGGGTCATGCCGTGCATTTTTAAGCAGGGGAGATTAATGAGAACATCACATTCATACAAGCACTTAGGATAATCAATGTACTCGATGGATTTCGCATCAGGCACATGAATGTGCATACGCTCGTCATCTTCTAGGCAGAACACCTCAGCTCCTTGTGCACGGGCGGCATCTGCAACACCGAGTTCTTCTAAAATCCATGCAGTAGAAGTGCCACGCCCTAGCTTTGTGCCGATGCTGACGGCCTCGGTCAATACAACGCGCCCTGCACCTGCTTCTTTAATCACGCGAATGAGTGAGGCGACAACACGACGATCAATCGAGATTGGGGGTGGGTATGGTGCAAAGAAGTTGCCTTTGATGACAACGCTATCACCAGGCTTTACAATACTTTCCATGCCACCTAAAAGACGGATGGTTTCACGGACCATTTCGTCAATGCGTTGTGCATCGGCGATGCCGTCATTTTGCTGTACGGCTACTTTTACTTTTTCCATAATTGATATCCTTTCTGATTGCTGTTTGTAGCAAATGATAAATTGTTTGCTGCTTTTTGATTGTATTCTGTGCGCGTTTGTTGTGTTAATGATATTATACTACTATTTTATGCGCGTTTCAATCGTATAATGATGATTTCAGCGTTATTGAAGAATATATCTGGCAAAATTAGCAATAATTCACACGTTTAACAATCGTTTTAGGCTAAAACGATTGTTAAATTAACTCTTACTTTCAAATTCAGACAAAAAACGGGTGAAACAATCGCTTGAGGCGACTTGTTTCACCCGAAAAACGGAGAAAATACCTATAAATTAGTGTGAAATTGACTTTTTCTAATGGAAATTTTGAGTTTATCAGCGTTATATAATCGATTTTGCGTTATCTGACTATATTATTTAGCTATTTCGTCAAAATATTTCCAACATATTTGAAAATAATAGAGAAAAACAACGGATGCTATTGATTTTTTCCGCTGTTGTGTTTATAATTTGAAACATAAACAATCGTTTTGATGATTAAATCGTCTTTTGGGGGATGAAAATCGATGGAAAACATTAACGAGCCTTTTCGGAGGCGATGGTTCCAACTAACACTTCCACACCAGTGCTACGCAAGGCTTGTAAGGTTTTCGGGTCAATCGCTGAATCGGTTACAATATAATCCATATCATGAAACGATGCTACATTATCAATCGCTTGTGTTGCACGAAATTTGCTGTGGTTGCACAGGATAATGGTCTGTCGAGCACGTGTTAGGACTTTTCGTTCTAAATGAGAGGTAATAGAGTCGACTGACATTACACCAAAGTTCAGATGAAGTGCATCCACACCGATGATTGCTTTATCAAAACATACGGTGTCAAAAAATTGTTCTGCAGCTGGGCCAACAACCGAACCTTTCGCGTGGTTCATTACACCGCCACATAAATGCACTTTGATTTGTGGGCATTCAATCAGCTCATTGGCAACCCAGATGGAATTCGTCGCAACCGTTAAGTTTTTTAGATGACGTAATTGCTTGGCGACTAAATAGGTAGAACTACCGCCTGTCAAGCAAATGACATCGCCATCTTTCACCAAAGAAAGTACCGCACGGGCGATTGCTTCTTTCTGGTCACGGTCAACAATTACATCACGGGTTGGGTATTGCGAAATATCAACGGAAGATGGTACCAATTGTATCCCACCACGGCAACGCTTGAGCAAGCCTTCTTTTTCCATTTGATTTAACATACCACGTGCAGTGGATTGCGCAAGGCAAAACCGCTCACAAATTTCAACGATAGTCAATGTTTGTGTTTGCGCAAGCCAAGATAACAGTTCTTCTCTTCGTTCTTTTATATAAGTATCAGATTTCCGCATTTTATTGCCTCCATAGTTTATAGTTATAGTAATCATATCGTCATTCGACGAAAAAGTCAATCAATAAAATCAAGAATATCCACCGAACTAGCAAAAAAGGAGCATATCATGATGAAGTATACAATCGGTATCGACCTCGGCACACAAAGTTCTAAAGGTGTGCTTGTTTCACCTACTGGTGAAATTGTCACCCAAGCAACAGTACAATACTTGCCAGATTATCCACAGCCAAACTGGGCAGAGCAAGACACGCAAGTTTGGGTGAACGCATTTAAGGAAATTGTGCGCGAGTTGATGTTTAAAAGTGCTGTTCCTGCTAGTGAAATTGGAACCATTGGTTTTGCAAGCCAATGTGGCTCGATGGTTCCTGTTGATGAACACTGTGAGGCACTTGATAAATGTATCATTTGGCTTGACCGCCGTTCAGAAGAACAGTGCCCAGCGATTCGTGCTAAAATTCCAAATAGCGAAGCATGCGAACTGGTAGGTGCACCGATTTCTTCAGGGCTGCGTGCCCCCAAAATTATGTGGCTACGTGAAAACAAACCAGAAATTTACGAAAAGGCAACTGCTTTTCTAGAATGTGGCGAGTTTATGGTTTACCACTTAACTGGAGCTATTGTAAGCGATTATAGCCATGCATCCATCACTGGCCTATATGATGTCGCAAAGCGCGAGTGGAGCCAGAAAATGCTAGATTACACGGGAAT
This sequence comes from Faecalibacterium sp., assembly GCA_044426225.1. Taxonomy (GTDB): domain Bacteria; phylum Bacillota; class Clostridia; order Oscillospirales; family Ruminococcaceae; genus Faecalibacterium. The sequence continues at coordinate 3,486 of JAWXUQ010000092.1, read as the reverse complement.
CCCTATTGAAAAGCTTCCGCCCATTCGCCCAGCAGCAGAAATTGCAGGCACCATTCGTCATAGCATTGCAAATGAATGGGGGCTTTCGCTAGATACTAAATTTGTAGTAGGTGTGGGCGACCAGTTTGGCGCGGCAATTGGTTCAGGTCTTGTTGCACCAGGTGATATTCTTAATATCATGGGTACTGCGGAGGTTATTGCAAGTATTTCTGACCACGCTGTTTGTGATAAGAGTCTTGTGTTGCGTGGACATTTACATGCAGATCCACGCTATTGGCAAATTGAACAAGGCGCATTGATTTCTGGTGCGGCAGTGCGTTGGTTCCGCGATAATGTTTCTCGTGTGTCATTTGATGACATGAACGCATTGGCGGAGCAATCACCGGCAGGCGCAAATGGCTTGGTCTTTTTCTCAGGCATGAGTGGTGCAACATCGCCACAACCTAACGATATGGCACGTGGTATCTTTTTTGGCATGACACTTGGCACGAAACTAGGTGATTTAACACGCGCTGTATATGAAGGCTGTGCATGTGGGTTCCGCGATAGCATTGATGCATTACAGGCGATTGGTTTAGGTTCGGGTGATATTATTGCAGCAGGCGGTGGCATTAACTCGAAAATTTGGATGCAAATTAAAGCAGATATGTCTGGTAAACGCATCCGTACATTGGCAGAGTCTGATTCTACACCAGTTGGTGCAGCGATGCTTGCATGTGTTGCTGAAGGTAATTTTAGGGATTTTGCACAGTGTGCTGAAAAAATGGTCAGCTATGGTGCAGAATACGAACCTAATTTGGCAAACAAGGCCATTTATGATGATATCTACGGTTTTTATCGCAACTTGTATTATACTTCAGAACCCTTGTTTGAACACTACCGTAGATTTGGCGTATAAGGAGGATTTTATGCTAGACGTACTTATTATTGGCGCAGGTGTTACAGGTTGCGCGGTAGCGCGTGAGCTTTCGCGCTATCAGGCGAATATCTGCGTGGTAGACCAGAATGAAGATGTTTGCTCTGAAACATCCAAAGCAAACAGTGCCATCGTGCACGCGGGCTTTGATGCAGCCACGGGCACCATGATGGCAAAGATGAATGTGGCAGGTAATGCACAGATGGATCAGCTGGCACAAGAGCTAGACATTCCATTTAAACGCATCGGATCTTTGGTCGTTTGCTTGAACGAAGAGGACTTGCCAGGGTTAAAGGCACTTTATGATAAGGGCATTAAAAACGGTGTTCCTAATTTAACAATTCTCAACAAACAAGCGGTTCATGAGATGGAACCAAACGTAACCCCAGATGCGGTTGCTGCGCTGTATGCGCCAACGGGCGGTGTGGTTTGCCCCTTTGCTATGACCTTTGCACTGGCGGAAAATGCTGCTGCCAACGGTGTAGAATTCAGCATGAATACAAAAGTAACTAGCATTGAACAAACAACCGAGGGCTGGAAAGTCATCACCAATCAAGGTGAAATTCAAACAAAATATGTCGTGAATGCCGCAGGCGTATATGCTGATGTATTTCATAATATGGTGAGTGAGGACAAAATCCATATCACCCCACGCCGTGGAGACTATTGCCTTTTAGATAAAGCGGCTGGTAGCCATGTGTCTCATACTGTTTTCCAGTTACCTACCCGTTTGGGCAAAGGTGTTTTGGTAACACCAACCGTACACGGTAACTTATTGGTTGGACCCACTGCGTATGATATTGAGGATAAAGATGGAGTGAATACGACTGCACAGGGCATTGATGATCTCATTCAAAAATCCAACGGCACCGTGCTAAACCTCCCTATGCGCCAAGTGATTACTAGTTTTGCAGGCTTGCGTGCGCACGAAGATGGGCATGAGTTTATCTTAGGGGAGGTAGCAGATGCACCAGGGTTTGTAGATTGTGCAGGCATTGAATCGCCTGGTTTAAGCTCTGCTCCTGCGATTGGCCCTTACATTGCAGAAATGCTCAAAGAAAAAATGAATCTTTGCGAAAAAGATGATTTTAATCCTATCCGAAAAGCTATTGTAAACCCAAAAGACCTCTCAAAAGAGGCGTATGCTGCCTTAATCAAAGAAAAGCCAGCCTATGGGCAAATTATTTGTCGCTGCGAAGAAATCACGGAAGGTGAAATCTTAGATGCGATTCATCGCCCAATGGGTGCACGTAGCATGGATGGTATCAAACGTCGTACTCGTGCTCAGATGGGGCGCTGCCAAGGTGGTTTCTGTTCTCCGCGCATTTTAGAAATTCTAGCGCGTGAATTAAATGTTCCGATGGATGAGATTAGCAAAAATGGTGGAAACTCGACCTATATCGTTGGCACCATTAAAGATACATTATAAGGAGGTATCGTATGGAAACCTATGACATTGTTATCATTGGTGGTGGCCCTGCAGGGCTTGCGGCAGCAGTTGCAGCTTACGATGCAGGCGAGCGCAGCATTTTAGTGCTTGAACGAGATACCAGCCTTGGTGGGATTCTTAATCAGTGTATTCATAACGGATTTGGGCTGCACACCTTTAAGGAAGAACTCACGGGCCCTGAATATGCAAGTCGCTATGCAGCACAGTTGATGGAGCGTGGTATTGCGTACAAACTTTCTACGATTGTTTTGAATGTAAGTGAGCAAAAAACAGTGACTGCTATGAACAGCACCGATGGCTTGTTTGAAATTGAGGCAAAAGCAGTCATTTTAGCGATGGGTTGCCGTGAACGTAGCCGTGGCGCGCTCAACATTCCTGGCTATCGCCCTGCTGGTGTATATTCCGCAGGTACTGCACAGCGCCTTGTTAATATGGAAGGCTATATGCCAGGGCGTCGTGTGGTGATTTTAGGCAGTGGTGACATTGGGCTTATCATGGCACGCCGCATGACTTTAGAAGGTGCAAAAGTGTTGGTTGTTGCAGAACTTATGCCTTACTCTGGTGGTCTAAAACGCAACATCGTGCAATGTTTAGACGATTTTGATATTCCACTCAAATTAAGCCATACTGTGGTGGATATTCAGGGTAAAGAGCGTGTCACTGGCATTACCCTTGCGCAGGTGGATGAGAAAAACAAGCCTATCCCTGGCACAGAAGAACATTACGATTGCGACACGTTGCTTCTCTCATGTGGGTTAATTCCAGAAAATGAAATCAGCCGTGGTATGGGTGTGGAAATCAACCCAATTACCAGTGGGCCTGTTGTAAATGAAAGTCTAGAAACTAACATTCCGGGTGTATTTGCAGCAGGTAACGTGCTCCATGTGCATGATCTTGTGGATTTTGTAAGTGAAGAAGCTGCCGCCGCAGGCCGTGCCGCTGTTGCTTATGTTGCGAAGCAAGGTGATGTGCAGCAAGCAGAAAAAGAGATTCCATTTGAATGCTATGGTGGCCCCCGCTATACCGTGCCTAACACCGTTTCGCCTGCGCGTATGCCAGAAAAACTAACTGTCCGCTTCCGTGTCGGGGGTGTGATGAAAAACAAATTTGTGAATGTGTA
>JAWXUQ010000091.1:0-9281 GCA_044426225.1 Faecalibacterium sp. | reverse complement strand
CTATCGTACCCGCAATAGCGCGGTCGAATCGCCCTTTGATGCGAGGTTCACCACAAAAATCAATCGCCCGTTGGATGTTGCTAAAATGCAAATCGCCGCGCGTGATTTGATTGGCACTTACGATTGCATCTCGCTCTGTGCGGCAGGCAGCAGTGCGGCGGCGCATGGCGATACCGTGCGCACCGTTACGGATTGTCATGTGTTGCAAGAGGGTGAAGTGATTACCATCTCGATCACCGCGAATGGATATCTCTATAACATGGTGCGGATTGTGGCGGGCACCCTTGTGGAAATTGGTGAGGGGCGGCGTGCGGTGGATAGCATCCCTACCACCATTGCAAGCAAAAACCGCCAAAATGCAGGGCAAACGCTTGCGGCAAAGGGGCTATCGCTAGTGGCGGTGCATTATCCAGAAGCAGCGCTTTTGCCAGAACCACCAGAAGTATCGGAATAAAATGAAAAACATGTTCGCCGTATCAAGTAAAAGGGGGTGTGTGCGTGGTGTTTCGCAAAGAAAAAAAGAAGAATGAAGCCGAGCCAAGCGAAAAGCAGGTGGATTTGGTACAGGTGCTGCGCCAACAAAAGCGCACCCAACGGCGCAATCGACGCATTGTGGGTTTGATTGCAGTTGTCGCCTTGCTTATTTATTTGAGCGGTGCGTTTTCTGCCGCTGTTTCCATTGGCAAAACATGGTATGAGTCCATCGGTATTTCCTTTGCCACTCAAAGTGGCTATCCTGCCCAAACTGGCATTAGTAATATTTATCAGGTAGAATTGCTTTCAGGCGGGTTTGTCGTCTTGGGTGAGGAAAGCTGTCTGGTTTATTCTACGGGTGGTAATCGCCTGCGCAGCATTCAATCGGGCTATTTGCGCCCAACCATTGCAGCGGGCAGTACAAGCTATCTACTCTATCAGCGTGCGGGCAACGAATTGCGGGTGGAATCTCGCACCCAAACCCTCTATACCAAAACCTATTCTAATAGTATTTTACTGGCGAGCATTGCAGATAGCGGCAGTGTTGCCGTTGTCACCGAAAGTGACCGCTATCTAGCAAGCCTAACGGTGTATTCTGCCACTATGCAAGAAAAGCTCAGCTATTCTATGACGGATAGCGAGGGTATTCCATTGCGGATGGAATATTCCCCAGACAGCAAAACACTCGCCATTGCTACCATCTCGGCAAGTGGTGGGCAGATGTATGCACAGCTTTGCCTCATTTCTCCGAGTGCAGGCACTGTCACCTGGGTCGATGCGCAAAACGCAACTCCGCTTGCCATCGAATGGGTTTCTAAAACACAGGTGATGGTTATCTATGATAACATTGCGATTTTGTATGATACCGAGACCGCGCAGCAGCTTGCAAGTTATTCTTATCCCAACAAAACTTTGGCAGACTATGCCGTTTATCAAGATAGTGTAGTGTTGCTCTTTACGCAAAGTGCGCAGAGTGAGGCAGTCTTGCTACAAATTGATGCGGATTTCACCCAAGAGACAACCATCAGCACGCAAGCAGCGGCAAGCAGTATCGCGCTAGACCAAGACCGCATTTATCTGATTTATGAAAAAGAAATCGAAAGCTATACCGTCACAGGTGAATTTCTGGATTGTTACGAAAGCAGTAAAAAGATATTAGAACTGCTTGTCGCTGACGATTTGTTTTTGTTTACCGCTGATACGGTAGAGCTATTTATTCCACCATCTATCCCACAACTGTAAAAGGAGCCCGAAAATGGATCTATCTAGTTTGTTCACACTCCCTTCATTTTGGTTTGATATTATATGTATGGTTATCTTTATTATCATGTGTGCGCGATATGTACATTTGGGTTTTCTTGCGGCAGTGGTGCAAATTTTCGGCACGATGTTTAGTTTGGTCGGTGCACATTTCGTTGCAGCCTTTGCAGACAGCATTGTATACGAGAAATTTTTAGAGTCTGCCCTGCGCGCGAAGGTCGAAAGTGTCGTGCTAGAAAGCAGCGCGCAAGGGTTAGAAAGTTTGACAGACAGTATGTCTGGTGCCATCGATGGTATGTCTGGAACCATCTCAGAGTCCATGTTAGACTCAATACCAGAGATGATATTGCCAGAGTTGCCCGATACCTTCTGGGCAATGTTGCAAGAAAGCGGCATGACAACAACCTCGATTGATTTGAGCGGAACGACAAGTGCTATCGTGCAAAGTTTGATGGAAAATGTGATTTCCCTCATTGCGTTACAGACGATATATGTTGTGTTATTTACGCTATCCTTTGTGGCAATTCGCATGCTTGTTTTTTTATTAGTGCAAGCGTTAAAATCAGCGAATGGCATTCCTGTGTTGGGCGGTGTCAACCGCACACTCGGTTGGGTCATTGGCTTGGCGGGTGCTTGTGTTGATATATTTTTGTTGTTATGCGTCGTATGGTTTGTTGTGATATTCAGCGAAAATGCATTGCCAGTGGTCAACGCAACTGATTTATCGACCAGTGTTTTCTATATCCTATTTCAGCAGTTCAATCCTTTTGTATAAAAGGTAGGAGGAATTTTTATGATTTGTGTTCGTTGCAAAAAACGCCCTGCAATTTTATTCATTCAACGTATGACCGGGGGCGAAACAAGCCAAGAAGGCTATTGCCTGCGCTGTGCGCGTGAATTGCACATTAAGCCAGTGGATGATTTGATGAAGCAATTCGGCATGTCAGAGCAAGACATGGAAACCATGGAAGACCGCATGGAAGATATGATGGAACAATTTGGCGACGGCGAGGATATGAACCCGTTTTCTATGATGATGGGGCAGCTCGGTGGCGATGATTTTAATATGGGTAGTATGATGGCAATCGATGGGGATGATCAAGACGAAGAGGATGATTTCGTCCCCGGCGGTAGCCCCACCATGCCCTTTGCGCTGCAAAACAGTGATGAAGCCGGTGCACCCGCGCAGGGTGATGCAAAAGCAGACAAAAAGAAAGAGAAAGAACGCCCCTCTAAAAAGAAACGGCAAAAATTTCTTGATATCTATTGCGAAAATTTGACGCAAAAAGCACGAGAAGGTCGTGTGGATAATATCATTGGTCGCGATCGCGAGATTTATCGTACTATCCAGATTTTAAGTCGCCGCCAAAAAAATAATCCTTGCCTGATTGGTGAGGCAGGTGTTGGTAAAACCGCCATCGCAGAGGGCATCGCGGAGCGGATTGCCAAGGGCGAAGTACCTGCGGGGATCAAGCATAAAGAGGTGTATCTGTTAGACCTCACTGCGCTTGTGGCAGGCACCCAATTCCGCGGTCAGTTTGAACAGCGCGTCAAGGGCTTGCTCAGTGAGGTCAAGGCGGCGGGGAATATCATCTTATTTTTAGATGAAATCCACACCATCACCTCTGCGGGTGAGAGTGAAGGCGCAATGAACGCGGGCAATATCCTAAAACCTGCTCTTTCGCGTGGCGAAATTCAGGTTATTGGTGCCACTACCTTTGCAGAGTATCGCAAATACATTGAAAAAGACCAAGCGCTTGAGCGCCGTTTCCAGCCTGTGCGGGTAGAAGAACCAAGCGTGGCAGATACCATTGTGTTGCTTGGTGGCATCAAAAAATATTACGAGGCACATCACTGTGTGCATGTACCGAATGATGTGCTTGCCGCGAGTGTGCACTTGGCAGAACGCTATATCACCGATCGCTTCCTGCCGGATAAGGCAATCGACTTGCTCGACGAAGCATGTGCCTGTGCAAACCTTGCAAACCCAGTGATTTCGGAATACCTAGAAGCAAAGCGCAATTACGATATCCTCAAAGCAGAGGAGGTTGCCCTTGCTAATACTGAGATAGATGAAGCCATTGATTATGAGCGTGTGGCAGAGGTGCGCAGTGCCCTTGCCAAGCTAGAAATCGCCCTACCGAATAAACAAGCGGAGGTGGATGGCATTGAGGTAACGATGGACGATGTCGCCAAGGTGATTGAGCTTTGGACGGGCATTCCCGCCATTAAAATCCGTGAAAGCGAATTTGTAAAGTTGCTTTCCCTTGAAGACTCTTTAAAAGAAGCTATTATTGGGCAGGATGACGCAGTGAAATTGGTGGCACAGGCCATCAAACGTGCCCGTGCTGATTTGGCAGGTCGCCGCCGCCCTGCGAGCTTTATCTTCGTGGGTCCCACAGGTGTGGGTAAGACCGAGCTTGTCAAGCAGCTTGGCACACAGCTCTTTGACGGTCCAGACCCACTCATCCGCCTTGACATGAGCGAGTATATGGAAAAATATGCGGTTTCCCGCATGATTGGTTCGCCTCCGGGCTATGTTGGGCATGAGGAGGCAGGGCAGCTCACTGAGAAGGTGCGTCGCCGCCCTTATTCTGTGATTTTATTTGATGAAATCGAAAAGGCACACCCAGATGTCATGAATATCTTGCTGCAAATCTTAGATGAAGGCAAGCTGAATGACGCGCAGGGGCGCTCGGTTGATTTCTCCAATACCGTCATTTGTATGACTTCAAATGCGGGCTCTACGGAGCAGGGCTCTGGTGGCTTTGGTTTTAACAAAAGCACAGAGCAGCTCAACGAAGATAAAACCATGAAAGCGCTTTCTGATTTCCTGCGTCCAGAATTTTTGGGTCGCGTAGATGAAGTGATTGTATTCAAACCCTTATCGGGCGAAGGGCTTGCAAAGATTGCCGCATTGATGCTAGGCGAATATCAGCCAGGTATGCAGCAAAAGGAAATTTCGTTCCATTATACTGATGCAGCGCTTACTGCGTTAGTCGATGCTTGCCAAGGTGGCAAATTTGGCGCGCGTGATTTGCGCCGGACGATCCGTAAGCAGGTGGAGGATATTCTGGCTGAAAAAATTATTGCGGGCGAATTAAAAGCGGGGGATACTGTCACGGTGGATGCTGTGGATGGTAAGGTGCTTTTGCGCAGTGAGTGAGGAAAGAATAAAACATGATAACTCGAAAATTTTTCAATGAACTGCGGATGCGTTCGCCGTTGCAAAAGGCAATGCTCGTTGTTTTGTGTGTGCGGTTGTTTGCGGCGCAGTTCATTACACCGTATAATATTCTGTTGGATTCTTATAGCTATATTAATTTTCCGTTTGGTGATTTTTTTCAGTTGCAGTTGGATGGCAGAACACCAGTGTACCCTGCCATCATTCGCATTTGTTATGTTATATTTGGCGAAGCAAACTTCTATCTGGCAGTCACTACCTTGCAGCAGCTTGTGGGTATTATCAGCGTGGTATTTTTGTATAAAGCCATTGTTTTGGTCTTTAAAAATGAAAAAACTGCGTTTTGGCTTACCGTATTGTATGGTGCCTGCCCGAGTGTATATAGCTGGGATTATTGCCTTTTAACCGAATCGTTTGCGCTTTCTGGTACGGTTATCTTCTTGTATATGATGATGCGCTATATCAAAACACCCAAATTCTGGCTAGGTGCCACAAGCGTCGGGTTGCTGTTTGTGCTTACCTTCTTGCGTCCTACCTTCTTACTGTTTGATGCGGTGCTCTTTGCTTTTTGGATTGGTCGGCTTATCTTTTGCAAAGAAGAGCGAAAACTTGCCATCAAACTGTGTGTGTGCTCGAGCGCAGTCTTTGCGGTTGTAGTGGTCTATGCGTGTATATTCTATCAATCCTTTGGCTATTATTCTATTTCTGATCCCATGCCGCGTCAAAGCCTTGTGACTAATATTCAGCTAGAGTATTATTTAGAAAGCTCAAACGAGTTGTTCACGGAAACAGTACGTGAAGGTTTGATGGAAAACGGTTGGAGTGCATGGTCGGCGATGGCGCATGTGCGTGAGGTGTTTACTGATGTGGAAATTATAGAGATTACCAATGACTATATCAGTACGCACCGATTAACCTATGCAAAGGATATGTATGATAGGGCAGGTTCTATTGCGGAAACAAAATTCAGCAATTATTATTCTTATGATTACAATTCCTTGCTCATTGGGCTGTTGCCATTCTACAAATCATTTGAGGCAATTTTGGCACCCATCCGCATTGCGCATTTATATGCCATTATGTTTATAGAGCTCATCATTGCCCTAGCACTTTGGGTAAAAACCAAGCGCCCGCCATGGGTGCACTTGGGTCTTGCAATCTTTTTGTGGGGCATTGTTTGTTCCACAATCCTCGCAACCTGTGATGAATATCCCCGCACTCTGATTTGCACCTTACCGCTTGCTTATTTTGCTTGCGCGGGGTATGCAACCAAGCTATATGATCGGATTTTTCAGCAGGGGGGACGCAGTATCACAATACAATCAGAGGTTGATGCGGAAAAGGTATAAGGGGATATAACGATAGGTGTTAGTGCGTGTTACAGAAAAAAACGCTTATCGCGCACACATTGTATATAAAACATTGTAAAAAAATAAAAACTATCACATTGGGCATAGTCGCCTAATTTCTGAACGTTCGTTTTAAAATAAACGTTCAGAAATTAGAGGACACAAGCCGTATGTGATAGTTTTTTGTATTTACAGAAGATTTCGCAAAGTCGTTTGCGATGGATAAGATGGTTGTGCTACACAGGTTTTGCAGGTTATGGCATTTTGTGGGTGTTGAATAATTCGCTGTCAATCCAGGTTACAATCTCGCCAGTCTTGCGCGTTTGGGGTAAGTCAATTAATCGCTGGTTGCTGCTACCACGAAAGCGCAAGGTGATATCGTACAATTCTTGTACGAATTTCCCATCCACTAAAACATCTAGTTGTGCCAGAAAATCATCCGTTACCTCACAGCGCCCACGGCTATCCTCAGCGCCTGTCAGTTGCTCGTAGGTATAGCCACTGAAACACCAGACGGTTTTATCGGGGTGTGCGGCACGGAAGGCTTGCACAAAGGGCAACAGTGCCCTTTGGTTTTGTGGTTCCATCGGTTCGCCCCCAAGAAGTGTGAGCCCTTTCACATAGCTAGGATTGCAAGAGGCAATGATTTTCGCCTCGATTTTTGGGGTGAATGGGTCGCCATAATCGAATGCCCAGGCTATCTCATTGAAGCAGTTTTTGCAACGATGGGTGCACCCAGAGACAAACAGCGAGGTGCGAATGCCGGTGCCATTGGCGATGTCGTTTTCTTTGATGGTAGCGTAATACATAGCCTACTCCAATCTAAGCGATAAAGGATGCGTCTGTTTGGCAAAAAGCAAGCATTAATCCTCTGAAAGTGAAATGATATAATCTTGTTCGGTAAAGGTGATAAGGTCTGATTTCTTGGGGTTTGTAATAATCTCAAAGGCATCCCCATTTTGTTTTTTGTAGCCAATGGCGATTTCATTGCGTTTGGATAAAATATCGGTGACCGCATAAAAATCCAGTGGGGTATTAAGCGTTAGGTAAGCCGCAGCGGGGCGCATATAAATTTCAGAGCCATCCGCTTGTAATAATTCTCTGAATACATTTGCCAAATCGCGGTTTTCAGAAATCTGGGTCAAAATCAAATTGATGATATTAGAGCCGACCACCAAATCATTCGCCTTGGCAACCTGTGCCAATTTCTGGTTGCTTACCTCTTGCATTTCGCTGGTAATATTAAAGGTTTTGTGCTGTTTTTCTGCAATGTCGCGCAGGTGAATGAGTTGCAGCAAGGTGCGCGCGTCAACGGTTTCGGGGTCGTTATCTGTACTGCTTAGCAATAATACATGGTTGATATTGCTCTCTAACAAGTGGGTAAGGGTCGCGTGACTTGTGATGTCGCAAGGTGCTAGCACAAGGTTGATGTGTTCCATCTCTTTGGCAAGGGCGGCGAATTCGGGTGCAATTTCGTTGCTTGCAAGGGTAACGGTAGAGCCCGTTGCAAAGAACGCATCTAGTTCTAGGATGGTTTGCTGCGCAAGCTCACTAGCACCTAAAATCAGTACATTTTCAATTGTATTTTCTACCGCGTTGTTGGCAATCAGAGCCGATACATCTTGCGCTACATGAAGGATAGGCTTTGCCATACCATCGTCCTCTACCAATAATAAGAGCGCATCCTCTGCATTTAATATGGTGTCTTTTGCGGGATTTAGGTGCACCTTGCCGGCGCGTTTATAGCCGAACAAAATTGCTTTTTCAAAGCAGTGCAAAGCCTCGCCAAAGGTTTTCCCTGCAAGCGAAGGGCAGGTTTCAAAGTATAGCTCATCTCCATCATAATCGAATAATTCTATAAGCACGTTGGATAATCCTGGTTGGCGGCAGGTTTGTGCGATGATGCGGGCAATCGAATCTTGCACCAAAATAACTTCTGCGCGCCCATCTGCAATCAATTTGCTCGCTTCAAAGTTTGCCTTTTCCTTGACGGTGGTGACGATATGGGGCTGGTCTGGTGATGCACCGCAGTTTTTCAGGTAATTGTTCAGCGCTAAAATTGATTTAATGGTCAAGAAATCTTCTGCTTCATTAATGATAATAGAACGCGCATTTTCTACGGCACATTTTTCTAGCATGGTGGTATCTGAAATGTTCCCTGTGCGGCAGATAATGCGGGTGGATTTCGTGTCGGGGAACTCAGCTGTGATGGCGGTTTCCACACTTTCTTTTTCATCTTCGCACAAAATTACAATGCAGGCATCTTTGCGGCTTTCGTTTGCCGTAATTAGCTCAGAAATCAAAGTGAAAACATTTTTGTCAAAGCCCAAAATGACAGTGTGGTCTTTTTCAATCACGCGAGAGTTGCCTTTTTTTAAATCATTTAGCCGCTCTTCAAAGCCAGTAGTGATGATACCAATTAAGATGCTTGTGACAAATAAACCGCATAACGTCACAAGTGACATTAGCACAACAAAAGCGGGCTGACTGGTGTCTGCGGCGGTAATGGTGCCAGCATCAATTAGATGCATAATACCAGTCCAAACATTTCCACCAAAAGTGGTGTCGCCGTTTAGTAAAAGTAGAAGCGTTCCCATGACGACGACAACGGCTGCAGAAGCTAAAAATAGCACGCAAACAAGCGCGACGGTGCCTTTCGCCATCAGGTTGTCAAAGCGATACTGGAATGTTTCTTTAAGGGTGGGGGTTTTCATAGAAGTGTCCTCCTGTTTGATTACAATGGAATGTGTACCCTGATTATTTAGGGGGAATATGCGTGGTAGTATGATGCTATTATACTTGTTTTAGCAAGAATAATCTAGTGGTGTTGACAGCGCAGATTAAATTAATCAAAAAACGGCACTGCGCACAAATTTGTCGCAGTGCCGTTTTGATAGTGCGCCCAGCATGGGCGATAACTTGGTGGTGAAAGTCCACTACGCGCTCGGTAGTAGGAAGCGTTAGCCGAAAGCAAGGGTGTCCATCGCGAGGTGGAATCTGAAGGAAGCTGGATG
>JAWXUQ010000090.1:0-9512 GCA_044426225.1 Faecalibacterium sp. | reverse complement strand
CTTACATTGTTTGTTGGTAATTTGGTTTTTAAGCAACTCTATTTTACTACAAAAAAAGAGAAACAGCTAATCCTTTCGGAAAAGTTGTTTCTCTTTTTATTTGGCGCTGTGCAACAGCCCCCTTTTATTTTTACTATTAAAATGGATGCTAAGAGGTAACAGATAGGAATATGGAACATCAATTATGATTTTGCATTAAACCTCGGTGCCATATACTTCAATCTGGGTAAGTGCAGGGAATGGGGAAGGGTCATCCGCTTGGATTAGGTGACTGAGGGTGACAGTGCTTGTTTTCACCGCAGGGAAGGTGAGCGATTGTGGTTCGGTGGATTTCACCAAAGACATTTCCTTACTGCTGCCATCTGCGAAGGTAAGACGGGCGCTGACCCAATGGCTATCGTGTGGGAAATCGGCGCGTTCGGTGATGCGGATTTCATCCACTATTACATCACGACCAAAATCTACCGTCAAAGCTGCGTCTGGGTCGCGGTTGATGCCCCAACTCTGGTATGGGTATTCACCGTGTGAATTGTTTTCAAACACGCCATCGATTGCATTGCGTGCGGCAAACACTGCTTCGCCACGGGTTTCAACATTTGCAGAGGCATGTGGGAACACCTGTGTTTCGCCATGGATATCAAATGGATTGAGGCTTAGGCAGCGGCGCGCAGAAATTTCTTCTGGGGTGGCAAGGCGTGCGCGGATTACATGGCGGCTGCCTTTAAAGCTCTTTGGTGAGTAGGTGATGGCTTGTTCGCCAAATGGAATATGGAAATGTAGGCTTGTTTTTGCAAGATAAACCAGTGCAGGGGGCATGGTGTCCTCTAATTGCACCATGCAGAACTGCCCGGGCTCGCTTACTTCCATTGCAATCCAATCGCCCTGTTTGTATTCACTGGTGTAAACCAGTGCGCATTTTTCGCTTGGGTCACAATTGGCAAGGGTGCTGCCTGTGTTATCCAGTACTTTTACCTTTAAGTATGCCATGAGGTTCCTCCTAATTATTGACGATGTGTTGTATTTGCGTAAGCGGCAAAGATGGCATTGCCGCGGCAAATAAAATCATTACTATAACTATAAAGAATTTTAGGGCTGTTGGCAAGTGCATTTTTATGAAAAAGTGTAGTTATTTTGCAGAAAGTGTTGGATTTTATTTGCAAGCGAGCAGCAAACAAGATATACTAAAGCAAAGCAAAATTCGATTGTAGTAAAATATAGCAAAGCAAGATAAAGGAGAAGGAATATGACAGGGTTGACATCGATCTCTTATCGCCCACACAGTGTAGAAGAAATTATTGCCCTTGCGGTTAAATGCGGCTTAACAGGGATTGAGTGGGGCGGCGATGTACATGTCCCGGCGGGGGATGTCATCATTGCCACTGCGGTGGCAGCGCAAACGAAGGCGGCAGGGCTGCGGGTGCTATCGTATGGTTCTTATTATAAGTTAGGGCAACAGCAGGGCACTCAGGCAATTGCGGCGGCCTTTGCGCCTGTCCTTGCGAGTGCGATGGCGCTCGGTGCGCCTTTAATCCGTATCTGGGCGGGTGGTTGTGGCAGTGCAACCTGTGCTGAAGTAATGCGCGCAGAATGGGTGACGGAATTAAAACAGGTGTGCGCCCTTGCAGCAGAACAGGGCTTAAAGGTGGGGTTAGAGTACCATCGCAACACCTTAACCGACTGTCACCAGAGTGCCGCGTGCCTGCTTGAGGCGGCGGCATGTGATAATCTATATACCTATTGGCAAATGAACCCGGATTTGCCCTTTGAAACACACTTAGTAGAAATTGCAGCTTTAAAGCATGCGATTTGTGGGGTGCATGTTTTCCACTGGGTGAAAGGCGACGTGCGCGAAACCCTAGCGGAGCATATCCCAGAGTGGAATGCATATCTTGCTGCACTCAAAGGCTTGGAGATCCCTTATATTTTGGAATTCGTAAAAGACGATACCTTTGCACAGGGCGAGGTGGAAGCGGCAAGTTTAAAAGCCTTGCTTGCACAGGCAAAATGATATCTTTTTTTCTTTCTTTATATGATAGAATAATTTAGCGAGAATGATAAGATTTTGCAGTTAATATTCGGCTGTAATAGCAATGGCATAAAGGGCAAAAAACGAATGGCACTTACCTGTTTTAGGTGAGTGCTGTTTTTTTGTTTGGTGGGTAGATTGTTTCGTATTATCGCGTGAAAAATGTACAAAAATATCTTTGTCGCTATGCTCAGAAATGTCACTAATGGCTAGTGCCAAAGTCGAGGCTCTTTTGCTTGAAATTGGGTGAACTAGGCCTTATACTAGAATCAAGAAAAGAACAAAAAATAAACCGCAAGACGAAAGCGGCGACCGAAGATACACCAACTCATCACAAAAAAGGAGCAGATTATGTTTTTCAAAAAGAAAGAAAAAGTAGCACCGAAACCCCTTCTCATCAAAGAGAATATCAAAGTAGGTTGCCCCGCAGCAGACCAAGAAACTGTCATTCGCAGCATTGGTCAAATGTTAGTTGACAGTGGTTATGTCAATGCCCCTTATATCGATGCAATGCTAGCACGTGAGCAGAGCTTCTCCACTTACATGGGTTGCGACCTTGCAATCCCACATGGTGTCGCAGAAGGCAAAAAGGAAATCAAGGCTTCGGGTATCGCCGTTATGAACTTTGCAGAGCCAGTCACCTGGGGTGAAGGCACCGTTCGTTTGGTGGTTGCCATTGCAGCACTCGGCGAAAGCCACCTAGACATCCTTTCTAGTATCTCAGAAAAAATTATGGACGAGTCGTCTGCCGCCGCACTATTGGATGGTGATGTAGATGCAGTATATAACGCTTTGGTAGAAAAGGAGTAAATCGGATGATTGTAACCGTGACCATGAACCCCGCCATTGATAAAACGGTAGATGTTGACCAGTTTGCGGTTGGTACCTTAAACCGTATTCAATCTTCGGTACTGGATGCGGGTGGTAAGGGCATTAATGTATCGAAAACAATTCAGGCAATCGGCGGTGAAAGCATTGCTACTGGCTTTGTTGGTGGTAACGCAGGCAAGACGATTGAAAACGTATTACAACAGCTTGGCATCAAAACTGATTTTGTGCAGGTGGATGGCGAAACTCGTACCAACACAAAGGTGTTTGCCAAGAATACCGGTGTGACGGAACTCAATGAAAAAGGCGCTGTCATCCACAAAGAGCAATTAGATGCGCTATTTGATAAGATTATGTCTTACGCAGGGCGGGACACGTTATTTGTGCTAGCAGGCAGTATCCCAGAGGGCGTGCCAAAAGATACTTATAAGGTGATTATCCAAATGGTGCATCGCGTTGGCAGTAAAGTCTTATTAGATGCGGACGGTGAATTGTTCCGCCAGAGTTTACCCGCTTGCCCCGATATCATTAAACCAAATCGCGAAGAGCTTGCAGAGTATGCAGGGGTAAGCGGTGCATTCACCCAAGAAGCATTGCTTGCTGCAGCGCGCAAGTTCCTTGCGGATGGCATCCAGATGGTTGTCGTATCCATGGGTGGCGATGGTGCAATGTTCCTTACCCAAGAAGAGGCATACCAATGTCCAGGGCTCAAAGTAAAGGCACATTCTACCGTAGGTGCGGGCGATGCCATGGTGGCAGGGCTTGCACATTCGGTGGATAGCAAATATAACATGCTCGAAATGATGAAACTATGCGTAGCAACCTCCGCAGGTGCGGTGACTACGGTAGGTACAAAACCCCCTTCCCTCGCAGTAATCGAAGAATTAAAACCACAAGTTGTTATGAATAAGATTGGAGAATAAGTTATGAAAACAAAAGCAGTTAGAATGTACGGTGCCAACGATCTTCGCCTAGAAGAATTCGAACTACCCCAAATCAAAGATGACGAAATCCTTGTGAAAGTAATCAGCGATAGCATTTGCATGTCTACCTATAAATTGGTAGAGCAAGGCAAAAACCACAAACGTGCCCCAGAAAATATTGCAACCAACCCTATTATCATCGGTCATGAATTTGCAGGTGAAATCGTAGAAGTTGGCGCAAAATGGCAGCATCAGTTCAAACCTGGTCAGAAATTCGCGCAGCAGCCTGCCCTCAACTACAAAGGTAGCCTTGCTTCTCCTGGTTATTCGTATGAGTTCTTCGGCGGTGCTTGCACCTACTGCATCATCCCTCAAGAAGTAATGGAGCTTGGTTGCCTCATGCCTTACGAAGGTGAAAGTTTCTTTGAAGCATCTCTTGGCGAACCCATGAGCTGCATCATTGGCGGTTACTATGGCAACTATCATACCAACAAACGCAACCATGATTTAACCGTCGGCACCAAAGAAGGCGGCGATATCATTATCCTTGGCGGTTGTGGACCAATGGGTCTTGGCGCAGTTAGCTACGGCATTCAGCTGAAAAATAAACCTGCACGCATTGTGGTTACCGATATTGATGACGCAAAACTTGCCCGTGCCCGTGAAGTAATCCCTGAATCCAAAGCGGCAGAAAACGGTGTGGAACTGCTTTATGTTAATACTGCAAGCATGGCAGATCCTGTGGAAGAGCTTCGCGCAATCACTGGCGGCAAGGGTTATGACGATGTATTCGTATATATTCCAAACCGTGCGGTTGCAGAACTTGGCGACAAACTTCTCGCTTTTGACGGTTGCCTCAACTTCTTTGCAGGCCCAACGAATAGCCAATTTATGGCAGAAATGAACCTTTATAATGTGCATTATATCAGCGCACACATCATGGGAACCACTGGTGGCAATAACGATGACCTAATCGAAGCAAACGAGCTTGCAGCAGCAGGCAAAATCGAACCCGCTGTTATGGTTACCCATGTTGGCGGCATTGATAGCATCGCACAGGCAACCCTAGACCTTCCTAAAATCCCCGGCGGCAAAAAGCTCACCTATACTCAGTTTGACATGCCCCTTACCGCAATTGAAGATTTCGCAGAACTAGGCAAAACTGAACCACTCTTCGCAAAATTAGATGAAGTTTGCAAAGCAAACCGCGGTCTATGGAGCGCAGAAGCAGAACGTATCTTATTCGCACATTTCGGTGTATAAGCAAACACAAAGAAAGGAAAGATAATATGGTATCGAAAAATTTAACAATTAATATCAAGTCTGGCTTGCATGCACGTCCCGCAGGTGTTCTTTCTAAGGCTGCAACTCAGTGTGAATGTGATGTTAAACTCCTTGTTGGTCAAAATGAAATCCAAGTGAAAAGCATTCTGAACATCATGGTTGCCGCTGTAAAATATGGCACAGAAGTAACACTTGTCTGCAATGGCAAGGACGAAGTGGAAAGCCTAGCAATGCTTTCTGAGCTCATTGAAAGTGGTCTTGGTGAAAAAGAGTAACAAGAACTTGTCCCTCACCCCAAAGTACCAGATTGGAGATTAATATGATACGGATTTCGGTAGAGAAAACGGCTTCGCGCGGCATTGTCGTTTCGCCAACCTTCCAGTATGTAGAACCAGATTTAAGCCCAGATACTCATCTGGTATTGGATGACCAAGTAAAAGAGGAAGTGCAAAAATTCGAGCAAGCAAAAAAACTAGTCTGTGCTGCGCTAGAACAAGCTGCCCAGAAAAGTGAGATTTTTGCAGCCCACATTGAAATTGCAGACGATTTTACTTTACAGGAAGGTGTCGTTTCTAAAATTAAATCCCAGAACAAAAATGTGCAGCTTGCTATGCATGAAACGGTGGAAGAAATCGCCACCATGTTTTCCATGATTGATGATCCTTATATGCAGGAGCGCAGCGCAGATATCAAAGACGTTGGCAAACGTTATATGGCAATCCTCAAAGGAGTGCAGCGCCCAGACCTTGGCGATTTGACCGAAGAGGTGATTGTAGTAGCCAAGGATATGTATCCATCGGATACGGTCAAAATCAATACGGATTACGTCAAAGGGATTATCACGGAAGAGGGTGGTGTAACGAGCCATGTGTTTATCATCGCCAAAAGTATGGATATCCCCATTTTGGTGGGGGTGTCGGGTGTGCTAGCACAGGTGCAGGCCGGTCAGACCATTTGCATGGATGCTGAAAAAGGTGATATTATCATCAACCCTACTGCAGCACATGCCGCAGAATATGCCGAAAAGAAGGCCACTTACCTTGGTGCCAAAGCAAAGCTAGAGGCATTACGCGGTGAGAAGGTTATCACCAAAGACGGTCGCCAGATTTTACTGGCTGCTAATGTAGGTGGTATTGTTGACATTCAAAATGCGCTCAAAATGAACATTGATGGTGTGGGCTTATTCCGCAGTGAATTCCTTTATATGGAAAATGCGCATTTCCCGACGGAAACTGAACAGTTCAAGGTGTATAAAGAAGCAGTAGAGCTTTGCCCGAGTGAGCTTACCATTCGCACGTTAGACATTGGCGGCGATAAAGAACTATCTTATTTTGAATTTGACAAAGAAGAAAATCCCTTCCTTGGTTGGCGCGCAGTGCGCATCTGTCTAGAAATGCAGGATATGTTCAAAGAACAAATCCGCGCCATCCTAAAGGCAAGTGCCTTTGGTCATGTGCGGATGATGATTCCAATGATTATCTCGCTAGAAGAAATTGCTGCGGTGAAAGAAATTGTAGCAATTTGCAAAGCAGAACTCAGCGCCGAACAGGTTGCCTTTGACAAAGATATTCAAATCGGCATGATGATGGAAACCCCCTCAAGTGTCATGCTTGCAGAGGAATTTGCAAAAGAAGTGGACTTCTTCAGCATTGGCACCAACGATTTAACCCAGTATCTGCTTGCGGTAGACCGCGGCAACAAAAAAATTGCAGACAAATATAATTATTTCCATCCTGCGGTTACCAAGGCAATCCGTCAAATCATCGAAGCAGGGCATGCAGCAGGCATTCCAGTTGGGATGTGTGGCGAAATGGCGGGCGATTTAAAAGCGACCGCTTTGTTATTAGAAATGGGGCTAGATGAGTTTAGTATGTCGGCATCTAGCATTGATTATGTGCGTGAATTTTTACTGAAAGCAGTCCAGGAATAAAAGGAGCGCACCCAAAAAAGGAGAAGTTACCATGAAAGCAAAAGTACAGGCTTTTGGCCGCGTCCTAAGTGCAATGATTATGCCAAACATTGGCGCATTTATTGCTTGGGGCTTAATCAACGCATTGTTTATTTCTACTGGGTGGTTCCCAAATGAAACCCTCGTCGCCCTTGCGGATCCAATGGCATATATGCTATTGCCTTTGCTCATTGCCTATACCGCAGGTTACAACGTATATGGGCAGCGTGGTGGTATCATTGGTGCCACAGCGACCATCGGTGTGATTGTAGGTGCGGATGTGCCTATGTTTATCGGTGCGATGATTGTCGGTCCTTTGGCAGCTATGCTGCTGAAAAAACTCGATAAATCTTGGGAAGGCAAAATCAAAGCAGGCTTTGAAATGCTTGTGAATAACTTCTCGCTTGGCATTCTCGGGTTTATCCTTGCGATTGTTGCGCTGCTTGGTGTCACGCCGTTGGTTGAAGTACTTAACAACGCAATGGAAGCGGGTGTGGGCTTCTTCGTAAACTATGGGCTGTTGCCGTTAACGAGCCTATTTATCGAACCCGCAAAAATCCTTTTCCTAAACAATGCGCTGAACCATGGTATTCTCTCCCCAATGGGTATTCAAGAGGTAGAAGAATTTGGGAAATCTATTTTCTTCTTGCTTGAATCAAACCCCGGTCCAGGGCTTGGTATCTTACTTGCTTATTGCATCGCTGGCAAAGGCACCGCCAAGAGCACCGCACCTGGTGCAGCAATCATTCACTTCCTTGGTGGTATCCACGAAATCTACTTCCCTTATGTGCTCATGAATCCACTGCTGCTCATCGCTGCGGTGCTCAGTGGCGCAAGCGGTATCTTCGTCTTTACCATGATGGATGTTGGCTTGACCGCACCCGCTTCTCCAGGCAGTATTCTTGCAATCTTAATGCTTGCAGAGCGCAACTCTTATCTCGGGATTTTACTTGGTGTGGCAGTGTCCACCGCAGTTTCTTTCCTCATTTCGGTGCCTATCTTGAAATTCATGGACAAAGGCGCGTCGCTAGAAGATGCACAGGCACAGCGTGATGAAATGAAAGGTACCGCAAAAGGCATCGCTGCCCCAGTGGTAGTGGATGGTAAAGTAAGCAAAATTGCGTTTGCATGCGATGCAGGCATGGGTTCTAGTGCAATGGGTGCAACTGTGCTCAAGAAAAAACTTGCAAATGCAGGCATTACCGATATTCAGGTTATTCACACTTCGGTTTCTTCCATTCCTGCTGATGTGCAGGTGGTGGTAACCCATCAGAATTTACAAGAACGTGCTACGGCAAGCAATCCACATGCAAAGCAGGTGTTAATCACAAACTTCATGAGTGCCCCGCAGTATGATGAACTTGTAGACTCTCTCAAAGATGACAACGCATAAGCGAATGATATAGCGTGCAGTGGCGCAGATAAAATTGTGGTGGGTTTTATCTGTACCCATAGCACCCTGTTCTTTATCAAATACTCATATTTGTAAAGTAGTATATCAAAATAGCGCAAGGCACACGTTCCTCCTTGTTAGTGTGCCCATTTCCTAAAAACCTCTCCATGTAGATGAATTTCTTTTGACGAAATTCCTACAATGGGGAGGTTTTTTTAGCTGTTTGTAAGATATTTTTATTTCTCCTTCTAAAGAGATAGCTTTTTGGGGGCTTGCGTGTATAATAAGTGTTAGGATATTGTAAAAACGGGGAGGATAAAGAAATGAATATGACCCCGCGATTAAAACAAATATTGCTAATCATGCTAACAGAGGATGGAGTTTGCTCGGTGACAAAGTTATCTGAGCTTATTAAGGTGAGCAAGCGAACGGTACAGCGTGAATTAGAATATTTACCCAAAGAGTTGCGGAAATATCACTTGCAGTTTGTTTCAAAAACAGGCGCAGGTGTGTGGATTGAGGGTAGCGCGGAAGATAAGCAGGTGTTGCTAGAATTATTGCAAAGCGAACAAACACCAGACGTAAGTGATCGAGAATATCGTCGCAAACGTTTACTGTTAGAGCTCTTGCGGCAAAAGGATGTACAAAAATTATATTGGTATAGTAGCAAATTTAAGGTAAGTGATGCCACCATCAGTGCAGATTTAGAGGTTGCAGAAGAGTGGTTTGATGTGCACAGCCTTAGTATAGTGCGCAAACCGGGCAGTGGCATTTCCCTAGAAGGAAAAGAAGAGGATTATCGCAAGGCAATCCGCACCTTTATTGCAGAAAATATTGATGCGGACTTGGTGCGCGAAGCCTATCATTTGCAAGATAAAGATGAACAGGTGCGCATTGCTTTTCAAAAATCTGGGATGGCGCAGCTGCTGAGTGTAGATTTGCTGACACGTGTGTTGCAAGCGATTGAGGGGTTAGAGGCTTTGCGAAAAGCCCACTTGACCGAAGACTCTTTTTTAAATCTGGTGGTGCATGTTTCGATTGCAATGCAGCGAATTTTAGATAGCCAATGGATTAAAGCAGAAGGTCATTGGCTATCTAAAATTCGCTGCA
>JAWXUQ010000089.1:0-9575 GCA_044426225.1 Faecalibacterium sp. | reverse complement strand
TTTAGAGTATATCCAACAGTTTTGCTGTTATTATACCACTTTTTAAGCTTCATATCTGCCTCATTTACGAACTTTTATAAATTGGGTATACCTTACCTTGCGTTTACATTTTCACTTAATCTTTCGTTTTCGTTTTCGTTTTATAATCTTCGTTTTATAATTTTAAACAGGCATTATCGTGGTACACCATGGATTATGCCTTTGCTTTTTCACCTTCACTTACTTTTTGATAGCAATAGCGAATAATCTCTTGGCGGCGCACAATCCCAATGAAAATTTGACGGTCATCTACCACTGGCACAAAATTTTGGCTCATGGCAGCCTCGATGAGTTCTTCCATCGTTGTGGTAACGGTGACGGGCTTATAATCTCTTTTACGCGGGAGGCTTTCGATTAAAATTTCTTCCGCAGCGGTAAGATCAAGCCCCTGGTGGCGCTTCATCTCCCATAAAATATCCCCTTCTGTCAGGGTGCCGATATATGCCCCACTGCGGCTAAGCACCGGGATAGACGCATAGCGATTTTTCTCCCATTTCTCAAGGGTTTGCCGCAAGGTAAAGTCATGATACACATACATCAAATCTTGTTTGGGCGTAAGAAAAAACAAAATATTCATGCAATTTTTCTCCTTTATGACATGTTAACGCTCAAAACAGCACAAAAACACAGGGTTTGTGCCATCTTTTCGCTTATAAACTGTACTTTTTCATCTTTCCTATGATATACTATTCTTATATTCACTAGAAAAACACTGCAAAAAAAGGTGTGCTTCTCTTTTCTTTATCATACTATAAAAGTATGACCATTTCATTAAAACGCACGGAGATTTTACAATATGAAAAAAAGTTTTTTGCTTTTGCTCTGCCTCCTTTTCCTTCCCCTGCTTGTGGCATGCACTGGTAATGAAACACAGATTGACCCTGAAAGCACGGCGGAACCCGCGCCAAGCGAAACAGAAGCGGTGCAAGACACTGCGCAAACGGAAGCTGATACAAGCCAGCAGCCCGAAACGCTTTCCATCGCCTGCTCTACTAAGGGCTATAATCCATACCTAACTACCGACACCCTTGTGGCGCAAACCGCTAGTTTATTGTTTGAGAACTTTATCGATATTTCCCCCGATTTCGCAATTGATTACCGCCTTGCGGAAAGCGTAGAATGCAGCGGCACCACCGTAACCATTACGCTACGCGCAGGTTGCTATTTTGCAGATGGCACCCCCATCTCGACAGACGATGCACTGTACAGCCTACAAGCGGCAATGGCAAGTGATACCTATCGCGCACGATTTTCGAATGTGCTTTCGGTGAGTGCCACCGAAACAACCCTCGTCCTCACGCTAGCAACCCCAGACAGCATGTTTGCTTATTTGCTTGACATCCCCATTCTGAAGGCAGATGACGTGGCAAGCACTAGCCCCACCGCAAGCGGGCGGTATACATACGGGGCAGATGGCACTACCCTTGTCAAAAATCATTTTACGCGTTTTCCGAGCGATGGAGACGATACCATCCATCTTGTTTTGGTTGCAAACTATGACGATATGATTAGCGCACTGGCGCTTGGACAGACCAACTATACCGTGCAAGGCGAGGGCAGCACCAGTAGCAGCAGCATTTCTACCACCGAACATTACTATAAGACCAACACCTTACTGTTCCTTGGAGTAAATTCGTATGCAGCAAACCCACTGTGTAACACAGCAGAAGGGCGGAATTTACTCAGCGCACTGATTGACCGCGATGCCCTTGCCATAGACACCTATGATGCACGTGCCTATGCTGCGCGGGGCGCCCTTAATTCTTTTTATCCCGCCGCAACCGACACCCAGTCTATCCTATCCACAAGCGATGACAGCACACTGGCACAGACCATGCTCACACTTGGATATACCTACAATGACGAGAGTGGTTTTTACCAGGATGAAAACGGCACAAATGCACAAATTTCTATTTTAATTCATACGGGAAACACCTATAAAACATTGCTCGCGAGTGAACTTTCGGAAAAATGGGCAAAATATGGGATAGAAACCACGATTATTACCGCTTCTGACTTCAATTCTTTTCTAACATTATTAGAAAGTAATGAATTTGAACTGTACATTGGGGAAATGAAGTTGTATAATAATATTGAACTATCTTCTTTTTGGGAGGGTAGCGCAAAGCATGGCATCCAAGCAAGTGAAACACTTTTAAGCAGCTATGCTGCGTTTCGAGCAGATGCCAGTCAGGCTGCTGCATTTGAAGCAGCCTTCGCCGCTGAGATGCCCTATATTCCGCTCTTATGGAAAAATGGTGTTGTCCTAACCAGTCGCAACGCAAGCGGTGTAAGCGCATCGATTAGCAACCAATTTTACGCGTTTGGAGATTTGACCTTCTCTAACTAACAAACAAAAAGGAGTGACGCAATATGATTATCTCTCACCTACCCTTAGGCGACGTCCTTTTCACGGGCGATTACTTTTCAGCTCTTGTCAGCGAGGCTGCCAAAGCCTGTTATGGTGTAACCGGCATGTCCTCGCGCGGGATGGGCGATACTGTAAAAGGGCTTGTATTCGGAGACCAATTCGCCGAACGTGGCGTACACGTTGACGAGGAAGATGGCAAACTTTCAATTGAGTTGCACATCGTTGTAAGCTACGGTGTAAACATTGCTACTGTTTCCAAAAGCATTACCCACCGTGTCCGAGATGAAGTAGAGCTTGCTACTGGGTTAAAAGTAGTGCGCGTGGTTGTTTCGGTAGACGACGTTTTAGTTTAATCATCCCAAATTCTTGGGTCAAATTGAGGAGTTAACAAACAATGATTACAGGCAAAATTTTACGAGATGCCATCCTATCGGGTGCAAATAACATCAACAACCAGCGCGCACGCATTGACGAGCTGAACGTATTCCCTGTGCCAGATGGCGACACTGGCACCAACATGGGCATGACGGTTGGCGCAGCTTGCCCTGAGCTGCTTGCAATGGGCGACAACTGCACCGTTGGTGAAGCCGCCAAAGCAGCCGCCTCTGCCATGCTACGTGGCGCACGTGGTAACTCTGGTGTTATCACTAGCCTGTTGTTCCGCGGCTTTGCCAAAGCATTAGATGGTAAAAAAGAAGCAGACGCAGAAGATATTATCAAAGCACTGGAACAGGGTGTTGCAGGTGCATACAAGGCAGTCATGAAACCAACCGAAGGCACCATGCTGACCGTTGCCCGCGTTGCCGCTGAAGAAGCACGCGCTTGTGACATCACTGACCCTGTTGCACTGTGGGATTTTGTGATTGAAAGTGCGCAAAAAGCACTGGACAACACCCCCAACCAACTGCCTGTCCTCAAAAAAGCGGGCGTTGTAGATGCCGGCGGGCAGGGTGTGGTAACCTTCTTTGAAGGCATGCAAGTGGTATTCCACGGCGAAGCACCCATTGCAACCCTAGAAAGCACCACCAAGCCTAAACTGTCTAGTTCTGCTGCGGGTAAGGGTGTTTACTCTGACGATTTGATGAAAGTAGAGGACATCAAAAACGGCTATTGCACCCAATTCTTGATTAACAAAAACACAGATGTAAGCGCAGCGAAAATCCGTGCCTTTGCAGAAAGCAACGGCGATAGCGTTGTTTGCATTGAAGATGACGATGTCATCAACTTGCATGTGCATACCGATGACCCCGGCAAAATCTTATCGGAAGCCATTAAATATGGCTATCTGACCAGTTTTAAAATTGAAAACATGCATGAGCAGTTCTTAGGGCGCCAAAAACAAGGCAAAGGTCTTGAAAAGCAGGCTGCCGCAGAACAAAAAGCACACGATGATGTAGCAAACGAATTCATCTATGCTGCGGTAGATGCAAGCCGCGATTTCGGTTTTGTGGCAGTTGCCGCAGGCGAAGGGCTAAAAGCAGTGTTTGGTGACCTTGCCGTAGATGCTGTTGTTTCGGGCGGGCAAACCATGAACCCCTCGACTGATGACATCCTAGCTGCGGTACAGAGTGTACCTGCCAAAACTGTTTTTGTGCTGCCAAACAACAAAAACATCATCATGGCAGCAGAGCAAGCCTCTAAAATTGCTGACCGCAAAGTAGTGGTTTTACCCACCCGCACCGTACCCATGGGCATTACCGCCATGCTAAACTTTGACCCTACTGAAAGCGTAGAGGCCAATACCATTGCTATGATGCAGGGTGCTGACAAGGTTTCGACTGGTCTGATTACCTATGCGGCACGTGACAGCGAATTTGATGGCAAGAAAATCAAAAAAGGCGAAATCATGGCACTGGAAAATGGCAAGATTGTTGCCACCACCACTGATGTAACCAAAGCAGCCTATCGCCTAGCACGCACCATGTGCAAAAAAGATACTAGCTTTGTCACTGTGATTTCTGGTTGCGATGTAAGCGACGAAGATGCAGAGCGCACCACCGATATGGTACGCGCAAAATGCCACAACAATGTCGAAGTTAGCCACATTCGTGGTGGTCAGCCTGTTTACTACTATATGATTAGTGTAGAGTAATCTTGCGCAAACTTCACCCCTATATAAAATCGCAAAAAGAGAGAACGAGCAATTGCTCGTTCTCTCTTTTTTGTTGACTTGTAAACAAAAAACGACAGTTCAAAGACAGCTTTGACTTACTTTTTACAAAAGCGCAATTTTTTTTTCAAACACAAAAAAGGCTAGTCAGCGCACTTTATGACACAAAAGCGCAATTTCCTCCTTTCCGCTTACGCACACCCCCTTGAATTTCCAGCAATTTAGTGGTATGCTTTGTATGTTTTGCTCAATATTTTCCTTTGTTTTTCAATAAATGCACAAATATAAAGGATATTCTAACAATCCAATATTTTTGCAAAAAATTCATCTCATAAGAAAAGTATGATCAAACAGACGTTGTTCACCGTTCACTAATTTTATAAAGGAGTATGCGCAAATGAAAAAGCGAATTTCTATGCTTATTTTGGCACTTAGCAGTATCTTGCTAATTAGCATCAGCGCCTTTGCTGTTGATCGCACAGATGAAAGCGCGGCAAACACATCAACCGCCACAACTGTACCAACAGCAGAACTTGTGGTAAAAGCGGCAGGTACACTCGAACCCACAGCTGAAACAACGAATTTCATTGTTTCACTTGAAGCTGATACCGCGAATCCCTATACACGCGCGGCAGCTACCTACACCACCCTCGCAGACCTGCAAGCAGCACTGACCGAGGCAGGCAATGCTAGCACGTCTGCTACCATCACCATGGACACTAGCCTTACCATCAACAAAGAGGACACCTTGCACATTCCTACCTCCATCACACTGGTTATTCCCGCAGACGTTAGTTTAACAAATGAGAGCACAATTACCATTGATGGTTTCGTTAAAAACAGCGGCTCGATCATAAACAACGGCACCATCAAAAGCAACACCCTCCTATACAACGTCGATACCGCTAGCATCACTGGCACAGGCACAATCGAAGCAGAAGCAGCAGTTACAAACAACAGTGGCACAACGTGGATCTATGCATCCTTTGCGTATGCTGCGGGCAATGCAAGCGCTGGCAATACCATCACTTTGCTAAAATCCATTGAAAACAGCGAATATGCGCTTACCATTACAAATCCCGTTACGCTAAATCTCGCAGGTTATACCATCAAAAGCACAACGCGTTTGCAATTAACAGGCTCCACCGCAGGCACTTATACCATTCAAAATGGCACTCTGGACAGTACCGCAGATCTTGCTGTTTATTCCGCTACCGCAAATCCGCTTGTATTTACAGATTTTGATATCCTTCACGCGAGCAGCTATACCACTACGAGCGCTGCTTTGTTTTTGTCTAACACAGCACAAAGTATCACGATCAGCGATTGTAATTTCACGAGCACACATTTTGGCACTTATATTACTAACACCGTTACCGCGGATGTGAACATTGAAAGCAGTGCTATCACTGGTACCTCCTACGGTTTGATTGCTTACTGCAGCAGCAATGTAACCCTGCGCGATACCACAATCACCGGAACAAGCGGGCAGGGCATCAATACAAGCTATGCCATCCGCCTAAAAATTGAAAGCGGCACCACTGTTACTGGCGCGAGCACCACAAATGGTATTACCATCATCGCTCAAACCTCTGGTTCGCCCATTGTTACGGTAGAAGATGGCGCTACCATCACAGCAAAATATGCCATTCTCATTGGGGGTGCATACACCAACGGCGTTGCCGCTGAAAGCGTACCCGCAGATACCATCCCACAACTAATCGTCAATGGCGGCACCATTGGCGACGAAAACAGCACCAATGCCATCATCGGCAATGGCTCACAGGATTTCACCTATGTTGAAATCAATGGCGGCACTATGACAGGTGGGCAAAACATGGGTATCTCCTATCCACAAACTGGTGATTTGCTCATTACTGGTGGCACCATCATCGGACCAACTGGCATTCAATATGGCGGCAATGGCAATATTACCATCACTGGCGGCACCATCATCGCAACGGACGAAGCGATAGATTTATACAAAGACGCTGCAGATGGTGACGGCGCCGTTCTTCGTGCAGGCGCTGCACTGCTACTTGCCTCACGTGGCGCAGGCTATCAGGATTCTGGACGCACCATCAAAGCAACCATCACTGGCGGTGTGCTAGAAAGCTATCACAACGAACCCCTTATGGTTATCCGCATGGGCAAAGACAGTTTATGGGTATTCAATGACGAAGATAGCACCACCTACCCAAGCTACCTCGAATATCTGAACATCAGTGGCGGCACCTTCTTGGGCGCTGACCAGATGTCAGTTGAACCAATTGCGGAATCAGAAGAAGTTGTAACCATCACCGGCGGCACCTTTGAAGTCGCTCCCTCTACTGCATGGCTTGGCGATGGCTATTATGTCAGCAGTAAAACAGACAGTAACGGCAATTATCTTGTAACCAATGCTGCAATCGCCACCCCTGTGCCAACCACAAGTGTTACCGTCACCGTTACATCCACAGAAGCTACACCAACCCCCACTGCAAGCACGAGCGTAACCGCTGTTACCACAGCAACACCAAGCCCTACTCCCACAACTACTGATATCATTTATGTAAGTACAAGCGTAACAGCAAGCATCACGCAAGACCAAGCAACGGCAACAATCACTGACGATACCGTGCAGGATGCCATTGCGAGCGCACTTGCTCGCATGGAAGCAGAGCAAGCACTGGCAGCAAACATCATGCTAGACGTACAAACCGATGACGCAAGCGATATCTCCTTTACGCTTTCTAGCGAAAGCATCCACTCGCTCATTGAAGCCGAAATCAACGCCATTACCCTTGCAAGTAGCGGTGTGCAACTTACCATTGATAGCTCTACATTAGATGCGATGAAGCAGATGCTCAGTGGCGAAATTTCGATTGTCGCGACCAAAATCACAGACGAAGCCTTTCATGCCGACACCCAAACAACCATCGATGCACACCCTATATTTGAATTTAACATTGTCGATGCACAGGGCAATCGCCTAACAAACTTTACAGGCGGCAGCATTACCGTAAGCATTCCTTATACCTTACAAGAAAGCGAAGTTGCAGAAAATATTGTAGTTTATTATGTCGATGAAACAGGCGCACTTGCCGAAGCAATGAACACGTCCTATGATACCCAAAGCGAAATGGCAATTTTCAGCACCACCCATTTTTCTACCTTTGCTTTGGTGCACCTCGTGGCAGATGCCACTGACACGGACATTGCAACCGATATGCCTGATGCCCGTTCTGAGGACGCCGTAGCCACCACTCAAGTAATCAACAACCTAAATATCCCCTTCCTTTTAATTGCGTTTCTTGTTGGGCTTTTCCTCCTTGGCTCCATTCTTTTCTTTGTTTTTAAAAAACGTAATGTAGAAGATTAAATCGTCCCCTTTATAAAAAGCAAATAACATTTGCATCAACTGTGTTGCCATCACCATAGCGTTTCAGCTTATGGCTGTGGCAGCACTTTTTGTTTTAATGCGCGATTTCTCTACCATAACGCAGCGGATATTCCCCGCCACAGTGCGTACATTTGACACAATCCTCTCGAAACAACCTTCGATTTGTGCTATAATAAAGATACTATATTATAAACACAAATCTAGGAAAGGAGGCAACGCACTATGCCAAGCACAGACAAAACGCCAAAACAGCCCACCCTCACCACTGCGCTCAACGCACAGACCCCCATTCAATACCTAAAGGGTGTCGGCCCTGCCCGCGCGAAGCTGTTTGAAAAGCTAGAAATCTTTACGCTTGGTGACCTGCTTTGCCACTATCCACGCAAATATATCGATTACACCAAGCCCTACTGCGTGGCAACCGCACCGTATGACCTTGCCTGCGTCATCAAGGCAGAGGTGTTCGCCAAGCACCCCAAGCGCCGCCTACCCGGCGGGCGCACCATGGAACGGGTGAGCGCAGGAGACGAGAGCGCCAGTTTAGAACTGACTTGGTTTAACAACCCCTACGCAACGCAAAAGCTAACCCCCGGCACGGAATATTATTTCGAGGGGGTTGTCAGCGGCAGCCTTGACCGCCGCCAAATTGTAAACCCGATTGTGCGCACCGAGGCACAGGTGCAGCAAGCACCCTTGCTCGCCATTTATCCCCAAACCGAAGGACTTTCAAGCGGCATTATCGCGAAATGTATTGCCCAGTTGCTCACCTATGTGAGTGAGCTGCCTGAGCCTCTACCAACTGAAATGTTAGAAAAGTATCGCCTACCCACCAAAGCAGAGGCGGTGCAGCTAATCCATTGCCCCACCTGCGAAGCGGATGTATTCCACGCGCGCCGCCGCTTGATTTATGAAGAACTGTTTATCCTACAACTGGGCATTGGGCTGCTAAAACATCGCGACGCACAGCACACGGGTGCACCCATGCGCCCCTTTTCTCTTGCACCATTTTGGGAAAGCCTACCCTTCTCCCCCACAGGGGCACAAAGCCGTGCTGCCAATGAGATAATTGCCGATATGACTGGTACTGCCGCCATGAACCGCCTGCTGCAAGGGGATGTGGGCAGTGGCAAGACGCTTGTTGCCGCCGCTGCCATTTATGCAGCCTACCAAAACGGCTATCAAAGCGCCCTGCTTGCCCCCACAGAGATTTTAGCCACCCAACACGCAAATGGGCTTGCCGATACGTTAGGCAAATTTGGGGTGCGCACAGCGCTCTATACTGGTGGCTTGCGCGCAGCTGAAAAACGTGCTGTCCTGGCTGCGCTTGCCGCAGGTGAAGTAGATTTGCTGATTGGCACCCATGCCATTTTGCATGAAGATGTGCAACTGCCCCGCCTTGGGCTTGCCATCATTGATGAGCAACATCGCTTTGGGGTGCGCCAACGCGGTTTAATCGCGCAAAAGGGCGCTGCACCACATTTACTCGTCATGAGTGCAACCCCCATCCCCCGCACACTAGGACTGCTGCTCTATGGTGATTTGGATATTTCGATTTTGGATGAACTGCCCCCAGGGCGCAAACCCATTCAAACACGCTATATCACCGGCAAGCGCCGCGCGGATTTATACGGGTTTTTAGACAAACAAATTGATGCTGGACATCAGGTGTATAT
>JAWXUQ010000088.1:0-9715 GCA_044426225.1 Faecalibacterium sp. | reverse complement strand
TGGCACCATCCTAGGCAACGCGGAAAATATCGACAACCAAGACCAGTATGACGATGCAGATACTGATAACGCGGTAAACCAAGACACAACCTATATTTACGGCGGCGGTGTCTATGTGGCAATTGTCGGCAACTTCACCATGTATGACGGCGCAATTACCGAAAACGATGTAAGCGTTACCGACCCGAATATCGAGATTTCGAACCTTAACTATTCGCTAGAAAGCAGCTATGGCGGCGGTGTTTATGTAGAGGGTAACTTCATCATGCTTGGCGGCGAAATCACCGGCAACAGCGCAGATGAGGGTGGCGGTGTCTATCTAAAACGCGGTAACTTCGCCATGACGGGCGGCACCATCGATGGAAACAATGCAAGCAGCAGTAATTCGGGCGATGGGGTACATTATGCAGGTGGCACCTTTAGCGTCAGCGATTCGCCCATTATCACCGACAATGGCGATAAAGGGCTGTACCTCAATGGAAAAACCCTCACGGTGGACGCTGCGCTGGAAGAAGATGCGTCCATTGCCATCACCATTTCCACGGCGGCGAATGACCAAGCAACGGTCAACAAAACGGTCATCATTGCGAACGGCGATGAGTATGACTTAACCGATGCAGATAGCGCGGCATTCAGCGTAGCGTCAGGCAGCCCAAGCAATGGCACGGCGGTGTTCTTGGCTTCTGCAAGTAAAGAGAACATCCTGTGGGCAGTCGAGCCCACCCTTACCGTCACCTATAACAGCGATACAAGTACCACTGCACAGGTGGTTTACAACCTCAGCTGTGACGCAACGGACGTAAGCTATGCCCTTACGGACGCAAACGGCGAAGCGATCGCGGCGATTGCGGACGAAAGCGGTGCGAGCATCAGTGGCACTACCCTTACTGTCACAGAGGCGGGCACCTATTACGTCAGTGCAATGGCGAATGTGTCGGGTTTAACCGATATGGCGAAAATCGCAGTATACGCTGTCACCTTTGCGGCAAACGGCGGCACCTTCTCGGAGAACGCACAGACGGTCTTTTTGTTGGATGGCAGTGAGCAAATCACCCTGCCCGGCATTAGCAGGGCGGGCTATACCCTAACGGGCTGGGCAAGCGATGATGCAGATGACCTTGCGGCAGACGCGACTACTCTTACTGCCAGTGCAAGCGCTACCTATACCGCCACTTGGCAGATTATCACACCCAACGTTAGCATTACCGTCACCGATAGTGATACCGGTGCAGGGGAAGTAAGCGATGGCGTTGTAACCTATGGCGATACCGTCAAGCTAGAAGCGGATTATATCGCGGTAACAGGCTTTAGCTATACCTATGCATGGTATCTGGTTGACCCAACTGACCGGAGTGAGACGCTCTATTCCACTGAAAAATCCATCACGCTCACCGCTGTGGCAGACAGCGGCAACTATCGCCTAGCCCTCACCGTGACGGACGAGGCAGACCCCACAAGCACCGCCTTCGCGCAGGTGGATCAAGATGTTACCATCAATAAAGCGACTCTGACGGTGGTATACCCCACCGCAAGCAATATCACCTATGGCAAAACCCTTGCAAGCAGCACGCTCAGCGGCGGCAGCAGTGATTACGGTACCTTTGCATGGGAAGACTCCACCACAGTGCCCGAACTCGGCACCACTGAGCATAATGTGCTGTTTGAGCCATATGACGATGTGTTAGACAATTACGAGGTACCTGACGAAGCGCTCCAAGCATTCGTATCGGTCACGGCGAAAAAAGTATCTAGCAGCAGCTCTAGCACCACTGAAGAGCCCACAAGCCCCGCAACCGGGCACCGCGCACCCCTCTGGGCACTCTGCGCGGTGGCAATCTCCGCTGCAATCCTAGCCTGCGCAAGCAAAAAGAAAGAAAAAACCAAATCATACAGCGATATAGAACGCTAAAAATCCAAAATAATTCCAAATAAACCAAATATTTTGCATTTCATCAAAAAATAAACCAACTGTTTTGCCTTTTATCAAAAAATAAGCAAAATGGTTGGTTTATTTTTGCTTTTTTGATTGATTTATTTTGCTTAACTTGCTATACTAACAACAAATAAAGAAAGAGGGTGTGGCAAATGCAAACAGAAGATTTAGTAACTTTGGTTGAAAAAATACAAGTATATCAATGCGAATTTCAGAATGTTGAGGTAAAAGCAGCGCAAAAGGGTGCGCCTACGCGCTTATATGATACCCTCTCTAGCTTTTCAAACCAAGATGGCGGCGGCACCATTGTGTTTGGCTTAGACGAGAAGGAAGGGTTTGCTGTGGTGGGGGTTTATGATGTGCAAGCCTTGCAGCATAATGTGGCAGAGCAATGCAAACAAATGCAACCACCTGTCCGCCCTTTGTTTTCAGTGGCAGAGTGTGTCGGCGGGGTTGTGGTATCGGCGGAAATCCCGGGGGTGGATATCGCGGACAGACCCGTTTATTACAAAGGTGCCGGGCGGGTGAAGGGCTCGTATATTCGGGTTGCAGAGGCGGATGAGCCAATGAGCGATTATGAGATATATAGCTACGATGCCTACCACAGACGGATGCGGGATGACTTGCGGATAGCAGACCTTGCTACATGCGCAATGCTAGAGGAAGTGCTGTTAGCAAAATATATTTTAAATGTAAAAGAAAACAAACCGAACCTTGCTAAGCTATCTGACGATGAAATTCTAAGTTTAATGGGGATTGTAAAGGACGGTAAGCCAACGCTTGCGGGGGTGATGTGCTTTTCCAAGTATCCTCAAGCAAGCTATCCGCAGCTATGTATTACGGCGGTGGTGGTGCCGGGCACCCAGATGGGGCAGACCGGGGCAGATGGTGCGCGCTTTCTTTCCAATAAGCGCATAGAGGGGACAATCGCGCAAATGCTAGAGCAAGCGGTGCTATTTGTGAACCGAAACATGACGGAAAAGACCATTATTGATGCGCAGGGGCAGCGCCAGGATAAGCCGGAATACCCGGTAAAGGCAGTGCGTGAAGCGGTGCTCA
Source organism: Faecalibacterium sp. (assembly GCA_044426225.1). GTDB lineage: Bacteria > Bacillota > Clostridia > Oscillospirales > Ruminococcaceae > Faecalibacterium. The sequence continues at coordinate 6,723 of JAWXUQ010000088.1, read as the reverse complement.
ATGCATTAATGCACCGTGATTATAGCATCCATACAGAGGGTGCGCCCATTCGTCTTGTGATGTATCGGGATAGGCTAGAGATTGCAAACGAAGGCGGACTGTACGGTAGAATAACGCTAGACAGTTTAGGGAAAATTCATGCTGATACGCGAAACCAAACCCTCACCCATATATTAGAGGTGCAAAAAACAGCAGAAAACCGCTATTCGGGCATTCCTACCATTCGCTATGAAATGCAACAGGCGGGGTTGGCTGCGCCGCAATTTGAGAGTCGCAGAGGGCGCTTTGTGGTGACGCTATACAATGATAGCTGCCATATACCTGACCCCTTGCCCGTGCAACAATATTCTGCGCAAGACATCACAAGTGCTGTGGTTGCGTTTTGTAGCACCCCAAGAACAAGGGCGGAGCTTGCTGCATTTTTGGGCAAAACACAATATTACGCAATGCATCATGCCGTGTTACCCCTTGTGGCAGATGGTCGGCTTGCCATGACGATACCAGACAAACCCAAAAGCAAGGCGCAAAAATTTTATAAGGTATAAGCAAAACAAAACAGGCGAAGCCATTGCGGCTTCGCCTGTTTCGCTTTTAAGAGGAGAGAGGGGAAAATCATCTTATCTAAGAAAGTCTAATCTTAGACAAATCATATCTAAGAAAAATCCAATCCAAGAAAATCTAATCTAAGAAAAATCTTAGATAGGGGATAATCTGCGAAAACCGCAAATCATCTTAACAATACTTCGCAATCGCTGCATCAATCTGTGCACTGCAAGCGTTGACAATTTCCATGTCAGCCTCACACAGTGGTGCAAGTGGTGCGCGCACTGAACCGCAATCCATGCCATGTAGGCGCAAAATGCCTTTCATGACCGCATATAGGTTGCCTTTGGCACTGCACATCGCATAGATAATGCGACATACTTCGTTCTGGATTTCGCGTGCAAGGGCTAGCTCACCCGCTGTAAAGCATGCCTTGATTTTGATAAATAGCTCTGGCATTACCGCATAGGTGCCGCCAATGCCGCCGTGTGCGCCCATCGCAAGCCCGCCCAGGAACTGTTCATCGGGCCCGTTAAAGACGACGCTTGCGCCTGCATCGCGCCACATCTGAATGTCCTGCACTGGCATGGACGAGTTCTTTACCCCAATCACGCGGGGGTTTTTCAGCATTTCATGTAACAGGCTGCCCGAAAGCGCTGCGCCCGCAAGCTGTGGGATGTTGTAAATGATAAAATCGGTATTGGGTGCGGCGGCAGAAATGTCGTTCCAATAGCTTGCCACTGCGTGGTCAGGCAGGCGGAAGTAAATGGGGGGGATGGCGGCAATCGCGTCCACCCCAAGGCTTTCTGCGTGGGCAGCAAGCAGTTGGCTGTCACGGGTGTTGTTGCAGGCAACGTGCGCAATCACAGCGATTTCGCCCTTTGCCTCTGCCATAACCTGCTCAAGCACTAGCTTGCGCTCTGCCACGCTCTGGTAAATGCATTCGCCAGACGAGCCGCCCACGTATAGCCCATGCACCCCTTTGTCAATGAGGTGGCGGGTCATGGCGCGGACACCCTCGGGTGAGATTTCGCCTGCGGCATCGTAGCAAGCATAGAATGCAGGGATAATACCGCAATATTTGCTAAAGTCTTTCATCTTGATTCTCCTAATTTATTGAATGAGCGTGCGTGCTGCGCAAAGAACCATCGTTCTCGTTTCAAATCGTCGCTTGCGACACCACACTTTTTCACTCTTCACTATTACTTATTCCTTACGATTGCTCATGCAATCGCCTATCCCTTGACCGCGCCCATGGTAATGCCCTGCGTAAAGTAGCGCTGGAACATGATAAACACGGCGATGATAGGTGCTGCGGCAAGGCATGCGCCCGCCATGATTAAGCCATAGTCACTCGACATTTCGCCTTGTAGCTTGGCGATACCAAGCGAGATGGTCAGGTTGCGGGTGTCCATCAGCATAATCAGCTGCAAGAAGTAATCGTTCCAACAGTTTACAAAGGTAAAGATGGCAAGCGCACCAACACCGGGTTTAATCATGGGGAATACAATGTGGATAAAGGTGGTTAGCTCACTTGCGCCGTCCACGCGGGCAGCTTCTAGCATTTCGGTGGGAATGTTCTCGCTGAATTGCTTCATCAAGAACACACCGAACGGCCAACCGATGGTGGGTAAAATAACCGCCCAGATGTTATCGTGCAAGCCGAGGAAATTCATCTCTTGCAATAGGGGGATAACGATAACCTGCTTTGGCAGTGCCATGGCGCATACAAACATGACAAAGATAAGCTGCCGTCCGGGGAAGCGTTTTTTCGCAATCGCATAGCCGGCAAGGCTTGCGGTGATGCAGGTCAAAATCATCGCCATGACTGCCATAAACACCGTGTTGAACAGCCACTGCAAGGCGGGCTCTTGGAACAGGCGAATATAGTTATCGATGGTGGGGTTGGTTGGGAACCATTCCGGTACCTTGGCATTGATGGAAACGGCATCTTTGAGTGAGCCGGTGATAATCCAGTACAGTGGGAATACAAAGAATACTGCAATCATAAACAGTAAGGGGAGATTGATAAACTTGAGCGCCTTAGGCGCGCCGATTTCTTTTTTCATAATGCTGCTCCCTCCTTAACCGTTATCCGTCTTTGCGGCTTTGAACTGAAGCGCAGAGAACAGTGCAATAATTGCCGCAAGAACGACACCCATTGCGTTGCCATAGCCGAAATCGCCTAGCTTATAGGCTTGGTAATAAATATAGTACATGATGGTATCTGTGCTGTGGTTGGGGCCGCCAGAGGTCAACAACTGAATGAGTGCGAAGCACTGGAACGAGTTGATGGTGGTGATGATTAAGATGTAAAGGGTTGTGGGCATCATCTGTGGCCATTTGATGTGGATAAATACCTGCCACCAAGTCGCGCCGTCCACTTGGGAGGCTTCGATAAGGCCTTGGTCAACGTTGCCGATTGCCGCAACATACAGCACGATGGGCTGACCCACCGAGGTGGTGAACAGGATTAAAATGATACAAGCCAGCGCCGTCTGCGAGTTACCAAGCCAGTTAAAGCCAGTGGTGCCCAGCACGCTGTTCAGCAGCCCTGTGTAAGAGTTAAACATCCATTTCCAAACCACGGTAACGGCAACCGAGCCAGTAACCACGGGCAGATAGAAGATGCAGCGATACACCGAGCGGGGGATAGAGTGCATGGGGTTGATGATGCTAGCGACCCAAAGCGAGAAGATGGTAACGCTAGGCACCGCGATGATTACAATGGCAACTGTGTTCCAAAGTGCTTTGAGAAACACCTCGTCTTGGAACATGCGGATATAGTTTGTCAGCCCTGTAAATTCAAACACGTTGAGTTTGTAGGTAAAGAAACTGGTGTATAAGCAAAGCCCCATTGGTACAAGCACAAATCCGACAAAGAAAAGGAGTGCAGGTGCCAAAAAGAGATAGGCAGAGATGGCTTCGCGCTTGGCGTTAGAGTGTGTCAGCTTGACAGTGGTAGAGTGTTTAGCCACAATGAATTCCCTCATTTCCTGTTGAAATAAAAAAGAGCGCACCCCTCTCATGGAGGAGCGGGGTGCACCCTCAAAATAACTTGCTACGATTGTTTACAAAGACAAATTAGAAAATGTTAACAGTTTCGCAGAATGCGTCAGCAACTTCTTGTGCGTCGCCGCCGTCGAATAGCTGTTGGAGCATGTTCCACCATGCGGTGCGCTGTTCTGTCCAGTTAGGTGTTACGTTGTAGTAATCGCCTAGGTACTGCATTAGGTCAACATAAGCTGCCATGGTGGATTCTTTTTCGGTGCCGGTGTAAACATCGCCAAGCGAAGAACGAACAGGGAAGAAGCCAGTAGCCACTACGCTGTCAACAGCCTGAGATGCATCTTCGGTCATGAATTTGATGAAGGTTTTTGCTGCTTCGATTTTAGCGTCATCGCCGTTATCAAAGACACCAAAGCCCCAGATACCGCCGCAAAGTTCTGCTACGCCCTCATCAGAAGGGAATGCCATTGCGTAAGGAGTGAAAGCAACCTGAGAAGCATAAGCAGCTTCGTTCGATGCGTTCCAACAGATGGTGGTTGCACAGGTGCCGTTTGCGAATGCTTGTAGTTCGTCAGAAGCAACGAAGGAAGCGTCCGAAGAGATGCTGCCGTTTGCAACCATGTCTTTGAGTAGGTTTAGTGCAGCAACGTTTTCTGCGCTGTTGATGGTGTATTCGGTATGTGCAGCGTCAGTGTAGGTGCCAGAGTATAGGTTGTTTACAAGAGCACGAGTGCCTTGGTCGCCGCCAACACCGCCACAGTAAACGATGCCTGGGGTAACAACTGCGCCGCTAGCAGCAACAGCTTCCATGGCAGCAACGTAACCGTCGGTTGTCCAGGTGCGGTTTTCAACGTCTAAGTATTGTAGTGCGTCAGCAGCTTCAAATACATCATAGTTGATTGCCATGGTGTGGGTGGTCATGCATAGTGGGTATTCGTAGGAAGCGCCGGTTTCGTCAAAGCAAGCCGAAACAACAGATTCGCTTACTGCGCTGATGTCAGAAGTAGAAGCGTCGTCCCACAAATCAGCAAGGTCAACCATGACGCCTGCTGCGCCCCAGTTGGAAACAAGACGTTCAGGACCTTCCATGATCATGTCAGGGGTGGTGCCGCCCTGGATTGCGGAAGTTACTTGGTCATCACCGTTGGTGTAATCAAGCAACTGAATGGAAACGTTGATGTCAGGGTAAACGGTGTTGAAGTTTGCGATCATAGAGTTTAGGGTTTCTTCATCGCCCCAAGAACCGATAGGGAATGTCCAAAGGGTAACATCTACTGGGCTAGCAGCAGCAGTGTCATCTGTGCTTGTGGTGCTATCAGTAGAAGTGGATGTAGCGGTAGAGGTGCTTTCGCTAGAGCAAGCCACAGCGGTTGCAGCAAGAGAAGCAGCGCCTACGCTAAGTAGGAACGAACGACGTGAAATCTTTTTCATAAAGGTATCCTCCTAATTCATAAAAACAAACGTGGGTCGTTTGTGTTTTCTATCTAAAGTGTACAGTCGAATTGTAGTTTTGTCAATTCTTTTTTGCAAGAAAATTTCAACAAAAAATATTGATGAAATTTGTTTTCTGTGCCAAGAAAGGTTACAAAACAGGTTTTTGGCTTGATTTTTGTTGGAATTTTACGCGAATTTTGCGTTACCCATCTTAAAATTACCCCCGAAACCCTTGCATGCAGCTGGGTAAACACATGCAAAAGAGAAGATATGCCAAACAAAGTTTGCGCGGGGTACGCGAAGTTTGCTCGGCATATCAAACAAAGAAAAAGCGCCATATCCCTAGGGATACAGCGCCTTTGCTTTAAAAGTAGTGTAGTGTTTTTTGCCGTAGTTGTCAAGCGGTTTTTGCCATTTTTGGCAGAGTGGCTCTTTTTTGTGCGGTGCAGATAGGAATAGATGTCGCTGTTGCACAAAGAAATTTCATGCGGGGAGAAATTATGAAAATTTCTTTCAAAAGCGTGCTCGCTTTTTGCACGTTTTTTGTCCGTTTTTTGTTTGTTTTGCGGCTTGGAACAGCGTGTGGCGCGCATATAGAATGTGTCGCTACAACAATATCGCCAATTGGTAAGACAAACCGCTAGATTATAGATGTTTTTCTGCCAGTGCCTCGGCAATGGTTTCGCGGCGGGCTTGGCATGCTTCCAAATCGCGGCGGCAAACCTCACTGAACAGCACATCGGTCAAAAACAGCTGCGCCATACGTGCTGCGACAGAGCCAAGCTGCATAGGGCCTTCGAGTGCGCCGCATTGCAGCACCACATCGGCAAGCCCCGCGCCGGGGGATTTGGGGAAATGGGTAATCAAGATGCTCTTTGCCCCGCGCTGCTTGACCACGCTTAGCACCTCAAGCAGTTCTTTGGTTGAGCCAGAGTAAGAGAAGAACAGCACGGCATCCTGCGCGCCCAATTGGCTGACCGATACAATTTGTAGGTGGGAATCCCAGATGGCAAAAAAGCCGGTGCGCGCGGTGCTAAACAGATGCGCTGCCTCCTGCGCCAAAATCATGCTGCCGCCCTGCCCCATACAGATCACTTTATCGGCATGCAGCAGCACCTCGGCGGCGGCAATCACTTCCTCTGCCCGCACAAGGGCAAGGGTCTGGCGCACCGCGTCTACGTCAGCATCGTATACCTTCTGGCACATATCAAAGAAGCTATCGTCCTTACGCACCTCGCCCGCAAGGGGGTTACGGGTGCCGTGGGTGGCGGTAGAGTTGGCAATCGCGAGTTTAAAGGCATTATAGCCCTTATAGTTCAGCCGCTTGCAAAAGCGCGAAACGGTTGCCTCAGCCACCCCGCATTCCTCTGCCAGTTCTGAGATAGACATGTACTGCGTTTGATGCTGATGAATGACAACGTAATCGCTGATTTTCTTTTCGGCACTGGTCAGCTGATAATATTCATTGGTGATTTTGGTGAATACGTTTGCGTCGGGCATGGGGACACCTCCGTTGTCGGTGAATGAAAAATGAAGTATCGCATCCGCGATATGAAATGTGGCAATGCCACATGAAATGCGCATAGCGCATGGTGGTGTCGCTACGCGAGCATTAAAAGCGCCTGTGGGCGCAGAGGGAAACATCCCCCCGGCGCGCTTTGGTTGTGCAAGCCGCCGCCCGCGCGCCGCGTGGACATTTCCCCGCGATACATCTTGTAGATGTTTGCAGTTTCCCAC
>JAWXUQ010000087.1:0-9734 GCA_044426225.1 Faecalibacterium sp. | reverse complement strand
GTGAAACCTTTGAAACAGGGCAGGAATATATTGTTTTTATCTTAAATGGGAATGAGCAAACGCTTGCCGCAGCGCAGATGGCACCCATCCTTGCCAAGATTGCCAAGGAGAGCGAACGCTATTTTGGGGTGACACTATGTGGCGGGCTAAGCGCACTTGGCAGTAACCTTGAAAGCATCCATCTTGCCTATGAGCAAGCGCAGGATGCCTGTGCTTATTGCGGGGCGTATGGTAAGGTAGATGTGCTGTGTTATAACCGCATTATGGCGCAAGAAGGGGTACATATCAAATACCCGTATGAGCAAGAGCAGCAGATTTTAGCCGCAGTGCGCCAAGGGCACCGCACCCAAAGCACCGCTCTGATTGCAGAATTTTTCACTACCCTATGCAGTACCAACCTCAAAGAGTTGAATGCGTATATCGCGCGGCTTGCGGTGGCATTGCAGCGCAATTTGTACCTCGCAGAGCCAGAGTCTAAGGCAATGCTTTCGATGCAGCGCATGGAGCGCCAACTAGAAGAGCGCCGCACCCTTGCAGACAAGCAAGCCTACCTAGAAGCCCTTGCAGAGGTGAATATCAGCCAAAAAGAGGAAAAAGCGCAGTATAAAAACGCGGATATATTACTAGAAGTATTCCGATACATCGAAGAACACTATAACGATGCCAACCTTTCAATTGATATGGTGGCAGAGCATGCGGGGTATTCCACCAGTTATTTCCGCAAGGTGTTTAAAGAGCTGTGCAACACCTCATTTAATGAGTATCTGTTAGACTATCGCATGGGTAAGGCGAAAGCCCTGCTGAGCGAAACAGAGCTAACCGCAAAAGATATCTCTGAGCAGGTTGGCTGTGTGAATGTCAAATATTTTTATAGTGTCTTTAAAAAGAACACTGGCATGACAACATACGAATATCGCAACCAGATGGCGGCGCAACCAGAGCGAGCGCAGCCGTAACAAAGCGCTGTGCAGCCCATGCCGCGCAGCAAGAAAAAGGAGGAACAAATGGCAGTAAAGGAAATTTTTGAACGCTTGCCCGCCCCTGTCAATGGCGGCTTTAAAATGGAAGGCTATTGGGTCTGGTGTGGTTCGGTCGTCAAAGGTGACGATGGAAAATTCCACATGTTCTCCTCGCGATGGCCTAAAGGTTATCCCATGCATCCGGGTTGGCTGATTGCCTCGGAAATCGTCCACGCAGTGTCTGACACCGCTGAGGGTCCCTATCAGTTTGAGTCTGTTGCGCTGCCCGCCCGCGGCGCAGAATACTGGGATGGTCGCTCTACCCATAACCCTAGCATTCAAAAGCATGGCGATACCTATGTGCTGTATTACACGGGCATCACCTTCCCCTTCCCTGACCCTATCCCCAATGAGCCACTGCCCATGGATGCGCCCAGTGTCCTTGCAGCCCGCGCCTCTAAGCGCATTGGCATTGCCACCGCAAAAAGCCCCTATGGCCCATGGACGCGTTATGATGCACCCATGCTGCAAACGCGTCCCGGCTATTTTGATAGCTTCTTGACGGGCAATGCCGCCCCTGTCATTCATGAGGATGGCTCGGTGGTGCTGATGTATAAATCCCGCACTTATAACAAACCCCCACATACAGGCGCAATGTATGGCGATATGCACCTTGCCGTGGCAACCGCGCCACATTACACAGGTCCCTATACCCATCGCTGCGAAGAAGCCCTTTATCAAGATGTTGATGCTGAATTCGAGGACCCATTCATCTGGAAAGACGAAAGAGGTTATCACATGGTCGCCAAAGATATGGCGGGCGATGTCTGTGGTCAGCTTGCCGGCGGTGTGCGGGCAAATTCTGCGGATGGCATTCACTGGCAGGTCGAACAAGACACCCGCGCCTACTCACGCAAAGTGCTGTGGGATGATGGCATTGAACGTGAGCAAAACAACCTAGAGCGCCCCTTTATCCTTTTCCAAGAGGGCAAGGCAACACACATGTTCTTTGCCACCGCTGATGGCACAGGTGGTTTTGTGAATGCGAAAAACACATGGAATATGTGCATTCCACTTAAATAAGAGGCTTTTAAAAACGAACGCGTTTTGTGCTTTTCTTGCGCAATGTCAGGAAGGCACTTTTTGTATCACACCGTGGTTTTTAAACAACATAACAAAGAAAGAATTGAGGTATTTCCATGTTTGTAACGCAATTACAGGCAAACCAAGTCATCTCTGATGGGTGGACAAGACGGATTGAGCAGCCCGGGCAGGTGCGTGCGCACCAAACCATTCGGGTGAACCCTGCCATTCAGTTCCAGACCATGCGCGGGATGGGCGGCGCTTTTTCTGAGCTTGGACATATCGCGTTGCAGCGCCTCTCTCCTGCGCTGTATCAGCAAACCTTGCAAGCGCTTTTTTCGCCAGAAGGTTGCAATTTGTCCTTTTGTCGCATGCCCATTGGTGCAAGCGATTTTGCCACCGATGCATATAGCCTAAATGATACCGCGGGCGATTTTGAAATGGCGCAGTTTTCCCTCGCGCGGGATGCCTGCCATCTGCTGCCCTTTATCAAGGATGCGCAGCAGTATCAGCCTGCCCTTGCGCTGCATGCCTCGCCTTGGTCGCCCCCCGCTTGGATGAAGGACAACCAAGATTTCGTCTTTGGCGGCAGCTTATTCGATGACGAAAAATATTATAGGGCATACGCACTCTATCTTTGCAAATTCATTGAGGAATATGCCGCGCAGGGAATTACCATTGAGCGCCTTGTGGTGCAAAATGAGGTAGACTCTGCCCCCAAATTCCCTGGGTGCATCATGAATGCCGCCCAGATGACGAAATTCGTCTGTGATTATTTAAAGCCCCTCATGGTGCAGCGCGGTGTAAAGGCTGCGCTTTGGGCGGGCACCTTCCGCAGTGTAACGGAGATGAATGCCTATGAATATGCGGCGCAAGCAGACCTTGTCGCGGCAGTAGAAGGCTTTGCGTTTCAGTATACGCTATCGGATGAATTGCATGAATTTACACGGCGCTACCCCAAAATCAAAATCATGCACACCGAAAGCGCTTGCTATAAGGGCGAAAACAGCAATGAGTTTGCCTTTAATCTGTTTTTCGACTTTTTAGATTATGTCAAATCGGGTTGCGATAGCTTTACGTACTGGAACACCGTCCTGTGTGTTGAGAATAAAAACACATGGGAATGGCCGCAAAACTCTATGGTTAGCATCACCCCAGAGGGTGAGGTCATTTATAACCCTGATTTTTACGTCATGCGAGAGCTATCCCATGCGCTGCCCTCTGGGTCGGTACGGGTAGAAGCCTTCTGCACCACCCACCGTGTGGTTGCTTTCGTCACCCCGAGCCAAGAAATCGTCACCGTTACCGCCAATCTATCGGCGCAAGCGCAACCGGTGACGGTGATTGTTGGGCAGGCAGAGCATACATTTACCCTGCCACCATATAGCATACAGGCGCTTTGCTGCCCCTTGGCATAAGGGGAGCCTATTTTAAAGAATATACGTGTTTTCAAGGAAAGGAGTAACGGTATGATAGACCCCAAAGATTTTATAGATGTCAATGAGAACAATTTTTTTGTGCGCGGGCAAAAGGATGGAGGCGTCCTCAAAAGCTGTGGTAAATACCCCGAGGCAGTGCTCAATGGCTGTGATGGACCATTCACTAGCATTGAAATTGCGATAGAACAGGTGCGCAGCTTAAACCTACCTGGCAAAACCACCGTGTGGCTGCGTGAGGGGCGGTATGAGTTAAAAAACCCGCTCACCTTTACCGAGCAAGATAGCAACCCCGTCACCTTTGCTGCCTATCCCGGCGAACAGGTGGTGCTAGATGGCGGGCGGAAAATCGAAGGCTGGCAAGAAACCACCGTACATGGCAGACGTGCGCTTAAAACCAATATTCCTGCGGTTGCTGCCGGAGAATGGGATTTCAATCAGCTATTTGTTGATGAAACACGTGCTACCAAAACACGTTTACCAGAAACTGGTTTTTTCCGCATTGAGCATGTACCGCAGCTTGATTTAGCACAGTTTGTCGATGTGCCAGAGCACCGCACCAATTATTTTTATGCCAGAGAAGGTGATATCAAGCCCAGCTATGACCTAAGCGCCGCCGAGGTTGTCATGGTGCATTACTGGGTAGAGGAGCGCATGCCAATCGTTTCGTATCAGCCGGATACCCGTAAAATGCAGTGTGCGCTTTCGGGCGTATTTCCACTGAAAGATGATGTCGCGCAGGACTATGCAAAATACTGGATTGAAAACAGCTTTGCCGCACTCAAGAAAGACGGTGAATATTATCTGGATAAAACCAGTGGCGATTTGTATTACCTGCCCTTCCCCGACCAAACCGCCGAAAATATCGTCGCCTATGCCCCAGTGCATACCCAGTTAGTGCGTTTTCGTGGCAACCCTCAAACAGGGCAGCTTGCGGGGGGCATCACCTTTAAAGGCATTACCTTTGCGCACTGCGATTATAATTATGATATGTATGCCTCAGGCGAAAACAAGTACCACCTGCGTAAGCCACTGCAAAATCGCGCAGCAGACCATCAGGCTGCATATTCCTTGCCGGGTGTTGTCCAGATGGAGTACACCAAAAATGTCAGCTTTGAAGATTGCACCATTGAGCACTGTGGCTTTTACGGCTTTAGTGTCGATTTTGGTTGCACGGGCATTAAAATTGTCGGCAATACCATCCGCGATATGGGTGCAGGCGGGGTTAAAATCATCGGTGGGCACCACGCACTTGCCGATATCACCCAAACGGGGTCAATCTTTGTCACCGATAACACCATTGAGGATGCGGGGCATGTATTCCTTAGCGCGATTGGCATTTTGGTCATTCATTCCGCCAACAACGTCTTGGCACACAACCATATCCACCATCTGCGGTATAGCGGAATCAGCTGCGGTTGGGTGTGGGGTTACGGTAAGAGCAATACTTACAACAATAAAATCGAAAAAAACCACATCCATCATCTTGGGCTGAAAACCATCAACGATATGGGCGGTATTTACACCCTTGGTACCCAGCCGGGCACAACAATTCGTGGCAATGTCATCCATGATGTGCAGCGCATCAACTATGGCGGGTGGGGCATTTATACGGATGAGGGTAGCTCTTATATTTTAATTGAAAATAACATCTGTTATCATGAAGACTCGCAAGCCTTTAATCAGCATTATGGCAAAGAAAACATCGTTCGCAATAATATTTTTGCCTTTTCTGAGCTTGGACAGGCAAAGCTATTGCGGATAGAATCGCACAATTCCTTTACCTTTATGCGCAATATCGTGGTGTCAAATAACCGTCCTGCCATGACGTCCAACCACAAAGAAATGTGGATCGATAAGCATATTGTGTCAGATTTGAATTTGTTTTATGATTATCAAAACGAGGCACCCTACTTCTGCAAAGAGCGCCGCAACGAAAAGGCAGAGTATACCTTTATCAAGGATTTTGATATTGCGCAAATCCGCGCGCTTGGTCATGAGCGGAATTCCATTGTGGCAGACCCACTCTTTGTTGATGCAGAACATTTTGACTTCACCCTGCAAGAAAACTCCCCAGCCTTTGCACTTGGGTTTGTGCCAATCGATGCGTCAGACGTAGGTCCCCGCCCTGTGGCAAAGCGAGATAACGCAAAGTTCCTGCCTTCACTCGCGGCAGCGCAAAAGAAATAAGGTTTTGTTCATACTTGCTTTCTTGCTTTCTTTGGCGCTATCCCTTATAATAGAAGCGATGGAAAATTCCCGATAAAAGGAGAAAAAGATGTTTGTAGGCTTAGAAGGTTATAGCACTGAGATGGTTGCAATTTGCGTGCTGATTTCGGTTGTGGCGGCATTTTCGTATGTCTATCGCAAACGGGTAAAAAGCGAATACAAAGGGGTTGATCTGCGCAAGGGGGGCAACGCTGCCACTGTAAAGGTAAAGCCACAAAAGCAAATTAATCCACAAGGCACCAAAAACGATTACATGCTGTTGCTATCTGGGCTTGTCAGCCTTGCACGCAAAAAGAAATGGCCGCTGATTGCTCCCGCCGTTATTGAGGAAAAAGGGGTGTATACGCAGCTTGTTGCGCTGATGATTACCCCCAAAAAAATCATTGGTGTTTGTGCCTTTGGGCATGGAGGCACCATTGTGGCGGGCTCTGGCAAGCAAGAGTGGACACAGCGGGTGAACGGAACCGAACATAAAATTGCAAGCCCGATTAAAACCATGTCTAGCGCCCAAATGGTGGTCAGCCAAAAGATGAAAGAGTTGGATATCACAGGGCGTGAATTGGAAATTTTGGGCGGCTATACGCACCCCCATGCAGTGTTACAGGGCGCAGCGGCAAAAACCTGCTATACCGCCAAAGAGTTGCTCACCTATCTGCAAAACGAACCACTCGATGCCACTGGTGGCGAGGCAAGCAAAGCGATGGTAGAGAAGCTACGCACCGTGGTCATTAAGCCAGAAAAGTCAAGCAAGAAAAAATAAAGAAAATGTTTTACCCCCGTTTTTCGACAGGAAAATGGGGGTTTTGTTGTTGCGAGAGATTTACGCAGGGAATACGGGACGTGTTTTCGCCGAAAAAGTGAAAAAAAGTGAAAAAATTCCATTTTTTTACTTAACAAAGCGCCGCGGGTGTGGTAATATATTATATAGCGATATAAGGGGATTTGTATGCCTCTTTCCCCTTTGGTGATATTTTAAATAAGCCTTGCTGATTTGGGCGGGGCGACATCCAAATGATTGAGATGGAGGAGATTTAAATGAAACACGTGAACGGTGGCGGCAGTCCATTTGGCAAGTTTATTTCACCCAAAAAAGAAGAGCCTAAACAAGATCTACTAGAACAGGATCAGACCCTAGAAAAAGTAACCGAAGTGATGAACCAAAAACGCAAGGGTTATAGCGTCATCGAGCCTGCTCCAACGCAGGAAGAAGTGTTTGATCAAAGCGCATATCAAGCGGCATATCAGACTTCTCATGAAGAATCTGAAACGGATGGGCAGGAACCAAAGCCAGCAAGCAAATCCATCATTGCAAGCGATGTTGTCATCACTGGTAACATTGAGAGTAAAGGCGACCTTGAAATCCTCGGCACCCACCTTGGCAATGTAAAAGCAGATGGCATTGTAATGGTTGCAGGTACCGTCAATGGTAATATTGAGGCAAAAGAGCTTGTGTTGCAAGATTGCACCGTTGCCGCAGAGCAACTTACCGTTGCCGGCAAAGTTGCGGTAGAGGGTGGCGCAAAGGTTAGTGGTGATATCACCTGTGATAGCATCGATGTTGATGCAGGGATATCTGGTAATATCCGTGTGCGTAAAAAATGCACCATCAATAGCACAGCTGTGATTAACGGTGATATTACAGCAGGTTCTATTTCGATTGAAGAAGGCGCAAAAATCCACAGCCATATTGAAATCGTAACCGAATAAGCCTACATAATACGTGATTTTCTGCTAGCAATCTTCGGGTTGCTAGCTTTTTTTGTGGCAAAATTTAGCAAGGTGCGTTTCTCACAAATTTTACCTTGCCATGGGGTTGACCCCGCTTTGTTAGAATACTATAATAGTAAGAGATATTATGAACAGATTGGTGCGAAGAAGTGCTGATTTTCATGTTGCCAAAGTGCAATATTCAAAATAGAGATACGCGGATTGTATCTATCACGATAAAAAAACAGAAAGGCAGGGAAAATCATGGAAGATTTTAAAAACACCAGATTGCAACAAGCATCCGAGATGCCTCCTTCTGAAGAATTACAGAACACCATCCCACAAGAACTGCCTGCTGATATTTCGCAAGAAATCAAAGAAAAAATTGAGGCAGAGCTGCACCCCGAAAGTACCGCAGACCTTGCAAAGGATGTGCGCGAGGCAGAAGAGGAAGAGCTTGCAGAGGCACAGGCGGAGGGTGAGGCAATCCCGCATGACCGTTTAACGCGCTCTAAGCTGCTCAAACTATTAATGCGCAAGCAATATATCGCCCTGCGTGAGGAAACAGAGGAAGAACACCCTGCTGACCTTGCTGAGCTATTAGAGGACTTAGACGAAAACAACCGTCTGGTCATTTTCCGTATCCTCAAAAAAGAAGTTGCGACGGAGGCATTTACCTATATGTCGGACGAAGCGCGCAATGATTTGGTTGAAGCCTTCTCAGACGCAGAGCTTGTGAATACCTTAGAGGTTATGAGCCTTGATGATGCGGCAGATATGCTAGAGGATATGCCCGCGAGTGTGGTTAAGCGTGTGCTGAATAAATCAGACCGAAAAACGCGCGAAATCTTAAACCGCTTGCTGAATTACCCGGAATATTCTGCGGGCAGCATCATGACCCCTGAATATGTCCGTCTGCACCAAAAAATGACGGTCAAGGAGGCATTTGCTGCCATCCGCATACAGGGTGAAAACGCAGAAACCGTCTATACCTGCTATGTGGTGGAGCGCAGTAAATTGGTTGGTGTGGTTTCCACCCGCGATTTGCTATTGTCTGAGCCAGCTTGCCCCATTGAAGAATTGATGGACGAAAAGGTGCGCGCGGTTAAGGTCACCGATGACCAAGAATATGTAGCGCGTGAGATGCAGCATTACGACTTTGCCGCCATGCCCGTTGTGGATGACGAAGGTATGCTAGTCGGTATCGTCACCATTGATGACGCGGTAGATGTCTTGACCGAAGAATCCACCGAAGATATGCAAAAAATGGCGGCGATTTTGCCCAGCGATGCTGCTGCCACCTATTTTGAAACCCCAGTGGCAGAGCACATGAAGCAGCGTATCCCATGGCTGATGATTTTAATGCTCTCTGCTACCGTCACTGGCATGGTCACCACCCACTATGAAAGCGCGTTTGAGGCGCTGCCGCTGCTTGTTTCCTTCATGCCTATGCTGATGGGTACGGCGGGTAACTGTGGCAACCAGATTAACACCCTGATGGTGCGCGGTCTTGCACTGGGTGATGTCGAACCCCGCGACTTTTTGCGGGTGCTCAGCAAAGAGCTCCGCGTTTCGGTACTGATTGGTCTTGCCCTTGCCCTTGTGAACGGATTGCGCATCTATCTGATGTATGGTGTGTTTGGCAGCGGCACCTATACCCACGTGGAACTATATGTGCTGACGGTCAGCCTTGCGCTGTTCCTCAGTGTTATCCTTGGCAAGGTGGTGGGCGGTATGCTGCCCCTAATTGCCAAAAAATTAGGGGGCGACCCTGCCATCATGGCAAGTCCCTTTATCAGCACCATCATCGATGCGTGCAGCTTGATTATCTATTTCCAAATTGCGATGAGCGTTTTTGCGCAAATTGCCCTCTAAACAACCGATTGCAATCGGTGTGCACAGCCTATGATTGGCGGGTTGTCCGGTCAGCCTCTGTCCAGTCTGTGCGCGGGGGGCTTTGCGTCACCCATCGCACCGCACCGAAAGGAACAATATGAAGAAACCCAGCATCCCAAACCTCATCACCGCCGTAAAAAGCTGCAATTATAAAGAGTTCGCCAAGGATATCTGCTATGATTTTGTTGGCAGCTGTCTCTTTGCCCTTGGTTTTTACACCTTCGCAGAGCAAGGCGGCTTTGCCCCGGGCGGGCTGACGGGTATCTCGCTGATGATTCGTTATTTCACGGGTGCGCCCCTTGGTACCCTTACCCTACTGTTAAATTTGCCGATTATTTTAATCTGTGCACCGCTATTGGGGCGTCGCTTTTTTATCAAAAGCATGCGCACCATGCTGATTTGTACCTTTGTGTTGGACGTGATT
>JAWXUQ010000086.1:0-9773 GCA_044426225.1 Faecalibacterium sp. | reverse complement strand
CTAAGTGCGAACCGCCCACTGCGGTGGGCGCACACCACTAACCTGCTTCTCGCTTGTCTAACTAAGGCTATGCTAAATTCGCACTTCGCTTACGCTCGCACTCATTAAGCAAATGCCTTATCGGGAACGTCTTAGCCGCGGGGAAACACCCCCCCGGCGCGCTTTGGTTGTGCATGCAAAAACGGCACCCCAGATGCTTCCATCTGAGGTGCCGCCTTTTTATGCTATTTTATTCTGCGTCAGGTGCGTGTTCGCCACCGTCTGCCATTTCTTGCGATTGGCATGCACAGCCACCGCCGCAATGCCCGCTGCACTGTTTGCCCGCCGGGCAGCCAATGCATTTGGCGCCATTCTTTTTGGCATGCACGATATATCCAATGGAAATGCCAAGCACTGCCAAAATAACAAGGGCTACGATAATATCCGTCATGGTGATGGCTCCTTCTAGGTGGTGGGTGGTGCTGCGCGCACCTTATGCCCGATACAGGGTGAAAGTTTACATTAAGCCTTGGTGGTTTTTTTGCTGTTTAGCGCATAAGCGTCAACGTTCTTTTCTGCCTTTTTAATGAGGTAGAGTACAAAGGCAACAATCGCTACAACTACAATCAAGCCAGGTACAAAGCCAGTGCCTACTGCGCCGGTGGTGATGATGGTGCCAATCTGGTAAACAAGATAAGCCACAACATAGCCAGTGCCGAACTGCAAGCCGACGCCGCCCCATAGCCATTTTGCGCTCTTCATTTCAGAGTTCATTGCGCCGATGGCTGCAAAGCATGGTGGGGTGAATAGGTTGAACATGAGATAAGCAAGGGCAGCAACAGAGGTCATGCCCATAACGGTGGCAACGTCCGATGCACCGCCAACGAGTGCTAGCTCTTCGGTATCAATGAAGTTGGTGATGCAGTATACAACCGCAAGGGTACCAACAACGTTTTCTTTTGCGATAAAGCCAGTTACAGCGGCTGCTGCAAGCTGCCATGCACCAAAGCCGAGTGGGATGAACAGCAGTGCAAATGGTGTGGAAATGCTTGCAAGGATAGAGGTTGCTTCCATGCCTTCTTCGACAGGCTGCAAGCTCCAGGTAAAGCTCTGCATAATCTGAACCACAGCGTTACATACCAAGATGATGGTACCTGCTTTGATGATATATGCTTTTGCACGTTCCATCATGGAAAGGAATGCGGTTTTGACGCTAGGAATTTTGTACTGTGGTAGCTCCATGATAAAGAAGCTCTTGCGCACCTTGGTGCCGGTGATTTTGAGGGTGAGCAATGCGCCAAGGATGATGAACAGGATGCCTGCGAAGTACATGAGGGTACCTACCCAAGAAGCATCTGCAAAGAATGCGCCTGCGAACAGAGCAATCACTGGTAATTTTGCGCCACAAGGCATGAATGGGGTGAGCATCGCAGTGGTGCGGCGCTCGCGCTCATTGCGGATGGTACGGCAAGCCATAACACCAGGGATGGCACAGCCAGTACCGATGACCATTGGAATGATGGATTTGCCCGAAAGACCAACTTTCTTAAAGAAGCGATCCATGATAACAGCAACACGTGCCATATAGCCGCAATCTTCAAGCAATGCAATCAGGAAGTACATGACCATAACAAGTGGCAAGAAACCAAGCACGGCACTAACACCGCCGACGATACCATCGACAAGCAATGCCTGTAAGAATGGAGATGCGCCTTCTACTGCGCCGGCAACCATTTCGCCAAAGGCATCAATCCAACCGCAGAGAATTTCTGCAAGGAATGGACCCACGGTAGACTGAGAAATATCAAACACAAGGAACATCACCACCGCAAAGATGGGGATACCGAACCATTTGTGTGCTAAAACTGCATCTACTTTATCCTGCTTTGTTTTTTCACTGGTGAGCACTTCGCGGGTTTCAACCTGTGCTACAATCCCATTGACAAATTCAAAACGTTTGCGGTCAGCTTCAATCACAACTTCTTTGCTATGTAGGTTGATGTCACCCTGTTCATAGGGGGCAACCTGCTCGCCACCGGCAACGCTGATTGCTTTGGCAACTAGCTCTTCCATCCCTTTGACGGTGGTGGAAATGGTGTTGACCACAGGGCAGCCGAGGGCAGCGGATAGCTTGTCTGCATCAATTGCAGTACCTTGCTTTGTGTTGACATCGCTCTTATTCAGGGCAATGACCACTGGCACGCCAAGCTCAAGCAATTGAGTGGTGAAGAAGAGGCTACGGCTTAGGTTGGTAGCGTCTACGATATTAATGATCGCTTCGGGGTTTTCGCTCTTTACAAAGGTGCTTGTGATGCTTTCTTCCGAAGTGAAAGGCGACATCGAGTAAGCGCCAGGCAAGTCCACTACGGTGACATCTGTGTCTGCGGTGTAGCTTTTTTTAATGGCTGCTTCGCGTTTGTCAACGGTAACACCCGCCCAGTTACCTGCATGTTCGTTCTTGCCGGTAATCGCGTTGTACAGAGTTGTTTTGCCGCTATTGGGGTTGCCTGCTAATGCAATTCTCATGGGTTCCTCCTGCGTGTTTGTGTTTGATACGTTTCTTATTTGTTTATATTTTCTTTTTCTCGATATCCGTTAATTGCATCTAACTTTTGTTAGAAACAACTAACCTCAATCTATTAATAAAACCGTTCTGTACGAACGGCTATTAAACATTGTTGCAATCCGCCATAGATTGCTAAGTCCGCTGCTCTTGCCTCACCTTTCAAGGCGCGCTTCGCCCTCGTTCTTCCGTGAGCGCTTTATATCAAGTTGCGCAAGGTGATGCGGGAACACTTTCTGGGTGAATTTATGCCACTGCAATGCATTCAGCAAGCCCTTTGTCGATGTTATAGCGACCATCGCGGATGGCAACGACATAGCTTTCGCTGATTACCGACACGATGACAATTTTTTCGCCTTCGTAGCAGCCTAGGGTGAATAGGAAACTATCCAGTTCTTCATCCTCTGTGTGCAGGGCAAGAACGGTGTATTCTACCCCTATTTTACCTTGGTCTAGTGTCATATCCATGACCTCCTGTTTATCGTGGTTGCTTTGCGCAAACTAACTATGTTTAGCGGTGGCTAACCAACGTACTAATATTAGCACTGCCTAACTGCTTTGTCAAGCAATTTTTGGCAGTTTCAAATGATTTTTTTGAGAGAAAGCTATAATATGTTAGTTTATGCTAATTAAAGGGGTTGCGCAATGTGTTAGTTTATGCTAATCTATAAGAAACAGTTCTCAGTTATCGAAAGGAAATACCATGAATATCCACGAATCCTCGGAAGATTATCTCGAAGCCATCCTGCGCCTTGGCGAACGCAACGGACATGTGCGCTCGGTTGATATCGCAAATGATTTAAATTACACCAAGGCAAGCGTCAGCCGCGCCATGAAGCTGCTGCGCACCGATGCCTATATAGAGGTAGACGAAGGCGGCAACATCATCCTTACAGAAAAAGGATATGCCATTGCAAGCCGCATTTATGCGCGGCATAAGCATTTGACTGATTTTTTCATCCAGATTGGGGTAAGCCCCGAAACCGCCGCCGCCGATGCTTGCAAAATTGAGCACGATTTAAGCGATGAAAGCTATCAAAAATTATTGATGCACGCTTGCCGTAAATAAGAAGATTAGATCTCACAGCAGCGCAGCTTTTTTTCTTTGCCGCGTTTACGCTCGGTAATATCGGATATGATCGCAACAGCCACCCCTTTACAAAAAGGCGGTGGCTGTTTTTTATTGTCCTCACAGCGCACTGCGTGCCATATCACACCCTATCGTGCCATATCGCGCCACTCTAGCCCACAAACAACAAGGCACCACACGAAAATCGCATGGTGCCTTGTTGTAGTTCAAGATTTTGGCAAAGCCAGGGTATCAGGTTGACTTCGCCCACAAAAAAGGATAGAAATGCTAACTTCACACGCATTGCTGCGCACAAAATAAGACTTCATAATGGAGTATATTAAGCGGCTACCGCTAACCGTTTAATCGAAAATCCGCTGCTAAAACAGCGCAGGTAGGTGCGGGTGCAATGGTGAAAGCGCGCAAACTGAGCGCGTGCTGCACTTGCATCGCCATACGTTTTCCAGTGCCCGCAATGGGTAAAGTTCTTGCCCTTATGCTCGATAAAGCCAAGCACATCCTCTAGTGGATAGCCAAGAAACAGCCCAATCTCGTGCGGGAATACTTGCTGCACGCAAAGCCGATGGCTCAGCTGCGCAAGATAGCCCTCGCACCCTTCGCCGGGCGCATAGCCCTCGCTATGTAAAAAATCTTGGGTTGCGGGCAGGGCAAGCTCTGCCTCTAGCTTGGTTTTCCGATAAAGATAAACCAAAAAGGAATTGCTTTCGCTGCACTCTTTTAAGATGGTAAGGGTGAGCCCACGGCGCTGCAACACATCTTGCCAGTAGGCAACACTCTGATACAGTGCGGGGGCATCCTGTGTACGGACATGGAATAGATTTGCGGATTTTAACCCCGCCATGGTGGGGGCACAATGCTCTACTAAATTTTGTTCAAAACTACGCGTCATACTGGCCCCTTTCTAAATCATGGTCGATACATTTATGATATAAAAGTTAGCAGACGCTAACCTTTAGGTCTAAAAAAAGTAACACACCGCATCGCTCTCAGTGTGTTACCGAGGAAAAGCATGCAGACTGGAAAGGAGCCAATCTGCATAGTAGAAAATGGGAAAACCTCTGTCCAGGGCTGTTCAGACCCTTTCTGCAAACAGGAAACCCAAGGAGAAGCTCCCCTGTTTGCCGTTAGCTAATGCTAACCATGTGTAGAGTATAACACGTGAGTTAGCCTATGTCAACTACTTTCTCAAAGTTTTTTATTTTTTTATATTCCCCTATTGTGACGGCTGTTACTGGCTTGTGTAAAGGGGGAAAACGGCACGGCTTTGGGTGCAATTCTATTTGTGCGCAGGCATAACAGCTTGCAAAGTGGGTGTCGGCAGATTGGCGCTGCTTTTTCGGTGCAAACGAACCGAGCCACACAAGAAGCTGCTTCATTTTATAAAAAGTTTCATCAAAACTTCAATTTCCCTCTTGACAGTTGAATGGTTATTCAATTATAATAGCCACAACAACAGTTGAGCGTTCACTCAACTATTAGCGCAACGCTAGCCCATTCCATCCGTCCACGCAAGCGGACACCACAACTTTCCACTTTCCACTTTTCACTCTGTGTCCTAGGCGCAGCAAAAGGAGCCACCCATGCCCAAAGAACCCATCACCTGCGATTGCACCGTCATCCACGCGGATATCCTTGACACGGTGCAGCGCGCCATGCCACCCGAAGAAGCCCGCCTGCCCGTGGTCGCCTTTTTCAAAACCCTTGGCGATAAGACCCGCATCAATATCCTGATGGCGCTTGATGTCCATGAAATGTGCGTCTGCGATTTATCGGTGCTGCTGAACATGACGAAATCCTCGGTTTCGCACCAGTTAAAAACGTTAAAGGATGCCGGACTTGTCAAAGCACGCAAGGAGGGCAAGGTGGTGTTTTATGCACTGGATGATTACCACGTACAGGATATTATAGAAGAAGCCTTTGCCCATACCGCACACAAGCAGGATGGCAAACCCTGCGAGGGCGACCACCCACGCAGCTATATAGAAAGCAGGTACTAGCATGACCAAGAACTTTAGATTAATCGGCTTAGATTGCGCCAACTGCGCCGCCAAAATGGAACGCAACATCCAAAAAATCGATGGGGTAAACGCTGCCACCGTCAATTTTATGACGCTAAAGCTATCCCTTGATTTTGACGAGGAGAAAAAAGACACCATCCTGCCCGCCGTAGAAGCTGCCATCCATAAGGTAGATGGCGCTGTTGTCATGAAACGCGGATAAGCAGTGACGCATTCGCACATTGGCACATTGGCATCACCTTTGCCGCGACACAGTATCGCGATGAACGCAGATGAATGACAAGGAGAACTTTCCCATGAAAGCACAAACGAAAATGCTATTGCGCCTAGGGGCGGGCTTCGCCTGCTTCTTTGGGGGGATTGCGGCAAGCCTGCTGCTGCCCGCCGCCGCGCTGCCCTGCTTCTTGCTTGCCTATCTGATGGTAGGCTATGACGTGGTCTGGGACGCAGTGCGCAATATCTTAAAAGGGCAGGTGTTTGACGAGAATTTTCTGATGAGCCTTGCCACCATCGGCGCCTTTGCGATTGGCGAATACACCGAGGGTGTGGCGGTTATGCTCTTCTTCCAAGTAGGTGAGCTGTTCCAGAACTACGCGGTGAATAAATCCCGCGCTTCTATCGCCACCTTAATGGATATCCGCCCTGATTATGCCAACGTACTGCGGGGCGAGGTGAGCGAAGAGGTTGACCCTGAGGACGTGCAGATAGGCGAAACCATTGAGATAAAACCCGGTGAGCGGGTGCCGCTCGATTGCACCGTGCAAAGCGGGCATGCCACCCTAGACACCAGTGCACTGACCGGCGAAAGCCTGCCCCGCGAGGTATCACCCGGCAGCGTGCTATACAGTGGCAGCATTAACCAAAATGGGCTGCTGCGCGCTGTGGTGAGCAAGGAATACGCAGACTCCACCGTCAATAAGATTTTGGACTTGGTCGAAAACGCAACCGATAAAAAATCCAAGGCGGAGCATTTTATCACCAAGTTTGCGCGGTACTATACCCCTAGCGTGGTGATTGCCGCCGCGCTGCTTGCGGTGCTGCCCCCGCTGCTGTTACAGCAAGAATTTGCGACATGGGTCTATCGTGCGCTCTCCTTTTTGGTGGTTTCCTGCCCCTGCGCCTTGGTTATTTCCATCCCACTCAGCTTTTTTGGCGGGATTGGCGGTGCGTCAAAGCTAGGCATTTTGGTGAAAGGCAGCAACTACCTTGAGGTGCTTGCCGCCACCGACACCGTGGTATTTGATAAGACAGGCACCCTAACCAAGGGCGAATTTAGCCTTGCAGCGGTGCACGCCACCACCTTACCCGAAGCAGAGCTGCTTGCCATTGCCGCACATGCAGAGCATTACTCGAACCATCCGATTGCACAGTCTATTCAGCGCGCCTACCCCGGCACCTTTGACCCTGCCCGCGTTACAGACATCACCGAGCACGCAGGCTTTGGTCTGTGCGCAGCGGTAGACGGCAAAACCGTCTGGGTGGGCAACGAAAAAATGCTTGCACAGCAGGGCATTGTACCCCCTGCGGGCGCAGTGCCCAAAGCGATGCTTGGCACAGCGGTGCACCTAGGAATTGCGGGCGAATACGCGGGCTATTTGGTGATTACAGACGAAGTAAAGCCAGATGCCGCCACTGCCATTGCCGCGCTAAAAAGGGCGGGCATTGCCAAGACTGTGATGCTGACAGGCGATGCCAAAGCGATTGGCGAAGCAGTTGCCGCGCAGCTTGGGCTTGACGAGGTGCACACCCAGTTGCTGCCCACGGATAAGGTAGCGCACACCGAAGCCATGCTTGCCGCCTGCAAGGGCAAACTCGCCTTTGTAGGGGATGGCATTAACGATGCACCTGTGCTTGCCCGCGCCGATGTGGGCATTGCAATGGGCGGCATTGGCTCAGACGCAGCAATTGAGGCGGCAGACATCGTGATTATGACGGACGAACCCGCCAAAATCGCAGTGGCGGTGGATATCGCCCGCCGCACCCTGCGGATTGTCAAACAGAACATTGCCTTTGCACTAGGCATTAAGCTAGGGGTGCTAATTTTGACCGCCTTTGGCTTATCCAACATGTGGGAAGCGGTGTTTGCCGATGTTGGGGTGGCAGTGCTCGCCATTTTGAACGCGACACGGATGTTAAGCACCAAGAAGTACGAGAAATAACATGCAGCTTATACAGGCGCGTGCTGCAAACTGACGGGCAACCACAGCTCGCCCCTACGGATGGGACGCAAAATAAATCAATGATACCCACAAAACAGAAGCCCTGCCAAGATTGCGACATCTTGGCAGGGCTTTGTTGTTTTGTGCTAGCTGACGCGGGCAGGTATAAAACCGCCCTACGAAATAATCTTCAGTTTACGCTTATTCCGCTACGGTGAAGCCTAAATCATCTAGGGTTTCGGTGGCGCGGGCGACATCTGCCTCAGCAACCGATACGGTTTGGCTTTCTAGTGCGACGGTGCAGGGAATACCGTCCTCTGCGAAGGCTGCCTCAATGCGGGCAACGCATTTTCCACAGTGCATGTCGGGGATGTTCAAAACTTTCATAGTCTGCCTCATTTCATTAGTTTGTGTATTGTTTTCACGAGGTCTGTGACAACCTCAGGGTCACCTTGTTTGATTTCCGACACCACGCAGGTGCGGATATGCGCCTCTAGCAATTCGCGATTAAAGGCATTCAGCCCCGATTGTACCGCCGCCACTTGGGTGAGGATATCGGTGCAATAGGCATCGTTTTCGAGCATATTCTGTATGCCGCGCAGCTGCCCTTCCATCCGTTTGAGGCGGTTGTTCAGCCGTTGCAGCTCCTCTGCCTCGCGCACCTTGGTTTTGTGGGTACTCATAATTTTGTTCCTTTCAGCCGCAGCGCATTGCTGACCACAAAGAGCGAGCTAAGGCTCATGGCGAGCCCGCCAACCATGGGCGAAAGCAGCAAGCCAAAGGCGGGGTACAGCACACCCGCCGCCACTGGGATACCGAGGGTGTTATAGATAAATGCCCAGAATAAATTCTGCTTGATGTTGCGGATGGTCGCCTTGCTCAGGGCGATGGATTTGGGCACATCCCGAATGTCGGATTTCATCAGCACCACCTCAGCGCAATCAATGGCGATATCGCTGCCATTGCCAATCGCGCAGCCGATGTCTGCTTGGGTTAAGGCGGGCGCATCGTTAATGCCGTCCCCCACCATCATGACGCTTTGCCCCTTGGCTTGGTACTGCTGCACCACGGCGGATTTGCCAGTGGGCAGCACCTCTGCCACTACCTCATCAATGCCGACCTGTGCGGCGATAAAATGGGCGGCGGCGGCATTGTCGCCCGTCAGCAGCACGGTCTGGATACCCATGCCATGCAGCTGTGCAATCGCGCCCTTTGCCTCAGGCTTGAGGGTATCTGCCATGGCGATAAACCCAAGCAACTGCCCCGCTTTTGCCACAAAGACAACCGTTTTTCCCTCTGCCTTGCGGGTGGCAACCGTTTGGTGGTGAGCGGCGGTTTCTATGCCACATGCCTGCATGCATTGCGCATTGCCGATGATGATTTCCTGCTGTGCTGCGTTTTTGCCGCGCAGCCCGTGCCCAGTCATATTTTCAAAATCGGTGGCAGGTGGGGCGACAATATCCCGTGCCTGTGCCGCCCCGCAGATTGCTTTAGAAAGCGGATGCTCCGACATCTGCTCAAGCGCAAAGGCAACGCGCAAGAGTTCATCCTCTGCGCTTTGTGCCAGTGCGGGCGCGGTATCGTCTGTGCGTTCCCCTTCTGGCATTGCGCCATCTTGGGCGACAAGCACGATATCGGTAACAGCAGGCTCGCCCGCTGTGATGGTGCCTGTTTTATCAAAGATAACAGTGGATACGCTGTGGGTGATTTCAAGCGCTTCGCCATTGCGGATTAAAATGCCTTGGTTTGCGCCAAGCCCAGTGCCCACGATAATGGCAGTTGGGGTGGCAAGCCCCATGGCGCAGGGGCAAGCAATCACCAAAATGCTCGTGAAAATTTTGAGCGCAAACGAAAAATCGCCGCTGACCGCCCACCAGATACCACCTGCCACCACCGCAATGCCGATAACAGCGGGGACAAACACCCCTGCCACTGCGTCTGCGGTGCGGGAGATAGGAAGAGCG